>NZ_QSFE01000010.1:0-86025 GCF_003467145.1 Collinsella sp. AM44-11
TTGGTCTGATGGTTCTTGTTGGACTTCGACCTTTGGCTCAAAGAAAACGGGAGATGCGTTGTGCATCCCCCGTTTTTGTTGCGGTTAGTCCAAGTCAATAAACTTGGTGCTTAGGATCTTGCCGTCTTTAACGAGCATTCTGGCCATGGTGGGGCCTCGGGTGCCTCTGGGGTAGCTGGCGCTGCCCGGGTTGAGGACTAGGCAGCGGCCCACTTGGGCTTCTTTGGTTACGTGGGTGTGGCCGTTGATGGCTACGTCTACGGATCCCACCGGAAGGTCTTCGCGGTAATGGGCTACGGCGAATTTGAGGCCTTCGTAGGTAAAGAGCGCAAGACGGTCTACATCGGGACCGTAGTCGCGGTAGTAATCGTTGTTGCCCAAGACGGCCCGCACGGGGGCGATGGTGCATAGGTGCTCGTAGTCCATCTCTGACGTGAGGTCGCCGGCGTGGATGATCAGATCTGCGCCCTCAAGCTCATCCAAGAGCGCAGGCGATAAATAGCCGTGGGTGTCCGAGATGATGTCGATACGCTTGGCGCTTGCACTGTTCATGGGATCCCTTCCGCAAAAAAACGATTCGGCAGATACATACAAAAAAGGCCCCACGGCCCCGCAGACGATGGGTCTACAGGGCTGCGGGGCCAGTGTGCTAGAGACTCAAGGCCTTCTTGAGCGGCACGACGCGGCGGCGCGAAACCGGCACGCGTTCGTCGACGCCCGTAATGCCCAGCTGGATGGCGCCCGAGGGCACCGTCTCAACGTCCGTGACGCACGCTAGGTTGACGATATAGCGGCGGTGAACACGGAAGAAGCCAAAGTCGCAGAGCTTGGCCTCAAACTGCGCCAGCGAGGTCGTCGACAAAAAGCGATCATCGACGGTATAGATGCAGGAGTAATCGTCCTTTGCCATGATAAAGCGGATGTCATCCACGGGAATGAGCACCTTGCGGCCGCCCTTTTCCACCGGGATACGCTCGATGGTCACTTTGCTGTCCGTAACCGGCTTGGCGCGTTGCATGACCTTCTCGATCGCGCGATCCAAGCGAGCTTCCTCGACAGGCTTCATCAGATAATCGACGGCATCGACGTCGAATGCCTCGACCGCATGGTCGCTATACGCAGTCACAAACACGATCGCCGGCGGATTTTTGAGCTTATGCAGCGCCTCGGCAAGTTGCAGGCCCGAGGCACCGGGCATCGAGATATCGAGAAACACGACATCCACGCGACTTTCCATAAGCATCTCGATGGCGGAGCGGACGCTCGACGCCTCCGTGATCGTGCCGATCTTGCCCGTTTGCTCGAGCAAGAAGCGAAGCTCCGAGCGAGCCGGCGCCTCATCATCCACAATCATCGCACGCAGCATAGGGATAAAACCTTTCGTCAACTAACTACGCCGGGCATCCGTCGCACGACGTTGAGCCCGTAGCCTTTTATTTTACTCTTGAATGTCAAAGATGCTCTCTGACAAATCAAGATGAAGAAGCACTTTGGTGCCCTTGCCCGGCGCCGATTCGACACGCGTATAAGAGTGCGGCCCAAAAAAGCGATGGATGCGCTCCGAAATATTGTGCATGGCCACACCGGCGCCGCCACCCTGGGGAGAGCTGGCGTCGGGACGGGCAGAGCGCTCGTCAAACAGTCTGGCGGCGGTACCCTCATCCATGCCCACGCCATTATCGGCCACGGCAATCAAGATTGCATCCTCGCCGTCTTGGTGAACGGTCACGTCGATCCTCAGGGCGTCGTCATCGCCCATACCATGACGCACAGCGTTCTCGACAATCGGCTGGATCACGAACGCCGGCACCAGCGTATCTTCCACATCCTCGGACACATCGAACGTCGCAAGCACGCGGTCCTCGCCAAAGCGGGCCTTCTCAAAGGTAAGGTAGCGCTTGGTCTGTGCGACCTCGCGCGAGACCGGAATAAGCGATCCCGAGTTGTCGAGCGTGGCGCGATAGAACGATGAGAACTCACGAAGCAGTTCGCGAGCCCGCAGCGGGTCGGTGCGCGTAAACGATGCAATGGTGTTCAGCGTGTTGAACAGGAAGTGCGGGTTAATCTGCGCCTGCAGCGCACGCACCTCGGCGCGCGCTGTGAGTTCCTTTTGCACCTCGAGCTCGTGGATGGCGAGCTGCGTGGACAAGATCTCGGCAAAGCCCGAGGCAAGCGCGTACTGGGTACGGTCGACGGCGCGCGGGGTCTTGTAGTAGAACTTGAGCGTGCCGACGGTACGATCGCCCACCTTGATGGGGGCGATAATGCCGGCGGGGACTTGGTTGTGCGAGCCGTCCGAGCCCACGACATCCACCATACGGTTGAACGATTGCACGATGCCATGTTCGATAACGTAGCGTGTGGCAAGCGTGTGGATGGGAGAATCTGGCAGTAGTTTTTCCTCAAACTCGCCCGCGCAGGCAAGCACGTTGTCCTCGTCGGTGATGGCCACCGTCATGGCGCGTGTCTCGGGCAAAATGCGCTGACACACCAAACGCGCCGACTCCTGCGTCAGACCGCCCTTAATGTCCTCGAGCATGGCCGAGGCCACCGAGAGCGTCTCCTCGGTGTACTGGGAGCGCACCGAATCGGGATTGAGCGTCAAAAAGATAAAGATGCACAGAAAGATGCACAGCAGCGCGCAGGCAATCACCGTGGCAATCGGCTCGATACCGGTCGCCAAGGCAAAAATAAAGTACATCAGCACGCAAATGGCGCAGGCAACGGCAATGATGCGAAAGATTGATGATGAACTATCGCGCTGGGCGCGGCGGTCGATCATTCGGCCCCCTCCAGGATACTGATCAGTTGTGCGTCACGCCAAAGCCCGTCCATGATCTTGGGCCAAAAGCTCTGGAAACGCAGGTAGCTTGCAGCGTTTTGGCGCGCATAGGCCTTTGCCTCGTCGATACCATGGCGCCAGATGCGCAGGTAGCCTTCATGCTCGCGGGTAAACACGCTGCGGACCATAGCGGTCTTGCGCACGCGGTCGTCGAGCTCGCGCGAAATCCACGGGCCCGGGTAGGGCATGAGCGATGCCGCCGTAACGGGAATGAGCTCCTTTTGATGCGCGGCGAACGTCAACTTGGCCCGTTCGTAGTACCAACGGTATACATCCTGCATAAAGCGCGGTGAGCGCTTTTCGGACTCCGGAGGCAGATGGCGCACGGTCCACTCGTTATCGAACCACACGTCGTAGCCAAACATGCGCATGTTAAAGAGGTAATCCAAGTCCTCGCCGCGGGTGATAAACGGGTCAAAGGCCACACGCGTAAAGGCGCGGGCGTGCAGGGCCATCAGGCCGCCGCACACGTAGTTGGAGCGCGAGATGCGGGTACCCGAGAGCGCCTTTTTCATCCAACGGTTGAACTCGATGCGCTTGGTCCACCAACGATGGCAGATGCCCGCCTTGTCCGTGGGAGCCAACGGCGAGCCGTCGCGATCGTAGAAATAGCCGCTCTTGACCAAGATAGGCAAGCCCTGACGCGTCTGCTGCCCCAACGCATAGGTCGCGCGCTTCATAAAGTCGGCGTCGATGACAGTCTCATCGTCATCCAAAAAGATAACCGCGTCATGCCCCAGCACCGCAGCGCAGGCCAGCCCCATGTTGCGGATGGCACCGTAGCCTCGCAGGCTCACGCACTCGCCCGAACCCTTGGGCGCGATCTGAGCAACCCGGTCTGCGATGCGCGAGGCCTGGGTGTTGGTAACAACGGTGACCTTGAGCGTGGGATGCGCGTCGACAATCTCGTGCACGCGCAGCGACACATCGGCTGTGGCAGAAACGGGACAGACCACCAAAAGGATGATGCGCGGGATGTCGCGCACCTGCTCAAGCGAGGCCAGGCAGCGGTCGAGTTCGGGATTGTCGGCGTTGAGTCGTGTCGAATGGTCATAGGTGCCAGGGGCGTTTGCGCGAGCGTCATCGCCCGCCCAATACGTTGGAATCACGACCGTGGCGTTCATGCCTTACCCTCCCTGCAACACAAAAACGGGACGCCGCCAAACACAGGCGACGCCCCGCGACCTAGCTGACTCCATCATACCCACTTGGGCTAATCATTGTTCGAAAGTCAGAATGTTTATTGCGGATAACCCCAAAAGAGTATCGCGGCGGACGCAATTACCGGCCAGTTCCTATGCGGCCTGCTCTGCCGTCTGAGACATGCGGGACAGACGGACCAGCAGCACAAAGCCCACCACCAGCAGCACGCCGATAGACAGGACGCCCAGCGAGGGGTTGCCGGTCAGTGAGGTAACGACCGACACCAAGAAGGTGCCCATAACACTTGCATATCGGCCAAAGATATCAAAGAAGCCGTAGTACTCGTTGGACTTTTCCTTGGGAATAATGCGGCCGAAGTAGCTGCGGCTCAGCGCCTGCACGCCTCCTTGGAACAGGCCGACCAAAATGGCAAGCACCCAAAACTCAAAGGCGGTCTTTAGGAAGAACGCGGCGAACAGCACAATGCCCATATAGGCGGCGACGGCCACCAAGATCATATTGAGTGTGCCCACGCGACCGGCAAGCTTGCCGTAGATGATGGCGGACGGAAAGGCCACAAACTGCGTAACGAGCAGAGCCAGCACCAGTTGGGTCGAGTCGATGCCCAAAGCCGATCCATAGCTGGTTGCCATGGAAATGACCGTGTGCACGCCGTCGATGTAGAAGAAGAACGCGATCATGTAGACCAGCACGGTCTTGTTGTGGGCGATCTCGCGCATGGTGTGTCCGACCTCGGAGAACACGCCGCCCACGATGTGGCCGATGGTGTCCTCGGGACCACGCTCGCGACCGTACTTCTGCTTATAGGTGCGAATGAGCGGCAGGGTAAAGATGAGCCACCAGGCGCCGGTGATGACAAACGACAGACGCGTTGCCAGCATGGTGGGGATACCAAGAGCGGAACCACCCATGATAAGCGCCAGGCAGATGATGAACGGCACGGTGGAACCGATGTAGCCCCAGGCATAGCCCGAGCTGGACACGGCGTCCATGCGCTCGTCGGTGGTAATGTCGGGCAGCATGGCGTCGTAGAACGTCATAGAAGAGTTAAGGCCGATGGTGCACAGCACGTACACGGTCAAAAATGCCATGGCGGACATTGGGATAGCCTGCGCCAGGCAAAGAACCAGGCCCGTGAGGAAGAAGCCCAAGAAGAACTTGATCTTGTTGCCGGCGTAATCGGCAAGCGCGCCCAGAATGGGCATGAGCATGGCAATGACCAGCGAGGCAATCGTCTGCGCGTTGCCCCAAGCGACCACCAGGTCTGCCGAGGAAGCACCGGTATTGATGGCGTTAAAGTAGATGGGCACCACCGAGGTATTGAGCAGCACGAGGGCCGAGTTTCCCACATCGTACATGACCCAGTTACGCTCGAGCTTGGTGTATTTCATGGACAGGGACCCTTCGTATTCGCCCGATATGCAGTTAGTTCATCGTACCCCAATTGCACAGAGGCACCGGTAAGGATTCGGCAAAGAGACAGGAGCGGACCCTACTCCTCGCGGTCGAACTCCTCGTCGGTGCCGAGCACGCGACCGCTGTAGTTGACGTGACTGGTCACGGCCTCCATGTCACCGGTCTCGATAAAACGCGCGACCGTGCACTCGTAATCGACCAGCGCGCGATCAAAGACCTCGGGGAAACTCTCGTTCGAGACCTCATCGGTAAAGGGATTCTTCCATGTCAGATGGCCCAGGTTACCGGTGCGCTCGGGCAGCTCCGTCGTCACGCGATGGGCAAGGCCGTCGAGCAGCGAGTAGTCGTGCACCAACCCCTCAACCAGCGAGATCGCGCGCGTCTTTACGGAGCCGGCCGGCTCAATCGCACGGTAAAGTCGCTGCATATTGGCAACGGCAGCACCGTACTCCCCCGCCGGAATGTCAATGCCGTACACGCGTCCGGCAACATAGCTCATCAGCACGCCGGCCACGCGACTGATGCGATCGGTGGTGACGATCTCGCCCGCCGGCGGGTAATCGTCGACCGTAGCGCCATCGCGCTTAAGCTGCAGCATCAGTACATCCAGGTCGCTCTCGATCACGGCATGGACCTGACTGCTCGAATCCTCAAGCTCTGAATCGGACTCCACGATGCCAAACTGCTGCTCATAGACAAAGGGGTGGGCGTTGCGGTCGAGCACGTAATGAGACAGCAGACCCAGCGCAAAGGCGCGACCCAAGCTGGCGTCGCGCGGCAGCAGATGCGACACGCCGTCGCGCAGGCACGCGAACTGGCGAGACATGCGCGAGCGATGCATGACCTGCGCCAGCAGCGTACAGTCGGAAACACGCGGTGTCAGAATGTGAAAGAAAAACGGGTCGGGACCTTGGTTGCCCAAGATAAAGGCAATGCGCTCTTCATCGGACGTGATGACGCCCTGCGGAAGCCGGTCGATGCTTTCCTCGCCAAACAGATGATGGGTGATAAGCGCGGGCATAATGATCCTTTCGATTTCATTCGATGCCACCCATTATGCCCACCGCGCGCCCATGCCAAACCTGCGATGGTAAACGGCGGCACGCAAGCCTCTTACGCAAGCCCCAGGTGCGACTTGACCTCGGCGGCACGACGACGGGACACCGGCACCGTCGAGCTTACGCGGTCGAGCCTGAGCTCCATCAACCCCGTGGAGCCAATCTCAACATTGTGCACGTCTTCCAAATTGACCAGATAGCTGCGATGAACGCGAATAAAGCCCTCGGAGCCCAAGCGACGTTCGAGCGAAGAGATCGACTCATTGATCAGATATGTTCCCTCGGCGCAGACGGCGTTGCAAAAATCGGCACGCGCCTCAAAGTAGCAGACATCCGCCACGGGGATGAACACCTTTTTGCCCCCGCGATCCACCGTCAGGCGCAAGGGCTGGCGCGGAGCATGGACGACACGACGAACGCCCAGGGCGGCCTCGATCTTATCGAGCGCCTTTGACAGGCGGGCATCCTCGACCGGCTTGACGACGTAATCAATGGCATCGAGGTTATAGGCATCGGCCGCATACTCGGCAAATGCCGTCACAAACACCACGACCGGCGGCGTTTTTAGGTTCTGCAGCGTCTCGGCAAGCTCGATTCCCGAGCGGCCGGGCATCGTGATATCCAAAAACAGCACGTCGGGCTTGTTCGACAGAATCGACTCCACGGCCTCGGTGACATTGCCCGCCTCGGCAATCTGTCCCACACGTGCATCCTTTTCCAGCAGATAACGTAGCTCAGCCCTAATAGGAGGCTCGTCATCAACCACCAAGATGTTCCATCCCTCGGACATATGCGCTTCCCCTCTTTTTTCTCTCAATCCAACCGCGCGCTACGCCTTCATCGGCGCCGGCTCATGCGGATCGCCGTTCAGCTCGACGATGACCTGCGTTCCCACGCCCTCCTGGGACTTCACGCGCATGCCAGAATCTTCCCCGTAAAAGAAATGGATGCGCTGAAGCACGTTGAAGAGCGCCAGGCCGCAGCCTCGCTTGATGGAGCCGTCGGCGGTAATGCTCTCGGGCTCCTCTCGGCGATGCTGCTCAAACAGGTGCGCGCAGACTTCTTCGCTCATACCGATGCCGTCATCTTCGACGATGATCTCCAGACCGTCATCGGTCTCAAAAGCCCTAACACGAATAGAAAGCGGCTCGGTCTCGCGCTGCGCATGCTTGATGCAGTTTTCGAGCAGCGGCTGCAAGATAAACGGCGGCACCATGCTGTCGCGCACCTCAAAGTCGATATCGACCGAGACGCGCAGACGGCCGCCGCCATACCGGGCCTGCATAAGGTTGATGTAACGAGTGCCCTGTTCCACCTCGTGCTCGAGCGTTGTGAGGGTATCGGAATCGGACAGTGTCTGACGGTAGTAATTGGAAAAGTCGATGAGCAGCGACCTGGCCTTGTCCGGCTCGGTACGCACGAGCGACACGATGGTGCTGATGGTGTTAAACAGAAAATGAGGATCGACCTGCGATTGCAAGGCGCGCAGCTCCACGCGAGCTGTAAGCTCGTCCTGGCGCTCGAGCTCAAAGCTCGCAAGCTGCGTGGAAATGAGGTCGGCAAAGCCCGAGGCAAGCGCCGTCTGGCGCATATCGATGCTGCCCAGACGGGGATAATACAGCTCGAGCGTGCCCACGCAATGCCCGCGCACGGTGAGCGGTGCGACGATACCGGCGCGCAGGCGCGGAAAGTAGCCACCCGTCTCAGTCGAGGCATCGCGCGAAAATACGCTTTGCTCACCGCTGTTGATCACGTTGAGCGTAGTCCGCAGCACAACCGGAGTGCCCGCGGGGCATTTTGCCGAGTCCTCGCCCCAGCTCGCCAGCACCTGCTTGCCGTCGGTAAAGCAGATGGCCGAGGCAATGGTCTCGGAAAGGATGATTTTGGAAGCGCCCAGGGCCGCTTCGGGCGTAAGGCCTCGCGACGTATAGGCGAATATTTTCGATGCGATGGCGAGTGTGCGGTCGGTAGCGCTCGACGTGAGGTCGTCGGGAACGACAAAGACGTACGAGAAGAAGAAGCACAGCATGACCAAGCCGGCAATGACGACAACGCCCGGGACGGGGTTGGGATTATCGGTCAAATCCCAGATAAGCAACAGGATAAGCGCCGGAACGACAACACCGAGCAGGATGGCCTGGACCACATGCTGGGCCGTACGAAAGACCTTGGTAGAGTTGTAGCTCTTGCCCAGAATCAGCCTGTTTAAATCCACCGTCATCCCCTTTTATCTACCGCACCCATAGCAATAAAGAGGGCCGCAAGCGACCCTCTCCATTGCATTATGCAATCAAAAACTGTGTTTTACATCCAGCCATCGACAAACGGTATCTTAGGCGCTGTATTTGTTGGCCTCGCCAAAGGTGCCAGCCTCGACGATCCAGCCGTCCTTCATGATGACGTCCATGTTGTCGGTGTTGAGCACGTGAATGTCAGCGGCGACGTCACCGTTGACGACCAGCAGGTCGGCGCACTTGCCGGCCTCGATGGAACCGGTCTCGTCCTCGATGTGGCACATCTTGGCACCGTTGAGGGTGGCGCAGGTGATGGTCTCGACCGGGGTGAAGCCGATCTTGTCGACGAACTCGTACATCTCCTCGATGGAGCAGGTGCCGTACGGGGTGACGAAGGAGAAGGAGTCGGAGCCGATCGTCATGACGACGCCACGCTTCTTGGCCTCGCGCAGGCAGTCGTAGTTGCGCTGCAGCTCCTTCTCGACCAGGGTGCCCTCGTACTTGTCGTGCAGCTCGGGGACGTAGACGGGCGGATAGGTGGCGTACCAGGTGGGCAGGAAGGCGATCGTCGGGGTGAAGAAGGTACCCTGCTCGGCCATGAGGTCCATGGTGCGCTCATCGATATCGAAGCCGTGGATCAGCTGCTCGCAGCCAAAGCGGACGGAATCGTAGGCAGCGGCGTGGTTGTTGTAGCAGTGGCTCCACACGGGGATGCCGACCAACTTGGCCTCTTCGATCACGGCCTGGATCTCCTCGGAGCAGTAGTGCTGGTCGCGACCGGAGTCCCAGCGCCAGATGCCGCCACCGGTAGCCCAGATCTTGATGGCATCGGGGTTCTCGCGCAGGCGACGACGGACGGCCTTGCGCAGATCCCAAGGACCGTCGACCTGATCGCCCCAGGGATGCGATTCCTTGTTGAGCTCCTGGCTGCAGTGATGAGAATCACCGTGGCCGGCAACGCGGCAGAAGCCGAGGCCGGTTGCCAGAACGCGCGGGCCCTTGAAGACGCCCTTGTCGATGCAGTCGCGGATCTGGATACCAAAGCGGCCGATCTCGCAGACGGTGGTGAGACCGTGGGTGAGGCAGTCGTAGGCCTGCTTGACGGCGACGGCCTGCTTCTCGAGGAGCGGCTGCATGACCCAGTCGGTGTCATCGTCGGTCAGGTTGCCCGAGAAGTGCAGGTGGGTGTCGATCAGGCCGGGAAGGACGGTCTTGCCGGCGGCGTCGATAACCTCAACGCCCTCGGGAAGGTCCTGCATGACACCGGCGTACTCGATCTTGCCATTGTCGTCGACGAGAACGAGGGAGTTCTCGACCGGCTCGGCACCGGTACCGTCGATGAGCTTGCCGCCAACGATTGCGTACTTAGTGGACATGGTTCCTCCTTATGGATCCATATAGTGGGCGAGGCCGTGTTGGGTTAAGGCCTCACAAAGCTACCCAAGTGGTGCCGGGTTCGGTGCGCGGGAGAGAGGGCCCCGCGCACCCGATCCGCCCCGGCTAGGCGTTATTTTTTGCGGGAATTGGTGAAGGCCATGAGGGCCAGGCCAACAGCCAGCCAGCCGATCACGATGCTCCACTCCACCATGTTGAGGGAGGCGGGAGAGAACGGGATCACGAGCAGGCCAATGATGGTGCCGCAGGCAACGATAGCGAGGCTGATGCCAAACTTGCCACCGGGCACCTCGTAGGGACGAGGCAGGTCGGGCTCGGTGAAGCGCATGCGCAGGCAAGCGAGGGCGACCATGCCGCAGGAGAAGATGAAGGCGAGAGCCGACACGTTGGTCAGAGGGATGAGCATGTTCTTGCCCAGGAACGGACCGACGACGGTGATGACGCCCAGAACGACGCAGGCGAGCTTGGGAGCGCCGGACTTGGGATCGACCTCGGCGAACTTCTCGGGCAGCTGGCCCTTGCGGCCCATGGCGAGCATGATGCGGCTCGTGGCGCCGTAGAAGGAGTTCATCGGGCCCATGGGTCCAAGCGTGGCGATGACGAGCATGGCCAGGTACAGGAGCATGTTGATGCCCTTGAGGCAGGCAAGCGCGGGAACCGGGCTCTTAACAAACTCATGCCAGTCGAGGATGGTGCCGAACGAGTAGATGCAGACCATGTAGAAGCCGCCGGCGGCCAGCAGGGCCAGGGAGATGATCTTACCGAACTTGTTCCAGTTGAGGCCCTCGGCTGCTTCCTCAGCCTGCTGAGGAATGGTGTCGAAGCCGGCGTAGAAGAACGGGGTCAGAACCAGGACCGACACGATACCGGCGAACAGGCTGGTGCCCTCGGTAGCGGGCTTGCCGCCGCCAGCACCGGTGACCTGGGAGAACACGGGCATGGCGTTGTCCGGCGAACCGGTGAACAGCGAGACGCCCATGGCGAGCAGCATGCCGCAGAGCAGGGCCTTGGTCAGGAAGGCCTGCAGCTTGGCGGCCGAGCTGGCACCGCGGAAGTTGAGGAAGATGACGTAGGTTGCAAAGCCGAGCGCGATCAGCGTCGGGAACAGGTAAACGTCGGCGCCCAGGATGGTGTAGAGCTTGACGGCGCGCAGCCACTCAAGGCCTGGCAGGCTGCCGAACATCTCGGACACGAGGGTCGAGATGGCGATGGCCTCCCACGGGCACAGGATGCCGTTGCCCAGGGCCAGGAGCCAGCCGGTGATGTAGCTCATCGTACGGCCAAAGCTACGATCGACATACTCGACGATGCCGCCCGAAATGGGGATAGCAGCCGTGAGCTCACCGAAAACAGCTCCGACGGGCACGAGGAAGATTGCGCCCAAGAGGAATGCAATCATAGCGGGAACGGGACCGCCGCCCACGACCATCCAGTCGCCGACCTGCAGAACCCAACCGGTACCGATGATGGCACCGAAACCGATGGTGAAGAAGTTCCAGAGCGAAAGCGTTTTCTTCATGCCGCCGTTGTCCTCGACTGCAACTTCTGCGTTCTTGTCCGCCATTGTTCCCCTCCTTTCCTTTTTGACGCCCCCCGGCGTCACCCCTTGCGCGACCTGTCTGACCGCGCGCTTTTATTTCGTGGCTTTAAGATACGGCCTTGGCACAGCAGCGCCGTCCAAGGCTCGACCGAAGGCAGAACTGCAAAACGAGCGGCGCCGTTTTTGGGACGAACGGCGGGAGACGCCATTCGTCCTGAACGCTTTCATCTTGTCTGCTTTTGGATACCTGTTGCCGTGACCCGTGGTGCGCGGCGCGGCAACGTTCATACCATTTGTCAGGCTTTTGGCGCACATACCCATGTGTCGTGCATCTTTTTATGTAGGATAGACAAGTTACACACGAGGCAAGGTGATTCGAATGGCATACGGATACAATGACGGCGACCAACGGCCACAAAGCGTGTGCCTTGCCGGCCGCACCACGCCAACGCCCAGAAGCACCTCCGACAACGGCAACCAGCAGCGCCCCCAAGAGCAGCCCGGGGCTTCTTCTCGGCAACAAAGCCGTACCGTGCGGCAGCCAGACCGCGTGAGTACGAGCACACGCCAACGCCAGACCGACACATCGCAGCCGCGCCGCTACGATCGCCGTAAGACCGATTACCACGTTAAACGCTCCTTTTCGCGACCTCAACGCGATCGCGGCAATTCCGCCCCTCACCCCGCGTCGCATACTACAAGCCACGTGCTTCCGGCCCGCCGCCTACGCCTTGCGCTTTGCTCCATTGCCGCCTGCCTCGTCTTTGTGTTTTTGGGATCCTGTATCTCCCACGGATCAGCCGGTCTTGAGCCCACTGCCGAGGACAAGCTGCTTAAAGCTCCCGTCGCGCCCGGTTACTCCTTCGCGTTCTCGACCCCACGCTCGCAGTGGAGTGCCGGCACCATGCCCCACATCTACCAAATTGACCCCGCATGGTCGGAGCTGCCCTATGCCGGTGGCACTATTCGCGAAAACGCTTGCGGTCCCACTTGCCTCACCATGGTCTATATCTTTAAGACCGGCCACACCGATAAGACGCCGGTCGATATATGCGCACTGGCCGAAGCCGGCAACTACGCCCCCACTGGTGCCACCGAGTGGTCGTTTATGACAGGCGGTGCGTGGCAGCTGGGGCTCAACGGAACACAGCTCTATAACAATCGCGAATCGATTACCCAAGCACTTCGCTCGGGTGCGCCCGTCATCGCCGCAGTGCGCCCCGGCACGTTTACCAACGTAGGCCACTATATCGTGCTCTACGGCATCGACGATGCCAACCAGATTGGCGTCTACGACCCCAACTCGGCCAGCCGCAGCGCCCGCCGCTGGGGCGTCGTAGAGGTCCTCAACGAAGTCGAAGCCATGTGGGCCTACTACTAGTCATTGGGGACAGACTTAAATGAGTAGTCGTTGGGGACGTTCTTGTTTGACTAGTCGTTTAAGAACGTCCCCAATGACTACCCGGAATGAGAGTGGATAATCTCCCACTTTTGGCCTGTATGCAGGCTCAAAGTGGGAGATTATCCACTCTCGTGATTTGGGCGCAGCGCGCAGCACTCCTCATGAACAGCGACCTCAATAGCAAAAGCCCCGCAGTCGGAGCGGACCGCGGGGCTCATGAAGAGAGGCTAGTTTGTGGGCGTCTTGCCTGGCGCCCACGGGAGAGGCAACGGAGTAGGGACTACTCGTGGATGCGGGTACCGGAGAGGCCGGCCATGGTCTCGGCGGCCTTGTCCAGGGCGCCGATGATGCAGGTGCGGCCCTTGCGGGAGCGGGCGAACTTGATGGCGGCGCGGACCTTGGGCTCCATGGAGCCCTTGCCGAACTGGCCCTCGTCGGCCAGGCGCTCGGCCTCGTCGGCGGTGAGGTCCTCGAGCTCCTCCTGGTTGGGCTTGCCGAAGTTGATGGCGACATGCTCGACGGCGGTCAGCAGGAACAGGACGTCGGCGTCGCAGTCCTCGGCCAGCAGCTCGCCGCCCAGGTCCTTGTCGATGACGGCGGGAACGCCCTTGTAGCAGCCCTTGTTCTCGTAGTCGCGGACGACGGGGATGCCGCCGCCACCGCAGGCGATGACGATGAACTCGTTGTCGAGCAGGTTGAGGATGGAGTCAGCCTCGACGATCTTCTTGGGATCGGGGGAGGCGACGACGCGACGCCAGCCGCGGCCGGAGTCCTCGACGAAGACCTTGGAGGGGTCCTCGGCCATGAACTCCTTGGCCTGCTCCTCGGTGTAGAAGGGGCCGATCGGCTTGGTCGGGTTCTTGAACGCGGGATCATCCGGATCGCACTCGATCTGGGTGACGACGGTGGCGGCGTGCCAACGCTTGTAGCGCTTGTGCATCTCGCGGCCGATGCCCTGCTGCAGGTGGTAACCGATGTAGCCCTGGGACATGGCGCCGCACTCGGGCAGCGGCATCTCGGGGGTGCCGATGGCGTCGTGGGCGGCGGCGAAGGCGTTCTGGATCATGCCGACCTGCGGGCCGTTGCCGTGGGTGATGATGATCTCGTTGCCCTGCTCGATAAGACCGAGGAGAGCGTGGGCGGTGTTGCTCACGGCCTCGATCTGCTCGACGGGGTTGTTGCCGAGGGCGTTGCCGCCGAGGGCGACGACAATACGATCGGGCTTGCCAAGAGGCTTAGACATTGCTGGAATCCTTTCTGTAAAAGGCCTACAACCCATTAATAACCCGCGTCCGTGCGATACGCGAGTTTATTAAGGTTTATATTCTCTTTATCGCTCATTTTATTCATTTTGAAAATACCTAAGCGGCGAACGGTCGATTTTACCCGCTCAGCGTAAAGAAGCCCAGTTCAGGCATATCTACGCCATTTACGTGCAACTTTATTTAAATAGAGCAGGGATTAGACCAGATTATGCAAACTATATCTTTGCTAAACACAAAACGGACAGCGCAATATCTTACTCGCACTATACGCGATTCTATACATTAATTTGACGAGTATGCACCCCTGCAAAAACATGGGGCTTTTCATCCAACATAAGGGATAGCCGATCGCGCTTCACCCCGCGGCAAGCGACTGCGAGTTCGCAGTATGGAACTTTACCGTCGGCTTCTGCATGAACGCTACCGACGCCCTTTCGCTCCTGCGCGCCCAAGCAGCCGAGAACGCTAACGGCGCCACTGTCAACCTGGCCACCCTCAACAACGGCGCCGCCAGCCTTTTCGCAAAGTACCGTGCTGGCTCGCTGGCTTTGAGGCCTAAGTGAGCTTTGCTATTTGCCAATTTTTGTATGATTTGGGTCAAATCTATTTGTCAATTTTTGTATGATTAGGGGCAAATCTATTTGCCAATTTTTGTCAATGAGGTGTTTTAATGCTACGCCGCAAAGTCACTGATAGGCTTTTGAGCTGGAAGAATAACTCCCATAAGGCCCTGCTTGTTACCGGTGCGCGTCAGATTGGCAAGAGCTATGCGATTCGCGCGTTTGGAAAGAGCAACTACGCTTCGTATTATGAGGTCAATCTGCTACTTGATGCCGAGGCAAGAGACGTACTTGTTGGCGCTAAGAACTCCATTGACTTCATCAACCGTGTGGCCCTTCTTGCGGATGCACCGCTTGTTGAGGGAGATACGCTTATCTTTGTCGATGAGATTCAGGAGTATCCGCAGATCGTTACACTTATGAAGGCGCTGGTCGAGGACGGACGCTTTAGCTATGTCTTCTCGGGGTCTATGCTTGGGACTGAGTTTAAGGGGATCTCTTCTTTCCCGGTGGGGTATGTCGAGCACATTGTTATGCGGCCAATGGATTTTGAAGAGTTTTGTTGGGCAAACAGCATCAGCGAGAATGTGCTTGCAGACATCCGCAGCTGCCTTGTCGAGAGGCGTCCCGTCGAAAATTTTATTCATGAGGCGATGCTCAAAAACTTTAGAGCTTATATCGTTTGCGGCGGCATGCCGGAGGTCGTTCAGAACTATATCGATTCGGGCTATTCGCTCGTGAGAACGCGTGAGCTTCAAATTCAGCTAGTCGATCAGTACAAAAGCGATATCTCTAAATATGCATCGACTCGAGCGTTTAACGTTCGCTCCATTTTCGAGCAAATTCCCGTTCAGCTTGAGGCGGAGTCCCATCGCTTTATCGTCTCGTCTCTAGGCGAGGGAGCTCGTCTTCAAAAATACGAGCAGGATTTCCTATGGCTGGTGAACGCAGGCGTTGGATTGATGGTCCCCCAGGTGACGGAGGCACGAAGTCCTCTCAAGAGGACGGAGAAAACGACGGCCTTTAAACTATACGAGTCCGATACAGGTATGCTCGCATCGCGGTATCCCGGCAGCACGGCACGCGCCGTCTACCTTGACATGAAAACCCCCAACCTCGGCGGCCTCTATGAGAACGTGGTCGCACAGGAACTCGTTGCCCTCGGAGCAGATACGTGGTACTACCAAACGCGTGAGGTCGGTGAAGTCGACTTTGTAATCGAAGGTGCCCGCGGGCATGTTGTCCCAATCGAAGTCAAATCGGGCAAGAAAGTTCGAGCACATGCAGCCCTCGACCGTTTGATGAGTGTGGGCGAGTACAAAATTCCCGAGGCCGTTGTGCTGAGCCACGAAAACCTTTGCAAAGAGGGCAAGATCCTTTACGTTCCAATCTATATGACATTCTGTCTCGATGAGTTTACGGAAAAGGACGACCCCAACAACGATTTCTCGTTTGCACCCATATCTCTCTAGGTCATCTGAGTCCGCAAGCCAGCCCCCACGCCCAAAGTACTGCGCCTTTCGCGCCAAAGGCGCGAAACAGCAAGGGGATAGAAGGCAGCGACAACCAACTCCCCCACTATGCCCAAAGTGCTGCGATGTTTCGCGCAAAGCGCGAAACAGCACTTTGGGCAGCAGAAGGCCACAATCAGCTAGCCCTCCATGCCCAAAGTGGCGCGTGGTTTCGCGGCCACGCCGCGAAACAGCGACCGGGACAAGGCACCCCCACAGCCACGTCCTTCATTCAGCCCCACAATCCGAGGACGTAGTCGTAGCAGGATCTGAGGGCTAACCTTCGCGGACACTCCGCAGGACGAAAGAACCCCCGCCGCACGTAGTGCGCAGCGGGGGTTCTTTCATGTCCGAGGACGTCCGCGAAGGTTAGCCCTCAGATCCTGCGGTGGGAGACCTAGGCCTCGTTGTACACCGTCTTGAGCTTCAACAGGTGAGCGTAGCGGTCCATAGCGGCCTGCTCGTTCTCCTTGAAGAGCTCCTCGGCGCGCTCGGGGAAGGAACGCGTCAGCGAAGCGTAACGGGCCTCGTTCATCAGGAACTCCTGATAACCGCCCGCGGGCTCCTTGGAATCGAGTGAGAACTTCTTGCCGGCAGCAGCCTCGGGGTTGAAGCGGAAGAGGTTCCAGTAACCGCACTCGACAGCCTTCTTCATCTCGGCCTGGCAGTTCTGCATGCCGCCCTTCTTGATGGAGTGCATCTCGCAGGGGCTGTAGCCGATGATGAGGGACGGGCCGTCGTAGGCCTCGGCCTCGTGGATGGCCTTGAGGGTCTGAGCCGGGTTGGCGCCCATGGCGACCTGCGCCACGTAGACGTAGCCGTAGCTCATGGCGATCTCGGCCAGGGACTTCTTCTTGGTCACCTTACCGGCAGCGGCGAACTGAGCGACCTGGCCCAGGTTCGAGGCCTTGGAGGCCTGACCGCCGGTGTTGGAGTAGACCTCGGTGTCGAAGACGAAGACGTTGACGTTGTGGCCGGAAGCCAGGACGTGGTCCAGGCCACCGAAGCCGATGTCGTAGGCCCAACCGTCGCCGCCGAAGATCCAGAAGGACTTCTTGGTGAGGTAAGCCTTGTCGGCGAGGATCGCCTTGGAAGCGTCGCAGCCGCACTTCTCGAGCTCGGCAACGTAGGCAGCGGCAGCGGTCTTGGAGGCCTCGGCGTCGTTGACGGAGTCGATCCAAGCCTGGCCGGCGGCCTTGAGCTCATCGGACGGACCATCGGCAGCGATGATGTCCTGGGTAGCGGCGATCAGCTTGTGCTGAACGGCCTCATAGCCAACGGCCATGCCCAGACCATGCTCGGCATTGTCCTCGAACAGGGAGTTGTTCCACGCCGGGCCGTGACCGTCCTTGTCCTTGCAGTAAGGAGCGGTGGCAGCGGGGTTGCCCCAAATGGAGGAGCAGCCGGTGGCGTTGGAGATGAACATGCGGTCGCCGGCAACCTGGGTCACCAGACGTGCATAGGCGGTCTCGGCGCAGCCGGCGCAGGAGCCGGAGAACTCCAGGTAGGGCTGCTTAAACTGGCTGCCCTTGACGTTGGCCGCGATGAGCTCCTTCTTCTCGGAGACGTTCTCGACCATGTAGTCCCAAACAGGCTGCTGGTCCATCTCCTGCTCGGTGGGAACCATCTCGAGGGCACCCTTGGGGCAGACCTTGACGCAGTTGGTGCAGCCCATGCAGTCGAGCGGGGACACGGCCATGGTGAACTTCATGCCCTTGGCCTTGGGGCCCATGGCGTCGAGCGTACGGGTAGCCTCGGGCGCGGCGGCAGCCTCGTCCTCGGTCATCGCGAACGGACGGATGGTGGCATGCGGGCACACGTAGGCGCACTGGTTGCACTGGATGCACTTGGTCTCGTCCCAGTGGGGAACGACCACGGCGACGCCGCGCTTCTCGTATGCGGAGGCGCCCAGCTCAAACTGGCCGTCGGCGCAACCGACGAAGGCGGAAACAGGCAGGCTGTCGCCGTCCATGCGATCGATGGGCTCGAGCAGGTTCTTGACCTGCTGGGCGATAGCGGACTTGGTCTCCTCGGAGAGCTCGACGGGAGCGGCATCCTCGGCGGTAGCCCAGTCGGCCGGAACCTCGAACTTACGGAAGGCGGTAGCGCCGGCATCGATGGCCTTGTGGTTGGCGTCGACGATAGCCTGGCCCTTCTTCATGTAGGACTTGGTAGCCGCGTCCTTCATGTACTGCAGGGCGTCCTCGGCGGGCAGGACCTTGGCCAGCGCAAAGAAGGCGGACTGGAGCACCGTGTTGGTGCGCTTGCCCATGCCGACCTTAGCGGCCAGGTCGATAGCGTCGATCAGGTAGACGTTGACGTTGTTGTTCGCGATGTAGCGCTTGGCCACGGCGGGCATGTGCTCGGCGAACTCCTCGTCGCTCCACTGGCAGTTGACCAAGAAGGTGCCGCCCGGCTTGACGTCGCGGACCATCTTGAAGCCCTTAACGATGTAGCTGGGGTTGTGGCAAGCGACAAAGTCGGCCTTGGTCACGTAGTACGGCGAACGGATCGGGGAATCACCAAAGCGCAGGTGCGAGACGGTGACGCCGCCGGTCTTCTTGGAGTCGTACTGGAAGTAGGCCTGGACGTACTTGTCGGTGTGGTCGCCGATGATCTTGATCGAGTTCTTGTTGGCGCCGACGGTACCGTCGCCACCCAGACCCCAGAACTTGCACTCGATGGTGCCGGGGGCTGCGGTATTGGGCGCATCCTCGGCCTCGGGCAGGCTCAGGTTGGTCACGTCATCGACAATGCCAATGGTGAACTCGCGCTTGGGCTCGTCCTTCTTGAGCTCCTCGAAGACAGCGAACGCGGACGCGGGAGGCGTGTCCTTGCTGCCCAGGCCATAACGGCCGCCGACGACCTTGATGCCCGTCTTGCCGGCCTCGTAGAGAGCGGAGACGACGTCCTGGTAGAGCGGCTCGCCGATGGAACCCGGCTCCTTGGTACGGTCCATGACGGCGATCTTTTTGACGGTCTCGGGGAGAACGTCGACGAAGTGCTTGATGGAGAACGGACGGAACAGACGAACCTTGACCAGGCCGACCTTCTCACCGTGAGCGTTGAGGTAGTCGATGACTTCCTCGAGCACGTCGCAGAAGGAGCCCATGCACACGACGACGCGATCGGCATCGGGAGCGCCGTAGTAGTTGAACAGGCCGTAATCGGTGCCGAGCTTCTCGTTGATCTTCTTCATGTAGCCCTCGACGACGGCGGGAAGCTCGTCGTAGACCTTGTTGCAGGCCTCACGGTTCTGGAAGAAGATATCGCCGTTCTCGTGGCTGCCGCGGGTGTGCGGGTGCTCAGGGTTGAGCGCATGGTCGCGGAAAGCCTGGACGGCGTCCATGTCGCACATCTCGGCCAGATCCTTGTAGTCCCACATGGCGACCTTCTGGATCTCGTGGCTGGTGCGGAAGCCGTCGAAGAAGTTAAGGAACGGGGTCTTACCCTCGATGGCGGCAAGGTGAGCCACCGGCGAGAGGTCCATGACCTCCTGGACGTTGCCCTCGGCAAGCATGGCGAAGCCGGTCTGACGACAGGCCATGACGTCGGAGTGATCGCCAAAAATGTTCAGGGCGTGGGAAGCGACGCAACGCGCGGAGACGTGGAAGACGCCCGGGAGCTGCTCGCCCGCGATCTTGTACATGTTCGGGATCATCAGGAGCAGACCCTGAGAAGCCGTGTAGGTGGTGGTCAGAGCACCGGCGCCCAGCGAACCGTGAACGGTACCGGCTGCACCTGCCTCGGACTCCATCTCGACGACCTTGACCGGGGTGCCGAAGATGTTCTTGCGACCCTGGGCCGCCCACTGGTCGACATGGTCGGCCATCGGGCTGGACGGCGTAATGGGATAGATTCCCGCTACCTCGGTGTACGCATACGAAACATATGCGGCCGCCTCGTTGCCGTCCATAGACTTAAACTTACGCGCCATATACCCCTCTCCTCTCATATAGGTATACAGGCCCCGGCGATCGCCGGGATGTTGGCGTGATGGGATTTACGCTGTTGCTTCCAATCATCTGGCAGGCAGGCTCAGCAGCAGGTACGTGGCGTGGAGAGAAGACATGCCGAGGCGAGGGGCAACTGATGCGCCCCACAGACCCGACCGCCCGTCTTGCACATGACCGAGCGCCGCAAAGGCCGCATGCCGGATGCTCCCGGGCACGCCCCGGCGATGGGAAGCGCCCGCAACGGAAATCCGCATGCGGGTTTATTGTACCCCGCCGTCAAGTGTAATTTCGGCAAATATAGGCGGGCGGTAAAGGTTTACCTCGGGTGACTGCCGGGAGCAAAATGATCCCTTGGGGACGGAGGGACCATTTGGCGGGACTGGCTAGAGGGCACCGAAGAGGATGGCGTAGGTAGTGGATTCGCCGAGCTTGAGCTCGTCGCCGGGATTGAGTTGGGCGGAACGGCCGGGCTCGACCTGAATGCAGACGCGCGTGGCCCCGTTTACCACCACGGTTCCGTTGGTGGACGACAAGTCCTCGACGTGCCAGATATTTTGAGCATCGCACCAGATATGGGCATGGCGGGCCGAGACATCGTCGCCGACGTCGGTAATATCGCCCTCACCAGTGGCCAGCGCACCAATCTCAACACCCTGCTCACTCGGCTGAATCCAGCGCGGGGCGCTCACGACAAAACTGTTTTGTACGCGCAGCAAGCCCAAGGGGTGCGCCGGAGCGGGTTCGCGTTCGCCCGCGGTCATCGACATGCCAAGCGAACGCGGCGTGGAGGTGCCTCCGCCACAGGTCGCGTGCGCGTAGTCGATGGCATAGTTCACCGAGGACCGCACATCCGCCGAACAACCGACGGCGACAAACAGCACCAGCACGGCCTCGGCGCGCTCGGCGGGCATGAGTTCCGCCGCCTGGGACAGGCGATCGAGCGCGTTGCGATAGAGATTCGTGTCCTGATGGCACTCTTCGAGCGCGCGTACCATCGGTTCACCTGCAGGACCGCACACCATATTGATCACAGCCGTGGAGTCCATGGGATTTCGCTGGCGCAGGGCCAGTTGCGACATAATACGCGCAGCCGAGGTACCGTATTCGGCAAAGTAGCGCTGCTGAAGCGTGCCGACCGGCGCGCGAACGATAAAGCGGGAAACCCAAGAGCGATCGGCGGCTCGGCTCTGCGGGCTGCGGCCGTCGGCGAGCGGACGGGACGAAAGCACCAGGCCGCACAGCTCGATATGGCTCAGATGCGCCGCGCGCTTAAAGATGTCAAACATGGCCCCGCATGGGGTGAGCTTAACTTGAGATGCCATGACCTAGGCCTCCTTGGTCGTAGAAATAGAATCGGACGATACTTCGACAGGTCCGCCAAAAGTACGGGCAGCTGCGGCTCCACCGGCAAGCGGAGTCGCCATCTGGGCTTTTGTGCGTCGCGGTGCCGAAACGGGAAGTTCAAAGGCAAAGCCCATCGCAAGCAAAAACCACGTAAGCGTATAGGTTGCAACCAGAGCGGCAACAAGGCCGCCCATCACGGCGCGTTGGGAAAATACGCTACATGCAGCCACAACCAGCACCGGAACCTCGCAGGCAGAAAGCGCAAGCACACCCTGTAGGAAGCCCGAACGCCGATCGCGCGCAAGTGTCCCCGCGGCAACGCCGGCTATACCTGGC
Source organism: Collinsella sp. AM44-11 (assembly GCF_003467145.1). Classification (NCBI taxonomy): domain Bacteria; kingdom Bacillati; phylum Actinomycetota; class Coriobacteriia; order Coriobacteriales; family Coriobacteriaceae; genus Collinsella; species Collinsella sp. AM44-11. The sequence goes on from NZ_QSFE01000010.1 coordinate 22,024, forward strand.
AGCGCCAACGCCAGTGCGGCAATAATACCCGGTAGCGACCCAGACCACACGAGCGATCCCAAAGTCGCCGTCACGCGAGCGCCCGACGCCAGCAGCGCGGCCGAAACCACGACCACAGCCCAAACCACGCCACAGACGACCGTCGCGCCGACCATCAGCGCGCGACGAACCGCGCGGCCGGACGCATCCATGGGGCACGGCGTGAGCGGCTCGCCGCGGAGCGAACGACCGACATTTTGCGTATAGTGGTCACAAAACGCCGAGAGCGCCGCCTCGACCGCCGCCGGCTCGGGACGATCTTTTTGATGGCTGGACAGACAGGCCATCACCACGTCGAACAGCTGGGCATCGACAAACGCCAGCGCATCGCGTAGCTCTTCGGAATCCGGCTCAAGCCCTAGCTGCTGGGCCTGCTCGGCCGCGGCGAGCGCCACATCGGGCTCACGACGAAGCAGCTGAGTCAAATCGCAACCGGGCGCATGGGCACCAATGGGATAGTCGGGCCGCGTGTCCATCTTGAGACGGTAGGGGCTCGCGATGTCGCGCGTCTTTTTGCGCGAACCCGAGGTGCCCGAAGTGCTCGGCGCGGCTTCGTATGGTGCGACGCCGGCAATGAGCTCGTAAACCGTGCTTGCCGCGGCATAGACGTCAATCGCCGGCGACATACGCAAAGCGCGCAGGTCGGGAATATCGTCGGTGAGCATCTCGGGCGGGGCATAGGCAACCGTCGCGCGACGCAGCGTGGCATAACGCTCCGTAAACGACGCCTTGCCGCCGGTACCGGCCACGACCGACGCAGGCTCGAGCGCCAGCGACGAGCCAAAGTCGATCAGGCACAGGTCAAAGGCGCCCTCGGCAAGCTGCCGGTCAAGCGGTAGACGCGCCGTGCGCACCATAATATTAGCGGGCGAGATATCGCGATGGACAAAGCCCTCCCCCACCAGGCTCATGCGGCAGAGCAGATCGAACAGGTCGCGACCCAGACGCGCCGCCACAAGCGGCGACAGGCGTCCGGCATCGTCCACGGCAAGTCGCGAACGCAAGCGGGCAAGCGTCTCGCCCTCGACCCATTCCATGACAATTGCAGGCACACCGTCGACCTCGCCCCAGCCATAGAGGCGGGGAAAGCCCTTAAGGCCCGAAAGGGCGCGATGGCATTCATATTCCTCGCGAAACGCCGCCTTGAACTTGGCGACCAGCGCCTCGTGAGTTGCATCGTCGTCAAACTCATCGCGCGTCGGCAAGATGAGCTGCTTGAGCGCCACGGCCTCGCCTTGGGCGTTGACGGCACGCGTCACGCGGCCGATACCGCCACGGCGCATGGTGGCATCGTCGGCAAACAGCATCATAAAACGACGCAGATAGGCAGGCAGTTCGTCCTGACCGAGCGCAATGGCCGGCTCAAACCCGTCGACACGCGCCAGGCGCAGGCCGACCATGGGATCGCGACCGAGCGATTGTGGTGTGGTGGATGCAAGATCGGTCATCATAGGGCAAGCGCCGCCATGTTATTGTTGAAGTTACCGAGCGCAACGTCATCATCGCCGTAATGGCCGACCCATTGACATAGGTTGGTGTAACAGCCCCACAGATTGGCATACTGCTGATACCACTTTGACCGGGGCGAGAATGTCTGACGACCGAACTCGGCTCGAATGACAAACATCTCCCCGACCAGGCTGTCGCACGGCCTGGGATCTCCCGTAGAGTTATAGGTCGAGACCACGTCATTGGCACGAGAAACATAGCCGTCGAGCATGTTGTACTTGGTCACAAGCCAACTGTGAATGCTCTCTTCCTCAGCAGCGGAAAGGCCACCGGAGTTCGCATCGTTGTCAGTGTTGCCGCCCGTCGAGCCGCCGTTTCCAGACCCTCCGGCAGAGGAACCCGATCCAGAACCGCCGCCCGAACTCGACGAATCCGAGCCGGAGCCAGAAGTATCCGAGTTACCGGGCTTTCCGGACTGCTGGGCGTCCTGTTCCTTCTGCTGCTCGACCTTATTCACCGTTGCCGCCACGCTATTGTTGGACAACCGATCGATGATCTTGGTGTTGGTGAGCACGATGGTTTTGCCATTGGCAAGCGTGACTTCGTTGTCCGGGGCCTCGGCGCCGTCCGCGTCGTCGGTGCCAAACACAATATGCGCGACCACACTTGCCCAAGCATATCCAGTCGTGGTGCCCAGATCACTTTTGACCTCATGCCCCACGCGCGGTTCGCGTGCGGCATGTGCCTGCATCATGGACGGCACGGTCATGCCATAGGCAGAAACGCCAGCTATGACCAGCACCAGCGAGCAAGACAGCAGTGCGTACGCCCGCGGCGCCAAGCCCAGTCGGCGTCGCATGCGCACCGCGGCGCCGCGCTTTGTCTGAGTGCCACCGGGCCGCATGCGTTCTCCTCCAACAAAAACACGCCGCTCGGGAGCGGCGCATTCATTCGAATCCATATTTGAGTGTATCAGCGAACCCAAAAGGTTGCGCAACGAATGGGCAAATTAAGGATGCGAGTGGAAGCATCCATGCGATAAGCGGATACAAAGTATCTTTGTTGCACAACAAACTTATAGTCGCACGGGGAAATTATGACTGCCCCGTGCGTCGCCAGGAAAACATACGGCAGGAGCAGGCTCGCCACCTAAATCGTGCGACGGGCCTCAATGGCGCGCCCAAGCGTAAGCTCGTCGGCATACTCCAGGTCGCCGCCCACGGGCAGGCCGCTCGCCAGACGCGACACCTCAACGCCCAGCGGCTTGATAGTGCGGGCCAGGTAGCTCGCCGTGGTCTCGCCCTCAATATTGGGGTTGGTGGCGATGATGACCTCATGGATATCCTCGTGGCCCAAACGCGCCAGCAGCTCGCGGATGTGCAGCTGCTCGGGACCAATCTTGTCCATGGGGCTGATCACGCCGCCCAGCACATGGTACAGGCCATGGTAGCTGCCCGTGCGCTCGATTGCCTGGACGTCGCGCGGCTCGCCCACCACGCAAATGCGAGTAGTGTCGCGCATCGAATCCTGGCAGATGGAGCACTCGTCGGCCGTGGCGTAGTTAAAGCAACGGCTGCAAAAGTGGACCTCCTGCTTAACCTCCAGGATGGCCTCGGCCAGGCGGCGGGCCTCCTCGGCATCGGCCTCGAGCAGGTAATAGGCGATGCGCTGGGCCGACTTGGGACCAATGCCCGGCAGACGGCCCAGCTCATCGAGCAATTTTTGCAGACTATGGTTGGCACTCATATATATGCGTGTCTTAGAACGGCATGCCCGGGATGTTGAGGCCGCCGGTGATGGCGCCCATCTGCTTGTTGGCAAGCTCGTTGACACCGCGGACGGCCTCGTTGACGGCAGCCATGATCATGTCCTGCAGCATATCGACGTCCTCGGGATCGAGGGCATCGGGGTCGATGGTGAGGTTGACGAGCTCCATCTCGCCGTTAACGGTCACCTTGACCATGCCGCCGCCGGCAGAGGCGTCGACGGTCTGGGACTTAAGGTTTTCCTGCGCGGCGGCAAGCTGCTCCTGCATCTTGCGAGCCTGCTTCATCATTTGCTGCATGTTCATACCGGCCATGATGGCTCCTTTACGTGCGGCCGCGCGACAAGCTGCAAGGGCAGCCGGAGCGCGACGGGACTTTCAAACTCAAAAATCGTACCACGGCGCGGGGCAAGCAAGCGGGGCGGACACGCTACCTCAGTCGATATACATGTCCTCTAATACAAACCACGCGCAAAGATTATGCAAGGCCGAATTATGCAAGGTTGCATAATATCGCATACTCAATCTAGTAGAGCCGAATCCGGCATTTCATGTGTGCCACTAAATAGCTAAATGCCAAACCGCTGCTCGAGGCGGAGCACATGGCGGCAGGGTATAATTTGATTGTCATAGATTGCAATTTGGAGGTGCCCCATGAATGCCCCCGACGCGCTCCAAAACATCCGCTCAAAACACCCCGTTGCATATGTGGTTCTCTATCTCTTTGTCGGCTGGGCATTGCTGGTTGTCATCACCCATGCCATAGCTTTTGGAGCAGAACTGCTGATAGCCAGCTCGGACCAGCCCGTCGTCAAATGGGAGACGACCGATGAATGCACCGACGGAACCCGAACCATTTACTACAACAGCCCGTCCCTCTACCAAGAGTTCAAGGTCAAGATAAAGGACTCCAAGATTGTCGATGCCGAACTGGGCTCTTTATTTACAATCGGAGCAACCGTCAACGCCGAGCAAGTCGAGTACACGGACGGCCATGCGACGTATCGTATCGACCTCAGCATCCTAGGCCGACCGTCACGCGCTTGTCTGCTCGAATGCGATATACGCGGCACCACACTACACATGTCCGAAATACAGATGCGCCCGGACAAAAGAAAGTGATATGTGGCCGAGTCGGAAGAGACTAGGCATAGACTCGTCCGCCTTCGTAGGCAAAACGCAGGATGAGCGGGGCATTGTTACGCACGAAATCATCGAGTTCTTTGAGGTCCGCTTCGCTAAAGCCCTCATGTGACACCCAATTGAATGCCGGCAAGATACACTCCGCCGCGTCAAAACCCCAATCGCGCGGGCGCTCCACAACGACCTTCACCGTGTTGTCCTCACGGACTTCGGAATACGAAACTTGCGTATCGTCCTCGAGGCGGACATATTCCCACATCATAAGCTCGCTCCGTTCAAAGAAGTCTCTTCCTGAGCAGTATACCCGCCCGTACAGCTACTCCACCGGTTTGAAGATGGTGGACTGGCCGAAGACGCTGCGGATGAGGGCTTTGGCCTCGTCCTCGGTCTGCGGGATGCTTGGGGCTGCGCCTTGATGGCCGAAGGGGCTGCCCGCGCCGGGGTTGGACTCCCAGGGAGCCGCAGGAGCGTCCTCCTCTTTGGGGGCAGTTGCAGCGGGCTTGGGCGCGGACGCCGCACCCGGCACGTCGAACGGGGGCAGATCGTCCCCGCCGGCATCGGCAGCAAAACCGCCGACCATGACATCGTCGTAGGGAACCTGCTCGGATTCCCACGGCGCAGACGGCGCGGCGGGCTGAGCCTTGGGAGCGGACGCGCGCTCGGGCGCTCGGGGTGCGGGCTCGGTCGGGAGCTTGCCCGTGGCAGGAGCACCGGCGGGATTGTCGGAGCGTAGCCAGGGGGCCTTAGCTAGGTCGGATGACTTGGGCGCAGGCGCGGCAGCGGGCTTGGGCGCGGGAGCCGGAGCAGCCGGTTTGGGCGCCGCGGGCTTAGGCGCCGACAGGGTCGGTGCCGCTACCGGCGCCGCTTTTGGCTGCGTCGCGCTGGCGCTCGAGGATACAGGGGCCGCCGAGGACACGGGTTGCGGGTCCGCAGATACCGCAGCCCGTGCAGATGGAGAATGCTCCTCATGTTGAGGAGCCGGCGTGCCACCCCCATCCAGGACATAGTCGACGGTACGACGACCGAAGACCGCGCAAACCGTCGGCAGGACCACCGACTGCGTATCGGCGCGACCGAGCATCTTAATGGCAAAAGTCGAACCCGCGGGGAACGAGACCGTGAGCTTGGAGCCGTCGTCGGCCGTGGCGCGGGCGTTGAGCAAAAGCCCTGCGTAGGAAGCCTGACGCGCCTTGACACGCTCGACAACCTCGGCCCATTTGCGCTGCAGCTCTCCGGCATCCTCGACCGCGGGCGTCTCGGCAGTACCGGCGGCAGCAACCTGGGCGGCATTGTTGGACTGGGGCTTAGGTACCGGAGCGGTGGCAGGCGCGGGGGCCGCAACGGGCTGAGGCGTCGGAGTCGGCGCAGACTGAGGTGCAGGCGCTGCAGGCTTGGAAGCTGACACGGACGCAGAACGGGACGCAGGCTGGGCAGCCGGAACAGCAGCACCACGGTCCCAAGGCATACCGCCCTGGCGCGCGGACGTACCAGCGGGGGCAGCGGATGCCGCCGGAGCGGCAGCACGGGCGCCCGAAATGAGCGTCGGCTGCTGGGCAGCAGCGGGTACGGATGCTGCAGGCGCGGCGGCCTGAGCAGCAGCCACGCTCGCCGGCACGGCGCCGTTGGCAACCATGGCCTCCAAGCGAGCCACGCGCTCGGCCAATGCCTCAATCGTTAAATCGGCCTCGGGACGTGCCAGGCGCGTGCAGGCGATCTCGAGCACCAGGCGCACGTCGCTCGCGCCCCTCATCTCCAGTGCGGCATCGTCGAGCACCGTCAGCACACGGGCCAGGCGGTCGGCAGGATGCTCGCCAAAGGCAGCGGCCTCGGCAGCAAGCGCCTCGGCCTGCTCGGAGCCGCCCTCAAACAGCTCGGCACGGGCACCGGCAACGCAGGCAACGTACACGTCACGCACATGCGCCACCAGGTCGCGCGTCAGCTCCAGCAGGTCGTTTCCTTCCTCGACCTGCGCACGGATCAGTCCATAGAGCTCGGCAACATTGCGATCGGCAATGGCGCGGGCAAACTCGCCCAGAATCTGGTCCGAAACCTCGCCTAAAAGCGAGCGGGCGTCGTCCGCATGCACAGAACCGTTGCCAAAGACGCTCAGCTGTTCCAGCGTGGACAACGCGTCGCGCATGCCGCCCTTGGCATGGCGCGCCACGATAGCCAGCGCCTCATCGTCGTAATCGAAGCCCTCCTGCTCGCACACGTATGCCAGGCGACGCTCAATATCCTCGTTGCCGATGCGATGGAAATCGAAACGCTGGCAGCGCGAGAGGATGGTCTCCAGAATCTTTTGCGGGTCGGTGGTGCACAGCACAAAGATCACGTGTGCCGGCGGCTCCTCGAGCGTCTTGAGCAGCGCGTTGAACGCCGCCGTCGTGAGCATGTGGACCTCGTCGATGATATAGATCTTGTACTTGCCGCGCACCGGGGCAAAGTTGACGGAGTTGATGATTTCCTCGCGCACATTGTCCACGCCCGTGCGGGAGGCGGCATCGAGCTCGTAGACATCGGGGTGGTTACCCTCGGCAATGAGCTCGCACTCCTCGCAAGTACCGTCGGGCATGCAGCCGCTTGCACCCTCGGCGCGCGCCGCCTCGGCATTGCGGCACAGCAGCGCCTTGGCCAGAATGCGCGCCATGGTGGTCTTGCCCGTGCCGCGCGGTCCGCAGAACAGGTAGGCGTGGGACAGACGCCCCTCGGTGATGGCGTGCTCGAGCGTCGAGACGATATGCTGCTGGCCCACCACGGAGTCAAAGGTGAGCGGGCGATACTTTCGGTACAACGATTCCATGGGTGCTCCCCCGGGTATACTGAGTCTTGTTGCCGCGGCGGCCATGCGGTCGCACGGCATACTGCACTCATAATAACCCGTACGGCGAGCCCGCCGCGATAGGAGTCCAAAGAGTATGGCAGACGCAGAGAGCAACCTCATTCCCTCCGAAGCAGCCGACCAGGTCGAGGTCGCGCTCGAGGCGCAGGCAGCAGCCGATGACGGCATCCTGTACCTCAACGAGTATCAGTACGAAAACGATCTGGTCACCGACTTCGCCCGCCTGGTCGCCTCGCCCAGACGCCGCGGCTCCCTGTATGTTGCCGCCGCCATTGCCGCCCTGCTGGGTATTGGCATGCTGGTAGCCGGTGGCAACTGGATCAAGTTTGGCGTCGTCTTGATCGTATTCGGCGCCTTTTTGGCCTGGTGGAGCAAAAACCTGCACCACACCCTCGCCCGCGACTTTATCGACGCCGTTGAGGCCGACGAGTCCATGGGTGGCCGCTATCGCCGCGTCGCCGCCAACGAGGACGGCCTGATGGTTTGGGGCACGAGCGGCAAGTCGCAGTTCTTCCCGTTTGAAAAGCTCGACCACGTGCTCGACGGCGAGCGCATCTTTGTGGCCATGTTCGCCGACCAGGGCGTGACGATCCCTAAGGACACCTTTGTCCGCGGCGATGCCGAGCAGTTCGGTCCCTTCCTTAAGACGCGCATCAACAAAAAACTCCGCATCGAGACCAAACGCAAGAAGATGAAGGCAGAAAAGGCCGCTGCCGAAGCAAAACAGGGCGACAAGCCCCAGGAGACCAAGGGCAAGCAGCGCAAGCAGAAGAAGAGCAAGAAGAAGCGGTAGGCCGGCCGACACCGAAGGCGCCTCGTCCCGCGCCCGATTCCGGGCCGGGGCGCCTGGAATCGGGCGCGCGTACCGCCAATGGACCCGTTTTGCCTTGCTCTCGAGCTATTTCACTTCAAACCTTAAGAGCCTCCGCTCCGGCAGATCGGTCATCTTCATCGTGTAAGTCCCGGGAAATGCTTTCTCAAAACGGACGGTCTCGTAACCTTCGAAATAGTCGTTGGTGTTCTGCATCATAAATGGGACGAGCAACTCGTTTTCTGCCCCAACCTCCACGGCAAACGCAGCAGAGCCGCCAAGGACCGGCATGGCTTGCGTTATCAGATCGGTATTGACTACAAAATCATAGTTTGGCGCAGACTCCGGAACCAGATGCCAAACATACGCTTTGATTCCACCGTCGATATTATCCCTATTTCTGACACGCATCTTTACGGCGATAACGCACGTGATGTCGGCATCCTTCAGTCTCGTTTTCGTATCCACGGTGCCATATTTTGAATAATCGTCATGTGCTCGTTTGAGATACTCGCGCGGCGTGAGCAACTCTGCCCCGTCTATGCAAAACGAATACCCATCAGTCACCACATCCTTCGACCCCAGAAACGCTCCATCCATCGAGAGCCATTCGCCCTCCGCGTAATATTTCTCAGGAATGACCGTCCGGTTCCCGTTAACGACGCTCACCCTCATGCCCGCAAGGCCGGCAGCAGCACAGCAAAAAAGCGCGAGCGCCGATCTTCTCGTCCACAGGGTCTTCTTCATCGCGCTCACGACCTTTCCCGAACTTTCACAACGGCACCGTCGCGCATGCAGTAAACCCGATCGGCCAGTTCCTCGAGCACCTCTCCGTCATGGCTGGACAGAAGGACCTCACGACCCGTTGATGCCGCCATCGCCACAACGCGCTTGAGCATTTCAACGCCCGCTTCGTCGAGGGCATTCGTTGGCTCATCGAGAACAAGCAGCTTCGGCTTCTCCATAATTGCCGCAGCTATCCCCAGACGCTGCTTCATCCCAAGCGAGTATGCTCGGAACTTCTTTTTTTCGTCTGCATCGAGCCCCACGAGCCGCAGGGCAGAGCGAATGTCCTCGGGGGTGGCAACGCCCTTGATCTGAGCGATGAGCTTCAGATTGTCGTAGCCAGACAGATATCCCAAAAAGGAAGGCGCCTCGATCAACATCCCCAGACTCGGCGGGAACGAGATGTCCGCCCCAAGCCTTTGGCCATCGATAGAGATTTCGCCTTCGGTAGGCTTGATCAACCCGCAAACCGCTCGCATGAGCATGGTCTTACCCGAACCGTTTATCCCCTGAAGCCCGACCACAGTCCCAGGGTCAACCTCGATGGACACGTTGCGCAGGACATCGTTTTTACCCATGCGCTTCGATACGCCCCTTACGATCACACTCATATCTTGTCCCCCTTTTCTATAAGGTCGGCCCTTCGAAACCACAGTCCACCCAACGATAGGCATAACGACATAAGCCCAATTGATGACAAGACACTCGAGCCCGCCGCGATTCCCTCTTTGACAATTCCACCCCAGCGCAACAGCATCAAGGCGTTACCCAATAGCGCCCAATGTCGTGCATATGCCGAGCAGATCAGGTAGCTCATTAAAACCACAAACGAGACTGACGACCCAAGCACAAACCCAACCGCTGCCTGCGCAAACGCAAGCGCCTCAAAAGCAAATAAGAGACCTATGAAAAACGGCAGCGCATCTGCCTCGGCAGCTTTGAGAAACCACGGCGCCAAATTAGCCAGTTGAAGCGACTCACCATGAATGACCGCGCTGAACGAGGAGCTCACCACCAAGCTCCAAATCACAACAGAGCAAACCACCACGAGCAGTGAAAATGCCGTTACTGCCGCCACCAAGATAAAACGCGAGACCCACCAAAGGGTTCTTGCCCGGCATCGAACAAGCGCTTGCAAACCAAACCCGTGCAACGATTCGGTCGGATAGTCGAGTGTTGTATAGAGAATAAGCAGAATGAGAAATAGCCATCCTAGCGGAGGCACAAACATGACCCCGGGCCTAGGCTCAAACGGAGCAGATCCGGCAAACACGAGCGCAAGATTATCCGCAAACCCCAAGGTATCCGTTCTAACCCCATACACAGAAGACAATCCGTAGGCGTACACCAAGTTCGCAACGGTCACTGCCGCAATTGCAATAAAAGTGATGATGTTCTTCTTCAAAACGGTCCTCAGGTCCGCGGCGACCAGCCTAAACAGCATCAGACCACCTCGCGTCTTTTCCACGCCCCAGAAAAAGCCAACGAAGCAAGGGTCAATAATATGATTTCCGCAAAACCGGCTCGAATGTCTGGCCAGTTATTCAGCGATTCCGACCTGATGCTGTTGAGGATATTGCAGTTAAACCCCACACAAGCCATTACGCCGAAGATCCAGCCATTTGCAAAATGCCACGCAACCATTAGCAGATACGGGACAATTATCGCTTTGATTCTGCTACGAAACAAAATTGAGAAGCCAGTTACAGCCATGGATAAAGTCCCGAGCGTGACAGCATCGAACAGCGTGTATGCGAGCACATATGACAAAGGATGCGAATAAAATAGACCGGAGAAGTAGCTATGCAGGTAAAGTCCTACGTAAGTCGACTCATCGACCCGAGGAAGATACGCAGGAAAAAGCATCGAGACGATCAGGAAATTGACGAGCAGAGGAATGGCAGCCACTGTAAACGCGGAGAGGAAAGCAGACAGCATCTTTACGTTCACGTACGCCTTTCTGGAAACGCGCGTGCATATCTGCATGTCATAACCACTCAAACGCTCAAAGAGACACGACCAAGATCCAGCCAACATTGCAAGCAGGGGCAGTGCATAGAAAAACACCGACGCAGACAGTGGCGCGTTCGCGCTCACAACAATCCAGTTACCGAAGCTGCTTTCACGTGTTTGACCGAGATAATTTTCGGCTTGCACGCCAACGCCGTAACCAAAAGAAAGAAGGTTGTGGCGCTCTTTTTCCAAATTTGCCCACGGCTCCAGCGCGGCAGCTATTGCAACTGCGACCGCAATCAAGAGAGCAAGGATAAAAGCTGGACGTCTAATCGTTTTCGACAGTTCGTATCTTGCGAGCTTTTGGTTCATACGTCCTCCTCCCCCTTCCGACCCAGAAAGCCGGAAGGGAGCCATTTCAAACAACTATGCGGGAAGCTTGTGGAAATGCCCGACGCAGTCGGGGCTCCATACGCCAATAACAGTGCCGTAGCCAGACTCCGCCCATGCAGTCAGTCGCGCCGCAGATCGCCCGTTCTCACGGACGAGGTTATACATTTCCCACTGTCCCTTGTGATTCGAACGATACGTTCCCTGAGTACAATTCATGCTGCCGCTACCGCTTGTGTTATACGCACCGTCTGTATATAACCGAAGCGGATTTCCCGTATGGCCCTGGATATCCAGATAGAGCGATGAGGAATCATCCTTTTGACGGTAGCCAGTTGCACTCGTCCCGGCACATTGAAAACTAAATGCCTTATCGGCATTGTTCGTACAGGTCGTAATTCCCGTATCGGCGTTTTGAGTAATGCTGGAAACCTGAGAGGTGTCAAACTCCTCTTGTGCAAACGATGCAGCGGGAACCCCTAGGGACAGACCAGCTGCAATCACCAAGCCGACTCCGATTCGAGCAATAGCGCTCCTTGGCTTAATCATGGCCTTCTCCAATCAAAAGCGGTTAACAATGCGTCGACGCACGGCAACCTTCGCATGAATAGAGAAAGATGTCTGTAAACACCCGCTATTGAGTTGATTGCTCAGGCGTTTACACGTTATTTACCTGCGATAACAATAAAATTAGCTCCGCCTTATTCTTGATCTTCAACTGGCGGTAAGATGCAGACCGCAGCGCTTGCACCGTAGATGCAGCGTAACCGACATCCTCCGCAATGGCCTTTGTCGTTGCCCCCTCTGCCGTCATCAGCAAAATTTGCGACTGAACATCAGAAAGGGAGCGCGACGTAAGCAGGGCCAGCTGGCGCACGCGGGCCGTTTCGGTGGACCCGTTCGCCCGGTACTCCAAGACGGCCTTCTCGTCCTCAACCGAGCGGGCGAGCGCGATGTGCGTAACGAACATGGGCACAGACCAGCAAACAATCACCGTTGCCACGACGACATTGACAGCCGAACTTTGCCCCAACAACGACGCGAGGAACAACGGCTCGAAAACCGTCAGATCCTGCACCATATTGAGCAAGACAGCCCAAACAGGAGCCGTCGCCCCGAAGCAAAGCATCCATATCCCAAGCATTTTGCGCTGCGGACAGCTTCGCATCACTATATATGTGAGCAGCACCCCCGTCAGCACCGCAAGTCCATGGATTCGCCCCCTAGCGACCGCATAGATTAAGGCAACCATGCCCATTGACACCAACGGCACGATAGCCCGAGCATGGGCATGCACCTTAAACGGACGCAGCCCAACAGCGAGCGAAGCCGTAGACGCCACGCCGCAAAACAGGACCGGCACAGCCATCAACGGAACGCGTATGCACATCAATGCCGCGATATAGATAAAAGACCATTCCACAGCAGATAGCACCGCCCATACGTACGGGCTTCCGAGCCAAATCGCTTCACCCGCTCTATCCAGCGCAGCGCCACGATTCGCTTTTCCACCCGCGTAGCGTAGCGACAGAAGCAGTCCGAGACCCAATGCGTAGCTTAAGAGGGAAAAGGCGACAGCCCGCGAAACACCGGACCCCCAATCGCTATCCGCCATTACCAAGGGCCCCGCCGCAAGGAGGATAAAGAATAATGTGAGCAGGTATCGAAACAGCCGGCGCGTTCGAGCTGATGCCACTATATCGTCAGCATGCCGCTGCGGTAGCTCATGCCCTACAGTATCGCCCTCACCCGCAAACAGCGCCACGAGCTCGCGTGAGCCCGCAACCGACGCCTTCCCGTATGCTCGGTGAAGCGTTGTTCTCACCGTCGATGGCTTCGTATCCGTCTCCTTGGCAATTTCCGCCGGCGTTTTCCCTTTGAGCAGCAGTCGAACAAACTGCTCTTCTCTAGGCGACAGGGCAGGGGAAAACACCCCCGCATCGAATGTGTCGGACGCACAGGCGATATCCGAATTGTTGTCCCGTTTCCCCCTTAGCAACATGCATACGAAGGCAGCAGCGATAACGGACCCCATCGCCAGCAATGCAATGACCACGGCATCGCTTGCGAAGTATGCCGCCTCAACAGCCGGAATAAGACCAATAGGAACTGCTACGAGCACAGAACAGGCAAACACGTCGCGCCGCCCATGGCCAAAGGCACGAGGGCGGCAAAACGGCGGGGCCACAGTCAATGCGAGATAGACCAACGGAATTAAAAGCGCAAGGCCAATTGACGCGGCCGTTACAGGGGGCATCCCCCATGGCTCGGGAACGACTCTCCATGAAACTCGACAGCAAAACAGCAGGCAAGACATGACGGCTATTGTTTCTGTAAAAATCGCGTCCTGCGGGTGACGAGTTTCCCTTTCGTCAGTCCGTGTCGACCTCTGCGTCAAAGGAGAGTCCGCCGTGCCCCAAATAACATATGAGAGAAGCAGCGACCCAACAAAGCACGAGACACACGAAACGCCATGTAACAACCAAATCGGTGCAAACACGATTGGAATAGAGTCTCCGCGAGCATAGAAAGCCAGGTCGGCCCATTCGGGAACCGTTGCAATAACACCAAGGAAAACACCGATGGCACCGAGATGCCTCGGCCTTCTCATTCCCCCCTTGCATAGCGCAGCACCATGAACAAACGCCGCGAGGCATGCGCCCAGGATAACGAGCCAGGTCATTGCACCTGACGCTAGGCCGATTGAAGATGAAAACCGGTGATAAGGGGTGACCGCCATTACGACAAGCGCAATGGCGCAGGCAAATGTAGCAGAACGGCGGGAAAAGAGCATACGGCCTCCATAGCGTGTCATTATATCGCTCGAGCCGCTCGTTTATCTCTGTTCTCACACCAGCCAGCATCAATGATTCAGGCGAACTCCAATCCGCGCCAGATCACGGTCCGGCTTTTGTTCGCAGTCCCCACATCAAAGCGGGATGCGGTTTCCTTTTGGACGCCGGTTCGGAAAGCGCATCCCGTTCCAGGGCAATATTCTGGGATGCAGTTTCCGCAGCCCACCCCATTTGGAAAGCGCATCCCATAATTTGGCTGAAAACTGAGATGCGCTTTCCAAACGAGCCGAAACGGGCCGAATCGATCGGGCCACCTCGCATCCCGCTATCCTCCCCATGCACCCGAGCGTGCTACACTAGCAGCATCTATGCCACCGCGAATGGCTCGGCCCCACGCCCGCCGCTCGCAAACGAACTTTAAACGCACGAGGGTTGGCCATGCCGCTTTTCTCGCAACATACCGCCCGGTTCTCGCCGGACGTTCCTTTGGAGGGCACCAGCTCTCGCGAGCTGCTCAAGCGGTACCAGCCGCTCGAGACGCTTGCGACCGGCGGTTTTGGCTCCATCGAGATCTGCCGCGACACGCACCTGCGCCGCCGCGTCGCCATTAAGCGCATCCCCCTTATCAACGGCGCCGGCATGCCCGCCAGCGACATCATGGATGTCCTGCGCGAGGCGCATACCGCCGCCATGCTTCAACATCCCAATATCGTGCAGGTTATCGACTTTACGCACGACACCGCCTATGCCTACCTGGTCATGGAATATGTCGACGGCATGTCCCTAGCCGAGTTTTTGCATCGCGTGGACGGCCATTCGCTCACCTTTGACGAAGCCGCGGCCATTGCCGATGCCCTGGGCCAGGCGCTCACCTTCGCCCATAGTAATGGCGTACTCCACCTGGACATTAAGCCCGCCAACGTGCTCATCGACCACTCGGGCAATGTAAAGCTCACCGACTTTGGCATGGCGCGACTGTCGTCCGCCGGTGGCTTTGGCGGCTCGCGCGGCGGCACCATCGGCTACATGCCGCCCGAGCAGCTCGACATCGAGACCGGCACGGTCGACGAACGCGCCGATGTCTTTGCCCTCGCCTGTGTGATCTACGAGGGCCTGTGCGGCAGCGCTCCCTTTATGGCGGCCACGCCCGCCGACTCGCTCGACCGCATCATCGGCGGCGCCACCTATCCCAGCGAGCTGATACCACACTTTCCCCCGGGAGCCGAGGCCGCGCTCATGAGCGCGCTCTCCCCCATGCCGCAGGACCGCCCCAACAGCATCGAGGCATTTTGCGACCAGATCCTTGCCGGTCTGGGCAGCGTGCGCGAGGGCCGTCGCAGTCTGGAGCAAATGGTTGGCGAGCTTTCGGATGACGAGCAGGAGCTCGACGATATCGAGCCGTCGTACTACGAGGACGACGCCATAGAGGTCGACCCCGCGCTCGGCTGGGCGGGCACGCGCTGGAGCCATGCGCGCGACTACACCATGCACGCTATCTCGGCGCTAACGTGCGGCGCCTTTAGCTTTTTGCTGATGCAAACGGCCGGGGTCGCGGCGCTTCCCGGCCTGGTCATTGCGGCTATCGCGATCGGAGCGGCGGCTGGCCTGGCCCCCCAGATCGGCTCGGCCATCTCGGCTGTGGGCTTTTTGGTGCTCATGGCCAACGCCACCATGCAGGCGCAGGGCATCCTGTCGATGTTGCCCGTCGCGGTGATCTTTGCCGCCGCCATGTCCGGTTGGTGGATCGCCTGGGGTCGCACCGAGGCTGCCGCGAGCGCCGCGCTCACCTGTGCACTCGCGCTTGGCTGTCTGACTGGCAATACCTTCCTGGCAGCTGGGGTCGCCGCCGGCGTCGCGTCATTTTGGCTCGGCCCGGCAAGCGCCGCCGCGGCAACGGGCATGGGCGTGCTTTTTGCCCGTCTGGCGACGGTCGCGCTTTCAGCCGGAGGCGTGCTGGGGCTCGGTAACGTTGCCGCAGCGCTGGAAGACCCGCTCCTTTGGGCTGCCTTTGTGCTGGTCGCGACAACTGCCGCAGCGTCATCTGCGCTGCTCAATGCCCATGCCAAGCGTGCCGACCAGGGCTCAAACCTTGCCGCAATCGCCGCCATCGCCGTCACCGGCATCGGCTGCGCAGCGGCATCCTGTCTTGCACACCATATGGAAATTGCCAGCCTTGCAGCCGCGGTCGCCGCCAAGGCGGCGGTTGCGGGAACCCTATCCTCTATAATCGTTGGGATATGCCTATATTTGCTCGGATACCAAAGAACCTATACGGAGAGTGATCTTTCGTGAACTTCCTGAACATCTTCGAGGACCACGTGGCCGGCATCTTCGGTGCCACCCGTGCCCCGTTCTCCTTTAAGAAGCTTGCCAAGCAGGCCGCTCGCGACATGGAGGATCAGACTCTGGTGATCAACGGCGTCAACACGGCGCCGGCACTCTATACCATCCTGATCGCCGCCGACGACGATCCCATGCTCGCCCCGTTCTACCCCGAGCTTTCGCGCGAGGTCCGCGAGTTTGTGAAAGCGCAGGCCGAAAAGCGCCGCTATGTCTTTGTCGGCGAGCCCCTCGTGCGCTTTATGATCGATCCGCAGCTGCGCGCCGGCAAGTTCTCGGTCTTTGCCGAGAACGTCGATGCCCCCACGCTCGGCCGCCTGTACGAAGAAGAGCGCGCCTATCAAAACGGCCTGGGCCAGAACAACTCCGCGGCAAGCCGTGCCGCCAGCGCCCCGCGCGCCGGCCAGCAGCAGTTTGCTGCCCCGCAGCAGCAGCGCCCCGCTGCCATGCCCCAGCAGCAGCCGACGCCTCGCGCCGCCGCTCCCGACCCGCTTGCCGTGGCAGACCCCTTCGCGCCTAGCGTCCCCGACCCCGCCGCCGCACCCATCCCGGTGCCGCAGACCGTCTCGCGCGACGCGCTTGCCGGCATGGGCGGAGCCGCCGCGACCGGTGCCGCCGTGGGCCTAGGCGCCGCAGCCGGCATCGCCTCCAACATGGCGAGCACTCGCGCCCCGCAGCGCCCGCTCGCCCAGCTCGTCGACGTCGTGAGCGGCGAGAGCCATAGCATCACCTCCGCACAGGTGACCATCGGTCGCGAGCGCTCAGTTTCCGATATTGCCCTGCGCGACCCCAACGTGTCGCGCCGCCACGCCCAGCTCACCTTTACGGGCTCGGATTGGTCGATCGAGGACCTCAATTCCACCAACGGCACGCTCGTCAACAACCGCCGCATTACGCGCTGCCCGCTGCGCAACGGCGATCTGCTGACGTTTGGCCTGAGCACCTTTGAATTTAGGGGATAGTCTCTTATGAACATCGATATCGTCCTTTTTGCAGGCCGCATCGTCCTGGTCGCCCTGCTCTATATCTTCCTGTTCGCCGTCATGAAGACCGGCGTGGGACTTGTGCGCGGGCAGCGTCGCGACTCGGCTATCTGGACGATCGATGTGGACAAGGGTCCGCGCGGTATCCGCGGCATCCACGTAGACATGCTCGGCCCCGTCATCGTCGGTCGCTCGCCATCTTCGGACATCTGCATCAACGAACCGTTCGTCTCGGCCTCGCATGCGCGCTTTTCGCTGCAGGGCCCGGCGCTCATCATCGAGGACCTCAACTCGCTTAACGGCACGCTCGTCAACGGCCGCCAGCTTGTGGAGCCCGCAACGCTGCGCGAGGGCGACGAAGTCCAGATTGGCGACGTGGTCATGAAGGTGAACCGTCGATGATCGACGAGGAGAACAAGTCCGCAACCATGACCGAGGCACCGGCTGCCGCCACAGCTGCACCGGCCCACGCCGCTCCGGCGGACTCCACACCCGTGGAGCCCGAGGACACCGTGTTCTCCCTGCCTCTTTCGCATGTTACGCATGATATTTCGGATCTCGCCGATAACGAGGGCGAAGAGGATGCCGTAGCGGCGCCCATCGGCGCACATGCTGCGGAACAGCCCACAGCGCCCGAAGCAACCCCGGCGCCGGCTCACTTTGCAGAGCCCGTCGCCGCGGCAATCAACGAGAGCGCTGCGGTGTTTGCGGCACCCGAACCCGCCGCGCCGGCGTTTCCCATAGCCCCGGCATCCGAGGTTGCGCCCGCGTCTACGCCGGCGCCCGAGGCGGGGCCATCCCCCGAGGACGGCCCTGCACCCAAGGCCCCGCAGCCTGCGCCCGCAAGCGAGTCCGATGCCGTGGCCGAGCCCGCCGCTCAGTCGCAAAGCACACCCGCGCCGTCGCACTTTGCGACGCCCGAGCCTATAGACGCCAGCCCGCAAGACGACGAGTCGACCGCCTGCGCGTCCGAAGAGCCCGGCTCCCCGGACACCGGCGATTCCGAATCAAACGCCGAGACCGACACCGTCTCTCCCGGTGACACAGCCGAGATCGACGTTGCCGCCGTTGAGGCCAAGCTCAAAGACCCCGGCTCGACCATGAGCTTTGAGCCCCTGACCGAGGAGCGCATCGAGACCGACTCGACCTATGATGCCGGCACCACCACGCAACTCATGTGGGGCGCCCGCTCTGACGTTGGCTGCGTACGCCCGCACAATGAGGATTCCTACCTGGTGCAGTCGCCGCTCTTTTGCGTATGCGACGGCATGGGCGGTCACGCCGCCGGCGAGGTAGCCTCTTCCATCGCCGTCGAGACTATTGCCAAGACGGCCCCGCAGTCCGCCGACGCAGCACGCCTGGCCGCAGCCGTCGAGGCAGCCAACGCCGCCGTAATCGAGGCCGCCTTGAACGGCCTGGGCAAGCCCGGCATGGGCTGCACAGCCACTTGCGCCTATATCGAAAACGACACGCTCGCCATCGCCCACGTGGGTGACTCTCGCGCCTACCTGCTCCACGAGGGCACGCTCATCCGCGTGACCCGCGACCACTCCTACGTGGAGGAGCTCGTGGACGCCGGCGAGATCACGGCAGACGAGGCTCGCGTCCACCCCAACCGTTCGGTCATCACCCGTGCGCTGGGCTCGGACCCCGCCATGTATGCCGACCACTTCACTCTGCATATCGAGGAAGGCGACCGCCTGATCCTGTGCTCCGACGGCCTTTCGAGCATGATTCCCGATAGCGATATCGAGAACATCGCCACGCAGTCCTCAACCGCGCAAATTTGCGTCGACAACCTAGTGGACGCGGCGCTTGCCGCCGGCGGCCACGACAACGTGACCGTAGTAGTCGTTGACCTGGTTGACGATGGCGTTATGCGCGAGGCGCAACGCATGCGTCGCCGCAACATTACTATCGCCGCCATCCTGGCCCTCGTCTTTGTGCTGGCAACTGGCATCTGGGCCTACACGGGTGTCACCGGCTCGTACTACCTGGGTACCTACCAGGGCAATGTCGCCGTCTGGCGCGGCCTGCCCGGCAAGCCGCTCGGACTCAAGCTCCACTGGCTCGAAAGCGAAACCAGCATTAAGCTGTCCGACCTGCCCGAAGACACGCAAAACCGCCTCAAGGCGGGCATTCCGCAAACAAGTGTCGACGATGCGCAGGACACGATATCCAAGTACCGCCACCAGATCGACGAGGAGCAGACCCGCCAGGTGATTGACGCGCAAACGATTCGCGACAACACCGATCAGGGATCGACCTCCGAATCAGATTCCGAGAAAACCGCCGAACAGTCCGCCGAGGCCGAAGCCTCCGAAAAGAACTAGAAAGGGAGTGCCGCTTATGAGTCGCCGCAACACCGAGCTGCTCTTGCTCATCGCCTCGGCGTTCCCCGTCATCCTGCTGTATGCGATGTACGTCCTCACCGCGGGCGCTGCCATCTCCTTTGAGACGCTCGCCGTACCGATCGGCCTCTTTGCCGCCTTTGCCGCGGCCCACATTGCCGTGCGCATCTTGGCGCCCGGTGCCGACCCCGCCATCCTGCCCATTGTCTTTGTGCTTTCGGGCATCGGCATCACGTTCGTGACGCGTCTCGCCCCCGCTCTCGCCATCTCACAGCTCATCATCCTGTTTGTCTCGGTGGCCCTGATGGTGGGAACGCTCGCGTTGGTTAAGAACCTCGACGTAGTCATGCGCTACAAGTACACCTTTGGCATTATCGGCATCATTCTGTTGATGCTGCCTATCTTTATCGGCACCACGATCTCGGGCTCCAAGCTGTGGATTCGCATCGCGGGCTTTACCATCCAGCCCGGCGAGTTCGCCAAGGTCTTTATCGTGCTGTTCCTGGCCGGGTACCTGGCCGAGAACCGCGAGCTGCTCTCCATCTCCAACCGCAAGATCCTGGGCTTTAAGATCCCTCGCCTGCGACTGTTGCTGCCGCTGTTTGCCGTGTGGGGTGTGTGCCTGCTCGTCGTCGTCTTCGAACGCGACCTGGGTTCGGCCGTGCTGTTCTACACCATCTTCTTGCTGATGCTCTACGTTGCCACGGGACGATTCTCGTATGTCGTTATCGGCCTTGCGCTCTTAGCCGTTGGAGCCGTGGGCGCCTACAAGTTCCTGTCTCACGTTCAGGTGCGTTTCCAGGTTTGGGTCGATCCGTTTAAGGACGCCCAGGGCCAGGGCTACCAGATCGTCCAGTCGCTCTTCTCGCTTGCCGATGGCGGTCTGGTCGGTGTTGGTATCGGCAACGGCATGGCCAACAACATCCCTGTCGTCGAGTCCGACTTTATCTTCTCGGCCATCGGCGAGGAGATGGGCCTTTTGGGCGGCGGCGCCGTGCTCATCCTGTTTATGCTCTTTGCCGTGCGTGGCCTCACCACGGCTGCCCGCGCTAAATCCGACCTCGCCGCCTTTAGTGCCACGGGCCTTACGGCCGCCATCAGCTTCCAGGCCTTTTTAATCGTGGGCGGCGTTACCCGCCTGATCCCGCTGACCGGCGTCACCCTACCCTTTATGAGCCAGGGCGGTTCCTCGCTGCTGGCAAGCTTTATCATCGTCGCGCTCCTGCTGCGCGCCGGTGACGAAGCGACCGGACGCGAGGCCGAGCTTACCGGCACCGGCACCATGGCCGCCATCACCGATGATCAGGTCGCATCTGCCGCCGCCCCGACGGGCACGCGCTTTGCCACCTCGTCTTCCTACGGTAGCGGCAGTCATTCCGTCGGCTCGCGCATGCGCCGTCGCCTGCTCGACACGCCTGAATCCGGCGTGCTCGGCCGCGTTGCGCTCGCCAACCGTCTAACCCGTGCGGTGCTCGCCTTTACGGCGCTGTTCGCCATCCTTATCGGCAACCTCACCTATGTCCAGGTCATTAAGGCCAAGGACTATCAGGACATGCCGACCAACAACCACACCATCGCCCGCTCCAAGTACATCCAGCGCGGTTCCATCATCACGTCCGACGGCGTGACGCTGGCCGAGTCGCTGCAGCAGGAGGACGGCACCTACGTACGCTCCTACCCCAACGGCAACCTGGCAGCGCACGTGGTTGGCTACGTGAGCCAGCAGTATGGCACCACCGCCATCGAGAGCGTCATGAACGACACGCTCACCGGCTCCAAGGACTACTCCAGCTGGAACAACGCCATCGCGTCGCTCGCGGGCCAGACCCAGCCGGGCAACACCGCCAAGCTCACCATCGACTCGCGCATCCAGACGGCTGCTGAGCAGGCGCTCAAGGGCTTTAAGGGCGCTGTGGTGGTCATCGACCCGCGTACCGGCGCGGTGCTCGCATGTGCCAGCTCGCCCACCTACGACAACACCAACATCGATGCCCTGCTGCAGACGGGCGGCGGCGAGGACGGCTCCATGTACAATCGCGCCATGGACGCGCTGTACACGCCGGGCTCCACGTTTAAGGTCGTTACGCTTTCCGCGGCACTCGAGACCGGTACCGCCAGCCTTACCAGCACCTACCAGGCGCCCGGCTCCATGGACATCGGCAACGCACCGGTCACCAACTATGCCAACGAGAGCTACGGCACCATCAGCCTGCAGCAGGCCTTTGCCGTGTCCTCCAACGTCGTCTTTGGCCAGGTGGCAAACGAAGTTGGCGCAAACACGCTCGTGCAGTTTGCCAACGCCTTTGGCTACGGCCAAAAGCTCGGCCAGGACCTGACCTCCGCGGCCTCCATCATGGCCGACCCGTCACTCATGACCGAGTGGGAGACCGCCTGGGCCGGCGCCGGCCAGCCTGTCGGCATGGACCACACGCCCGGCCCGCAGACCACCGTCATGCAAAACGCCGTGATTGCCGCCGCCATCGCTAACAGTGGCGTGGTCATGGACCCGTACTTTGTAGCCCAGGTACTCGCCCCGGACGGAACCGTGGTTAAGACCACGCAGTCCCGCTCGCTGGGCCAGGCTGTCAGCTCTGCCACGGCCGACCAGGTCAAGCAGGCCATGCTCGCCGTCGTCCAGTCCGGCACCGGCACCGACGCCCAGGTCCCCGGCGTCAAGGTCGCCGGCAAGACCGGCTCGGCCGAGACCGGCGGCACCAACGTCAACTCGATGTTCGTTGGCTTTGCACCTTACGATTCACCCACGGTCGCCATCTCGGTGGCCTTGGAGGATTACGACAAACACGACGTCAAGGCGGCCAAGATTGCCGGCATCGTCCTGACCGCGGCGCTCGCCGCGCAGGGAGCGTGATGCCCATGATCGAATCGGACACCCGAGGCGCGCCGCGGCCGAAGAGTTAGCGGCAACGTGCCACACGGCCCCAGCGGCCACATCGTAGGTACTACACACATCGTTGAGCGAATAGTTATGTTAGGAGCAGGAATGGAACAGAGGGTCCTCGGGGGAAGATACCTCCTCAAGGATAAGGTGGGGACAGGCGGCATGGCGACCGTCTTCCGTGCGCAGGACCAGGTCCTCGACCGCACGGTAGCCGTCAAGATCATGCTGCCGCAGTATGCTGGCGACGCAACCTTCGCCGCACGCTTTAAGCAGGAGGCCCAGGCAGCAGCCGGTCTCTCCTCCCCCTATATCGTGGGCGTCTACGATTGGGGCAAGGACGGCGACACCTATTACATCGTCATGGAGTACCTGCGCGGCACCGACCTTAAGAGCGGCATCAAGAGCCACGGCGCCCTCGACCCCAAGAAGGTCGCCCAGATCGGCTCGCAGATCAGCTCTGCGCTTTCGGTCGCCCACAAGCACGAGATCATCCACCGCGACATTAAGCCGCAGAACATCATGGTGCTGCCCGACGGCAACATCAAGGTGATGGACTTTGGCATCGCGCGCGCCAAGAACAGCCACCTCACGCAAGACAACAACGTGCTGGGAACCGCCCACTACGTCAGCCCCGAGCAGACCCGTGGTCAGGACCTCGGCCCCACCTCGGATATCTACTCGCTGGGCGTCGTGATGTACGAGTGCGCCACCGGCCGCGTCCCCTTTGACGGTGACGACGCTATTTCGGTCGCACTCAAGCAGGTCAACGAGCTGCCTATTCCGCCGAGCCAGATCAACTCCGGTGTCGACGCCGACCTTGAGCGCATCATCCTCAAGTGCATGGAGAAGGACCCGGCAAACCGCTTCCAGACCGCCGACGAGCTGCGTCAGGTGCTCAACAGCTACCTGTCCGGTCGTGCCGTCAACATCTCGGAGCCCACGCGCATCATCGGTGCCCCCGGTGAGCTGGGCGCCACCAAGACTCGCGAGCTTTCCGACCAGACGCGCGCCATGGTGCGTCCCGTCTCGGGCGTGAGCGGCCAGAATACCGCCCGTAGCTCAGTTTCGGGCTCCACCGGCTCCTACGAGGTCGAAAAGCCCAAGTCCAACAAGAACAAGATTATCGCCGCTGTGGTGGCAGCCGTTGCCGTCATCGGCATCGTGGTGGCCTTTGCCACAGGACTCTTTGGCGGCGAACAGGTCACCGTGCCCGACGTGCTGGGCAAGGACCAGCAGACTGCCGTCGAGCTGATCAAGGAAGCCGGCCTCGAGGTCGGCACCATCGACCAAAGCTACAACGACGATGTCGACGAGGGCAAGGTCGCCGAGCAGACGCCCAACGGCAACACCAAGAAGGCCAAGGGCACCAAGGTGAACCTGGTAATCTCCAAGGGCCCCAAGCCCTCCGAGAAGGTCGAGGTTCCCCGGCTGGTCGGCCTGACCAAGGACCAGGCAGAAGCCGCGCTGGCAAGCGTTGGCCTGAAGGGCAACGCCTCCGAGGAGGCCAACGAGGCCGATGAGGGCCAGGTCTTTGAGCAGGGCACCGAACCCGGTAAGGAAGTCGAGAAGGGCACGACCATCTCGTACAAGGTCTCGAGCGGCCCGGATACCACCTCCGTCCCCGATCTGACCGACATGACCGAGGCCCAGGCGCGCAACGCCCTCGATATGGCAGGCTTTGGCGTCGACGTGAGCTACCAGGAGAACGATTCGGTTACCGAGGGCACCGTGATTAGCTGGAACCCCAGCGGCAAGCAGAAGCCTGGCGCCACGATTACCGTCGTCATTGCCAAGAAGTCCGGCAAAGCCAGCGTTCCGGGCAACCTGTACGGCAAGAGCATCTCCGCCGCCGTTACCGCGCTCAACAACGCCGGGTTCTACAACATCGCATTCTGCGATCAGAACGGTAACCCCGTGAGCGGCAACGAAAACGCCACCGTTACGGGCGTCTCCCCCACCGGCAAGCAGTCTACCGACAGCACGATTACGCTGACGGTCGCACTTTCTGGCTCGGGTTCGGGTTCGGGCTCGGGCACGGGCGACGATTCCGGTACGACCAACTAGTCGCAACCCAACCGCTCATTACGGCTCTCGCCGCAAACATATTCGCTCACAGGCGCCCGCTTGCTCCCCCAGCAAGCGGGCGCTTCGTTTTTGACATGGCATGAACCAGAAGAGCCCGGCACCGTGGCGGTGTACCGGGCTCGACAAATCTCTGGTGCCCCCGGGCGGATTCGAACCGTCGACACCCGCTTTAGGAGAGCGGTGCTCTATCCCCTGAGCTACGGAGGCATGTTGTATTAGTGTAGCAGATTTACGCTGCTGTAATGCAGCGTATACCCACTCTTCGAAGTTGCGGTGGAACAGCCCTCCGGAAAGTGCGTCCCACTATCCAGGCAAATTCTGGGTCAGACTTTCCCCATGAGACCTTGCTAGGAAACTGTGACCCAGAATTTCGGCTCGAAACGGGACACGGTTTCCCAAACGACCCCGTTCCGGAAACTACATCCCGGAATCGACGCTCGAACTGGGATGCACTTTCCCGATCGAGCCACATGGGAGACTGCGCCCCACTTTGAGGGGGCGCTCTTTAATGGCTAGTTGCCTTTGTGGAAGAGGTTTTTGATAACGGAGGGGATGCTCTTGGCGCCCTTAGCCGTCACATCGATAAAGTCAGGCGAACGCACGAGCTTATCCTCGTCGACGTACTTGCGGACCGCACGCAACGTCTCTTTGTCGTCGCGCGTCGAAAACGTAAAGTGACCGTTGTCCTTGGTGAAGATGGCAAAACGCGTAATCTTCTTGGTGCCGCGCAAAACCTCGGCGGCAATATAGTCGACCTCGTCCCACGGGATTTGGATATAATCCTCGGGATTACGCTCGTTATAGTACTCAAACGCCTTATTGCCCACCATCACGTTACCGTGACTGGTAAGCCCCATCAGGCAGGTTGCCGGCGTTGCCAGATCGACCGTGCTGTTCTGAGATTGCGCCATACGCGCCTCGCCCTCCAATAAAAACAATCGGACCGCATCCAGTGTACCCACCGGGTGCGGTCCGTTTCAATGGCTCAAAAGCCCTTGCCTAGCAACTCTCGGTCTTAAGCCGAAGCGTGCTTACATGAAGCCGCAGACGCGACCGATGATGCCGACGGCGAAGAGAGCCAGGATGATGACGATCGGGCTGACCTTCTTCTTGAGGAGCTTGCAGACCAGAAGGGTCAGGCACACGGCGGCAAGGCCGGGGATGAGCTGATCGAGGTTGGCCTGAAGCGTGGTGACCTTCACCGGGTCGAGTGCGTTGGCACCGACAGAGCTGTACATCGTCAATGCCTGCTTGATGCCCTCAGAACCGGCGGGCAGGTTGGCCCAGTCGATATAGGCGCCAGCGGACTGCGTGACCTTGGAGACGACCGGGGTGAAGGAGATGGACACCCAGCGCTCGACCAGGGCGCCGATGATGAACATACCCAGGATGGAAGCACCCTCGGTGACCTTGCCCATCAGACCGCCGGAGAGGTCCTTGGCGATGGAGGAGCCGACCTTGTAGCCAAACTCCTGCGTGTACCACAGGAAGGCGTAACGGATGATGTTCCACGCGAAGAAGAACAGCAGCGGACCGGCGATGCTGCCGGACAGGGCCAGGGAAGCGCCCAGTGCACCCAGAATCGGGCGAAGGGTGAACCAGAAGGCGGGGTCGCCGACGCCGGCGAGCGGGCCCATCATACCGACCTTGACGCCCTGAATGGCGACGTCGTCAATCGGAGCACCGTTGGCGCGCTCCTCCTCGAGGGCGAGGGTAACGCCAATGACGGGGGCGGAAACATAGGGGTGGGTGTTATAGAACTCCAGGTGGCGCTTAAGAGCGGCAATCTGGTCATCCTTGCTGGTGTAGAGCTTCTTGATCGCAGGGATCATTGCGAAGCACCAGCCGCCGTTCTGCATACGCTCGTAGTTCCACGAGCCCTGAAGGAACTGATGACGGAAGCAAACCTTCTTACGGTCAGCCTTGGTGAGCTGAATCTTGTTCTCTGCCATATGTATCACTCCCCTCCTACTCGTAATCGTTCAGAATGTCGCCGAGCGGGTCACCGGAGCCACCGCCCATGCCGCCACCCTGCTTGGCCAGATCCTTAAGGCCAAGGTAGATGAGGGCAAGGGAGATGCCGATGAGGCCAAGGGCGATCAGCGTGAGCTGAGGGATGGCAGCAAGGACAAAGCCGAGGATGAAGAACGGCCAGGTCTCCTTGGTGGCCATCATGTTGATGACCATGGCGTAACCGACGGAAGCGACCATGCCGCCGCCGACAGCCATGCCGCCGGACAGCCAATCGGGCATAGCGTTAAGCGCGTTGGTAACGGCCTCGGCCGGGATGATGCACAGAAGTACTGCCGGGATGGCGATACGAACACCCTGCATGAGGATGCCGGCGTACTGCCAACGCTCGATGCCGGCGAAGTCGCCCTTCTCGGCGCAGGCGTCCATGCCGTGAACCATAGCGGTAGCCAGGGTACGGCAGATCATGGTCAGGAACAGACCAGCGACCGACAGCGGGACGGCGACGGCGATGGCGGCGGTAACGGCCTTGGCCGAATCGGTGGCGCCACCGTTGAGGGCGAGCACCATGATGATCGAAGAAGCGACCGAGGCCAGAGCGGCGTCAGGCGCGACGGCGGCGCCGACGTTAGCCCAGCCAAGGGCCATCATCTGGAGCGAACCGCCCAGGAGGATGCCCTCCTGAAGGTGACCGGTTACGAGACCGATAAGCGTGCATGCCACGAGCGGCTGATGGAACTGGAACTCATCCAGAATGCCTTCCATACCGGCAAGCAACGCGACAATCGCAACAAGCAGAATAGTGATTGCAGACATGTATCGGACCCTCCTTTACTATGCTTGAGCGGCCAGTTCGGCCTTAGCTTTCTTCAACATGGCGTCGAGATCCTCGGAGGAATCCGAAGGAACCTTGCGGACCTCGAACTTGACGCCCTTGGCCTTGAGAGCCTCGATGGTCTTGACATCGTCATCGCCCATAGCGACAGCGTTGGTGACGACGACCTTGCCCTTGGAGTGGGCCATGGAACCGATGTTGGCTTCCTTGATGTCGACGCCGGCCTCGATGGCCCTGAGCAGATCCTGCGGGTTCTCGAACAGCAGCATCGCCTTGGTGTCGCCAAAGCGCGTGTCCTTGACGACCTCGGCCATCTTCTTGATAGGCACGACGTTGGCGTGGACTCCCGGAGGGGCAGCCTGCTCGATCATGGTCTTGCGGAGCTCGTCGTGAGCAACGCCGTCGGAGACCACGATGATGCGGTTGGGGTTGATCTGCTTGGTCCACGTGGTGGCCACCTGACCATGCAGCAGACGCGTGTCGATACGGACGTGGGCGATCTTGATGTGCCCGTCGCCGATCACCGTTCCCGGAGGAATGGCACCCGCAGGAGCAGCGGCGGCCGCAGCCGGCTTCTTCTCCTCGGGCTCCAGAGACTCGGGCTTGACGCGCACGCCGGCCTTAGCCTCAGTCACGAGATGTTTTGCGATCGCATGTGCAGTGTTCTTTGCGTCAAAGCGCTGCGAATATGCCTCGATGAGCATAGGCAGGTTGACACCGGTGACGATAGCCCAGGAATCATGGCCCTCGATGAGACCGCTGATCTGGTTGAAGGGCGTGCCGCCCCACAGATCAACGAGGAAGAGCACCTGCTCCTGGTCCTCGAAGGAAGCGATTGCTTCCTCGACCTTGGCACGGAAGTCGTCGGGGCCCATGCTCGGCTCGAGCGAGACCACGGCAACAGACGGCTGATCGCCAAAGACCATCGAGCCCGTCTGCTTGATTCCAGCCGCCAAGTCACCATGGCTAGCAAGAACAATACTTACCATCACATAACCTCCTTTTTGTCTACGTATTTCCTACACGACATGAACGAAGTATACCTGTTTGGATTGTGGAATTATAGCTGAATCCGCAAAAGGTTGGATTATTTGTTTAAACGTCTAGGTTTGTTACAAGTTGATTACGTTGCTATTTTTCGACTCATTTCCCACTAAAGCGTCGCTCATCAAGTCATGTATTTTACAGATACAAGCATGCTGTTCATTGATACCGATTTTAAGCAAGTGCGAATGCGCTTATACTGCCGCTATTTTGTTTAAACAGATATGACTTGACTATTTTCGTGGCTTATGCAATAGCGCAAGTAGTCTTTGGGGACGTCCCCAAAGACCAGGGGCTAGACGATGTGGAGAGGGTTGGCGGCGTCGACGGCATCGGGGGCGTTGGAGAGGCCGTCGGGAGCAGCGTCTGTCGGGTCCTCATCGGGGGTCTCGATCTGCTTGATCATGACCTCCTGGCCCTGCAGCAGGTATGTCTCGCCGCTGCCGCAATGGGGGCAGGTCTTGCCGTGCTCGACCGTCGCGTAGTCGCAGCCGCACGCCTCGCAATGCGTCACGGCCTCGACGGGCTCCACGATAAGCTCCGAGCCCTCGGTGATAGGCTTTTTATCCGCCGCCCAACGCCAAGCGTCGAGCAGTAGGTCGGGAACGACGCCCGAGACCTCGCCCAGGAGCAGCGTCACGCTCGAAACGCGACACACGCCATTGGCGCGCGCCACATTCTCGACATCGCGAATGATGTGATAAACGATTCCCAATTCATGCAAGGTAGAAACCTTTCAACAACGGTTGATGCGATGCAAACTCAAAGCAAGGGGACGGCGAAATCTAGTCTGCGCCGTCCCCTTACCCGCCATGGTTACCTATTTACGACCGAACTTGATTTTGATTGCACGCTTTAAAGCATACTTGCCAAGGCTCGGGAGCTTTTGCTCGTATTTGACCATCGTGGAGCACTCGGGGCGGTCGCGATCCAGATGGATAGCGTCAAACGCGCACTTGGTGGTGCACAGGCCGCAGCCGATGCACTTGTTGGGGTCAACGATCGAGGCGCCGCAGCCCAGGCAACGGGCGGTCTCGGCGCGCACCTGTTCCTCGGTAAAGGTCTCGACATACTCGCTAAACGGCGCAGCCTTCTCGCGCTCGCGGTCCACGTGGGCAACCTCGCGGCTCGCGTTGTCGTAGCTCTCGATCACGACATCGTCGCGGTCGAGCGCGGTGTAGCGGCGCTGGTTGCGGCCGATGGTGAGCGTGGATCCCGGCTGCACAAAGCGATGGATGGACACGGCGGCCTCGTGACCGGCGGCGATGGCATCGATGGCAAAGCTCGGACCGGTATAGACGTCGCCGCCCACAAAGATGTCGGGCTCGGCGGTCTGATAGGTCTGGGGATCGGCAAGGGCGCCCTGGCCGCGGCCGAGCTCTACCTTGGAGCCTGCCAGCAGGTCGCCCCACACAATGGACTGGCCAATCGACATGACGACACGATCGGCGTCAACACGACGCAGGTCGTTCTCGTCGTACTCGGGCGCAAAACGGCCCTCGTCGTCAAAGACGCGCGTGCAGCGCTTAAAGGTGATGCCACATACGCGACCGGCCTCGTCCAGGTGAACCTCCTTGGGGCCCCAACCGCAGCTGATGTGCGCGCCGTCCTCAATGGCCTCGCGACGCTCTTCCTCGCTGGCGGGCATCTGGGCCTCGCTCTCCAGGCAGAACATCTCAACGTGCTCGGAGCCCAGGCGGCAGGCGTTGCGCGCGACGTCGATGGCCACGTTGCCGCCGCCCACCACGATGGTGCGGCCGGGCAGCGCGTCGATCTTGCCGCTGTTGACCTCGCGCAAGAAGTCGACGGCCACGGTCACATCCTCGGCGTCCTCGCCCGGAATACCGGCAAGGCGACCGCCCTGGCAGCCAATAGCCACGTAGAAGGCCTTAAAGCCCTGCGCGCGCAGCTCGTCGAGCGTCACGTCGCGACCGACCTCCACGCCATAACGGAACTCGGCACCCATCAGGCGAATGACCTCGACCTCGGCCTCGATAACGTCTTTCTGCAGCTTAAAGCTGGGAATGCCGTAGGTAAGCATACCGCCCGGGCGCTCGTTTTTCTCGAACACGACGGGCTTGTAGCCCTTCTCGGCCAGGTAGAAAGCGCAAGACAGGCCGGCCGGACCGGCACCGATGATGGCGATCTTCTGGTCGAAGCCGCCGGCACGCGTCGGGGTCACCACAGGTGGGACATAGCGGGTCGCGGCATCCAGATCGCGCTGGGCGATGAACTTCTTGACCTCGTCGATAGCCACGGCGGCGTCCACACGACCGCGGGTGCAGGCATCCTCACAGCGGCGGTTGCACACACGGCCGCAGATAGCGGGCAGCGGGTTCTCGCGCTTGATGAGCGCCAGCGCCTCGTCATAGCGACCCTGAGCCGCGAGCTTCAAATAGCCCTGAACGGCAACGTGCGCGGGGCAGGCCGTCTTGCAGGGAGCGGTGCCGGACTCATGCGTCTCGATGCGGTTGTCGTTGCGGTAGTTGGGCGACCACTTGGTGTGGTCCCACTTGGTGGCATCGGGCAGCTCCTGGCGCGGATACTCGGGCACCTGTCCGCCGGCCTTTTTGCTGCAGAGCTTTTGGCCCAGCTTGGCGGCGCCGGCCGGGCATACCTCAACGCAGCGACCGCAGGCCACGCACTTGTCCTTCTCGACCTTGGCGACATAGGCCGAGCGCGACAGGTTGGGTGTGTTGAACAGCTGCGAGGTGCGCAGGGCGTAGCACACGTTGACGTTGCAGTTGCAGATGGCGAAGATCTTGTTCTCGCCGTCGATGTTGGTGATCTGGTGCACAAAGCCGTTGTCCTCGGCCTGGCGCAAGATGTCGTAAACCTCATCGCGGGTCACGTAATGGCCACGATCGGTCTCGACCACGTAGTCGGCCATATCGCCCACGGCGATGCACCAATCTGCCGGGTCGTCGGCGCAGCCCTCACCCATCACGCGACGGCTCGCGCGGCAGCTGCAGGTGCTAGCGGCATATTTGCCATCGTATTTGTCGAGCCAATGCTCGATATGCTCAATAGGCACCGACGTGCTCGCGGCGTCAATGGCCTTCTCGACCGGAATGACGTGCATGCCGATACCGGCGCCTCCGGGCGGCACCATCGGCGTAGCCTTGGACAGTGGGCCTTTGGATGCCTGCTCAAAGAACTTGGCATAGACCGGATGCTCCTCGAGCTGGCTCACGCGCATGTTGAGGAACTCGGCGGAACCCGGCACCAGCATGGGCAGCACCCACTGCTTGGCGCGCTCGGGGTTTTCCCAGTTGTACTCGAGCAGACCCGTGTAGCTCATATCGTCGAGCATCTTCTCGATATCGGCCTCGGGCATGCCGGTGAGCTTGACCATCTCGGGCAGCGTATAGGGACGGCGCATCTTCATCTTGCAGAGCACTTCGGCCTGCTCGTCGGCTGCGGCCTCGGCAAACGACCAGTACTCGTAGCCCAGCAGCTCGTCGCGATGCAGCAGACGGTTGGTGCAGTGCTCGCACAGCTTGACGATTGCCTCGCGCGGATGCTCCGGCAGCGGCGGCACGAACTCCGAACCGATGTCGGGCTCGGTGTAGCTAATTCCCGGTCCGTTGAGAATCATGGTTGTCCCTTCTCTTGCCGCAGCCCGACGAGGCCGCAGCGCCCCTCTTTTTTTGCAGGCCGGACATGCCCCCATGCCGTTCACCCGCCATTAGTTGACATTGCGTCAAAAATAGTATTGACGAACCGTCAACAATATTCAAGACTGTTAGGCGAACGGTCAGGCAAAAGAGGATGGAAGGCGGCAAAACATGGGCGGCAACACAGCAGATACCTCTGTGGTCGATGCAGTCCCCGCATCCGATAGCGCGGCAAAGCGCCTGACGGGCGACGAACGCCGTCGCGAGATCCTCGATGCCGTGCGCACCGTAAGCTCCGAGCTGGGCGTGTCCCACCTATCGGTATCGGCCGTGACAAAGCGAGCCGGCTGCACGCGTTCATTGTTCTACCACTACTTTGCCGATATGGACGCCGCCGTCACCGCTGTTATGGACGAGGCGATCGACGGCTTTATCTCCGAGCTTGAGCAGTGGAACGCCGGCCGCACCGTCGGCGATATCGAGGGCGCGCTCGACACCGTCGCCCCGCTCTTTAAGCGTCTGGTCGCCAGCGGCCACGAACTGCCGAGTACGCTCACCTCAAGCAGCGGCGCGCTCTACGGCGGCTTTTTGCACAACGTGGTTCAGCGCGTGGCTCAGTACATCTGCGACACCACCGTGGTGGATTTTGTCGCCCATCACGAGCTGCGCATCGACCATGTCTACGAGACGTTCTACACCCTCATCATGGGACTGTTGATGTATATCCGCACGCACCCCGATGTGCCCGACGAGACGGTCAAGGAAATCATCGCCTCGACACTCCACATCGAGGGCTATACCGCCAAGTATCCGGAGCGCAAGCCCCAGAACTGACGACATTTGGCCAAACTGCCCGCGATCGGAAGAGGGGCCGCGGGCGTGTGAAAGGAGAGCAGCATGCTGTTCGATGTTTGGGGTAGCGATACCCTTATCCACTGGGCCGGCTGGGCCATGGTCTTTATTGGCCTGATCGTGCTCAACGAGGTCGGCCGCCGCACCAAGCTGGGCGCGGCCATCATCTTTGGCGTGGCTCCGCTGGCCATGACCATCTACTGCATCGCCATCGCCGTCGGCGTTTCGCAGGGCGCCGAGTGGGCACTCACCAACCCCACCCATGTGTACCAGAACAGCTGGTTCCACTACGCCAAGGTGTACGCGGCGCTGGCCGGTTGTTGGGGCTTCATTGCCATTAAGTACCAGTGGGGCAAGATCGGCAAGGCGCACTGGTTCCGCGCATGGCCGTTTGTGATCGTCGCCATCAACATCATGATCGCCGTCGTGTCCGACTTTGAGAGCGCCTATCACTTCTTTGTCCTGGGCGAGTCCACCTGGGTCACCTCCGAGGGCGCCACGCAGCTGGCCGGCTGGAACAACGTGTTCAACGGCATCGCCGGTATCATCAACATCTTCTGCATGACCGGTTGGTGGAGCGCCTACGCCTCCGAGGATCAGACCGACATGCTGTGGCCCGACATGACCTGGGTCTACATCATCGCCTACGATATCTGGAACTTCTGCTACACCTACAACTGCCTGCCCACCCACTCCTGGTTCTGCGGCTTTGCGCTGCTGCTGGCGCCCACCGTCGCCGCCTTTATCTGGAACAAGGGCGGCTGGATCCAGAACCGCGCCTTTACGCTTGCTATTTGGTGCATGTTTGCCCAGGTGTTCCCGTACTTCCAGGAGGAGTCCATCTTTGTGACCCACTCCACGCTCGACCCCGGCGCCGCTACCGCGGTCTCGATCGCCGCACTGGTCGCCAACGTCGCCGCGATCATCTACATCGCCTACCGCGCCAAGAAGCTCGGCCGCAATCCCTACAAGCAGGATGTCTTTGAGGGCACCAGCGATTGGGAGAAGGCTACCGCTCGCCGCGCCAAGGTTGATTACGCGCACGCCGAGTAACATGCCCGGCGCAAACGCCGCTTGAATGTGAAGCAGCATAGCCGGCTCCGCGCAACTCAACGCATTGCAGAGCCCCCGGAATGTGATTCGTCCGCGTTCCGGGGGCCTTTTGCTGCCGCGAGGATGCGGCCGAACGATGCGCTCAGGTTAAATCGGATCTTATATTTCGTATGCGCTTTATATGGCTCCATTTTTGGGTACAGTGTTGAGCCGATATTGCATTGGGGGATATATGAGCGATGAGACGTATGGCCGCGAGGATGCGGCCCAGGATGCGGAAGCATGTGCCGAAGCCCTGGAGAGCCTTGACCGGATCGCGCTAGACGAGCTCTCGTTTAGCGATTCGGTCGTCGACGCGCAAGACGAGGTGCACGAAGACACTGAGGACGAAGGCGGCGACGCCAAAGACGCTCCTGACGAAGCCGAAGAGGACGATAGCGAGGCCGACGACCAGCCCGAATCCGACACGGGCGAGGAAACCGTCTTGCTCGACAGCTTACCGGCCGAAGATTCGCTGACTCGCGAGCTTCCTGGCCTGGGTTCCGCACCAGCCGTGGATGAGACCATCGCCATGGGCGATATTCCCCTGCCGTCCGTTCCCTCGGCACACGAAGCCGAGGTCCGCCATCGCAAGATGTCGCCCAAGCGCCGCAATCTGATGGTCGCCGGTGTCGTGGCCGTCGCGCTCGTCGCCGGCGGTGCAGGCTATGCTGCCTGGAACGGATATCAGCAAGAGCAGGCTGCCGCTGTCGCCGCCAATGCCCACACGATGATGTCGGTACAGATTGGCGTGCATGCCGCGGGCCTCGACTGTTCCGCCGGCTCCAAGATTCCCGTACAAGTGAGTGGCCAGGATTCTGACGGATCCTCCGTGAGCGAAACACTCTATGTTGACGAGCACGGCCGTGGCATCAAACTGCTACCCGGTGACTACACGCTCTCCATCGCTGCCTCCCCCATCGCGTCCGACGGCACCGTCTATACCGTGCCGACCACCAAGGCGCAGGTCACGATCAAGAGCGACGGACAGGACCTAAGCAGCCAGGCCGCCTTTAAGCTCAAGGTGCCTTCGGCCGACACGGTAACCGACGACCAGATCGATGCCGCCGCCAAATATGCCGAGGAGGGAGGCGCGAGCTCCGCCGCCACCGCCAAGGTGCTCCAGCAGGCGGCAACCGCGCGGCGCGACGCCGCCGTCAATGCCGTGAGCGCGCAAAAGGCACAGGCAGCCCGCGATGCTGACGCTCGCCACAAGGCAACCGACCTCTACCAGCTCGATATCCCCGTCGAGTGGTACGGCAAGGTCGAGACTTGGCAAAATGGCAGCACGCTATGCATCTATCTTGCCGGCGACAGCGATACGCCGATTGTGACGCTCGTCGCGGTGCGCGAGGGCGAGAGCTTTACGCCCGATGAGGGCGATACGGTTTTGGGTGCGGCCAACCTAGGCAACGGTTATACCGTCTACGCCAGCGGCCCCGTCTATCCGTACGTGGTACCCCAGACCATCAACGGACGGACGCAGAATCCCGTGTCGACCTACCCCATGGACACGGCCATTGAGCTTGTCGAGCTCACGACCGGCAACCGCTACACCTACAGCCAGATCAAAAATGTGCTGGTCGGCAAAGACGGCAAGGCCGACGCTGCCACCAAGCTCGAATGCGACTACCTCGCCCAGATTCTGCTGCCAAGCATCAAGGCCCAGGACTAGCGGACCATGACACCTGAGTCCTGGCCTCGCAAATCCATAGACGATTAGGAAAGGAGCCACTTCCATGCGGGCACAGCGTGTACCACACCGCGCTCGCATGGAATATCGGCCTGCTCATCCATGGTAACGATTGTCGACTCACCAAGATCGAATTGGGCCATCGAGGCATCAAGCGCGGCAATTTCGCGCTCGCGCGTTTTCTCGCTTGCCATATCCGTACTCACCTGAATCAGGCCATAAGCCTGCATAAGAAGCGCATCCCCGGCCACAAAGTCCACCTCATGGCTTTTATTCTTCTCTTTGATCAGCAGGCGGCAGACCGAACCGGACCGCACGGCTGGAGTCCTTCTTCTGAGCGCATTGAACACCGCAGTCTCGAGCCTCTGGCCCTGATCAGATGCCGATGCGGGAGAGAATGCTCCGAACATCGCAGGATCGACAGCGTAGACTTTAGATGCGGACCGCGCATTATTTGCAAGTGAGCGCGTGAACTCCGGCACCGAAAACAGCAGGTAGGCGTCCTCGTAATACTCAAGTAAGTCGCTGAGCGTATTTCGACTGACGGGTATCTGCCTGCTCTTGAACTCGTTGTACACCTTGTTCACTGACAGCTCTCGTCCCGAAGATGCCATGCACCGCGCCAGAAACAGCGAGGCCAAACGGGGGTTCTTGACGTCGTAACGTTCAACGACGTCCATGGCGACCGTTCGCGACGCATATTCCTGTAGCAGCTGAATCGCGTCTGCGGGCGTCTGCTCAAGTGTCGCGATGAATCCCCCTCGCTCGAGATATCCGACCAGATGGTGTCGGAGCAACGCTGCATCGCTCGAGGAGAAGAGCGCGTCCGACTCAGGAACGCTCCCCGTCTTATATCGGACGTATTCCGAAAAACTCAACGGAAACAGCTCTCGCACAAGAGAGCGGCCCCTGAACTCGCTCTTAAGTTCCGAGGACAGCATCTTAGAAGAAGATCCCGTCACGTAGACGGTCGCTTTCTCCGTATCGACCACACGCCGCAGAAACGCACCCCATTCGGGAATTTCCTGGATTTCGTCGAAGAAAATGTAGGCACCCTCGCCTCGTGCAGCAGGGTAGAGCGCATAGAATGTATCGAGCACGTCCGCTAGTAGCGATGGCTCATACGGACGCAAGCGCTCATCCTCAAAATTGAAATATAGCATCCGATTAAGCTCGACACCCTGGCTCAGAAGCCGCCGCATCTCCTGATACAGGCGATACGTCTTTCCACAACGACGGGCGCCCACAATCACATATACGATGTTGTCGCGCTTTGGCTCCTGCGGGTTGCCCAGATCAAGGTCGCGCTCAAAGACCTGCGGAATCCCCTGCTGCTCAAAGTCCTTTATTTTTTGAGCCACCAAGTCGCTGAATGCCATAATTCTCCAATCTTGCTCTCCCGCTAATCAAGATTATAACGATTCTTGATTAGCGGGAGAGCAAGATTATGCGTATCTTGATTAATGGATAAGCAAGTTTTCTATTAGTGGCCACTCCCGGAGGATATCGAGCGGCCGAGGGGGGCAGGCATGAACGCCTCTAGCCGAAAACAAAGTAGCTAAAAAAAGCCCTGTCCCAAATGAGCTACTTAACGCCAGGGGTCGGCTTCGAACATCGGCTCGCGCTCGGGGCGGCGATCGCTGTAGGGATCGTAGCCGTCGTCGTCCTCGTTCTCGGCACGGATGTAGGGGTCGCGCGGCTTGGGCGCCGGCTTAGGCGCAGGCTTGGGTGCGGCGGGTCCGGCATCGGTCGCCGGCGCGCTTGTCTTGATCTCGTCTTTCATCTGCATAGCTCCTTGCATCGCATCCGTTCAGCATCATCGATTGTCGCACGAAAAAGGGCGGCGGACCCAATTGGATCCGCCGCCCTTGGCGTTTAGAGACGGCTGGTAGATTTTAAGGCATATCCCAAAAATCTACTCGGCGTCGGGGACCTCGTAGGTGGCCGCCGGCGTGTTATCGCACACGACGGTAAAGCCGCCGTCCTTGTCGACATCGACTGTCACCTGATCGCCCTCGCGCACCGTGCCATCAATGATGGCGGCGGCGATGGCGTCCACGACCTCGCGCTGGACCAGGCGCTTGAGCGGACGGGCACCGAACACGGGGTCCAGGCCACCCACGGCGAGCATCTGCTTGGCCGCCGGGGTGATGGCAAGCGTCATGCGCTCCTTGGCCAGGCGTGCGCGGACATCGGCAAGCTGGATATCGACGATCTTCTCGATTTGCGCCATGCCGAGCGGATGGAACACCACGATATCATCGATACGGTTGAGGAACTCGGGGCGGAAGGTCTGAGCCATGGCGGCGTCGACCTGATGGCGCATCTCCTCCTCGTCCTTACCGGACAGATCGGCGATGGCCTTGGAGCCCACGTTGGACGTCATGATAATAATCGTGTTCTTGAAGGACACCTGGCGACCCTGGCCATCGGTCAGACGGCCGTCATCAAGCACCTGCAACAGCACGTTGAAGACATCCGGATGAGCCTTCTCCATCTCGTCGAGCAAGATTACGGAGTACGGACGACGGCGCACGGCCTCGGTGAGCTGGCCGCCCTCGTCGTAGCCCACGTATCCCGGAGGCGCACCGATCAGACGCTGGACGCTGAACTTCTCCATGTACTCGGACATGTCGATACGCACGAGCGCACGCTCGTCATCGAACAGGCACTCGGCAAGCGCCTTGGCGAGCTCGGTCTTGCCCACGCCGGTGGGGCCCAGGAAGAAGAAGCTGCCGATGGGCTTGTCCGGATCGGAGAGGCCCGCACGGCTGCGACGCACGGCCGCGGCGACAGCGGACACGGCCTCGTCCTGGCCGATGACGCGCTTGTGCAGCTCGCCCTCCAGGCCTTTCAGCTTGTCGAGTTCGCCCTGCATCATCTTGGACACGGGCACGCCGGTCCAGGCGCTCACGACCTCGGCGATCTCATCGGAGGTCACCTGCTCGTTGAGGCCCTCGCCGTCCTGCTCCTTTTGTGCCTCGAGCGCAGCCTCGGACTCCTGAATCTGCTGCTGCAGGCCCGGAATCACGGAGAAGCGCAGCTCGGACGCACGACCCAGGTCGCCGTTGCGCGTCGCGCGCTCCTCTTCGCTCTTGGCCTCGTCAAGCTGGCCCTTAAGCTCCTGCACGTGGTCGATGGCGTTCTTTTGGTTGAGCCAGCCGGCCTTTTGCACGTTGAGCTTTTCCTGGACCTCGGCAATCTCCTGGCGCAGGGCTTCCAGACGCTCCTTGGAGGCGTCATCGGTCTCCTTCATGAGCGCCTGCTCCTCGATCTGCAGCTGGGTGAGCTGACGCGTGGTGGCGTCGATCTCGACCGGCATGCTGTCGAGCTCCATGCGCAGGCGGCTTGCGGCCTCATCGACCAGGTCGATGGCCTTGTCGGGCAGGAAGCGGTCGGCGATGTAGCGATCGGAGAGGTCGGCGGCGGCCACGAGCGCGCTATCGGTGATATGCACGCCGTGGAAGATCTCGTACTTCTCCTTGAGGCCACGCAGAATCGAGATGGTGTCCTCGACGGTAGGCTCGCTCACCATTACGGTCTGGAAACGACGGGCGAGCGCCGCATCCTTCTCGATGTACTTGCGGTATTCGTCAAGCGTAGTCGCGCCGATTGCGTGTAAGTCGCCACGGGCAAGCGCCGGCTTGAGGATGTTGCCGGCGTCCATGGAGCCCTCGGTGGCACCCGCGCCCACGATGGTGTGGAGCTCATCGATGAACAGGATGACCTTGCCTTCCGATTTTTGCACTTCCTTGAGCACGGCCTTCAAGCGGTCCTCGAACTCGCCGCGGTACTTGGCGCCGGCGACCAGCGCGCTCATGTCGAGCTCGATGAGGTCGCGATCGCGCAGCGTGCTCGGCACGTCGCCGGCCACGATACGCTGGGCGATGCCCTCGACGATGGCCGTCTTGCCGACGCCCGGCTCGCCGATGAGCACAGGGTTGTTCTTGGTGCGGCGGGACAGGACCTGGATGGTGCGGCGAATCTCATCGGTACGGCCGATGACCGGGTCGAGCTTGCCGGCGCGGGCGAGGTCGCAGATGTTGCGACCATACTGCTCCAGCGCCTCAAACTGCGTCTTGTCCTCGGCAGACGTCACGCGGTCATCGCCGCGCAGCTCCTCATAGACCTGCTCGATGCGCTCCTTGGTCACGCCGGCGTCGCGCAGAACGCGGCCGGCCTCGCCCTTGTCCTCGGCAAGTGCCATCAGCAGATGCTCGGTCACCACAAAGCTGTCGCCCATCTTGGTGGCCTTCTTCTCGGCCTTTTCGATGACACGAACGAGCTCGTTAGACAGGCCCATCTGCTGGCCCTCGCCCGAAACCTTGGGCGCGTGGTCGATGGCATCCTGTGTGGAGCGTGCAAGCTGAGCCGGGTCGGCACCGATGCGCTCAATGATCACGGAGATATTGCGCTCGCCGGCACCGAGCAGGGCGGACAGCAGGTGAATCGGCTCCACCGCGCCGGCCTGCGCGTCGGCGGCCGTGCTCATGGCGGTCTGCAGCGCCTCGCGCGACGTCATTGCTAGCTTATCGATTCTCATGGAATCACCTCTCTTGGGGTGGCCGCCCTACGGGGCGGCTTCACGTTGTTCGAGAAGTATTGTTGCCAGCTTTGCGCGATCTTATACACAAATCTAAGTCTCTATATATAAGATTTTCTTAGTGCTCTCATGACATGCAAACCACCACAAAGGTGCCTGTCCCCTTTGTGGTGGTCCAGAGAAGAATCAGCCCCGATTAAAAGAGGCGGCATCAAGCCCAGTCTACGTTTGGCGATCCCAAATCGAAGCCCAATAGGGCCTTTTAGCCCCCGTCATTTCGATCAATCGCTTTCTTTTGAATATTGTCGTAAGCTTGTATCATTTATCTTAATGATTGCATATTGTAAGCGAGGTGCCCCACCGTGAAACGCTCCACCTATATCGGCCTGCTCGTCTTAGCGTTTGCGATTGCCGCAGTCGGCGTAGGCATTATCTATCTCGCATTTCTCCCTGCCTCGGCGACGCAGGCGGCGGTTGAAACCATAAGCTATCCCATCGAAATCCTCACCGATATCGTCAAACCCGATTCAATCACCGTCGATTTCGACGGTACGCCCGCAGCGCTTGGGGTCAGCAACTATCCCCGAATCGAACTTGGAGCCACGCGCTATACCCAAGATGAGCAGCTTATCGGCAAGGCAACCAGTTTACTCAAAGGCAAGACGTTTAAGCGATGGTACGGCGCCGCAATATATCGAGCCAAGAAAGACCAAATGAATGGCGGGTATTATTCGACCCTTGAACTCGATGCGGCAAACGGGAGCAGACTGTGCAACGTTTCATACGACCCCGGCTACGTGGACAACGAAGGGCCGGGAGTCTATATCTCGGATGGCAACGTGATCTACGTCATGGAAGGCGACCAGACGGCAGTCGTCGATTTTATGGATCGGTGTACCGAGGATGCCTACGAACAAACTTGCGAGCCCGATCCACAGACAGCGCGCGACAGTGGCTCAGCACGCACTTGGCTATTTGACGATGAGATAACCTGGACCCCATCGAAATAAGAACCCGCCGGACAGGCACCTTTGTGGTGGTCCAAAAAGAAGCCGCCCCAATAAAAAGAGGCGGCATCAAGCAAGTCTATTTATTAGCGTCCCTCAAGACCCAACGAGAACGCGGAAATGTCGCCCGGGGCTTTTCCTTTCCCGAACGCGACCCTCGCGAAGCGCGTGAGCGGGCGGGAAAGGGTAAGCCCCGGGCGGACAATTAAGTGCGTTACTCGGCAGCGGCCTTGAACTTGTTGTAGTTGATGAGGCAGCCGGCCTTGACGATGGCACGTTCTTCGGCTGTCATATCGGCAATGTAGAGCTCAATCTGCTCGACCGCACCATCGGCGCGCACCACGTAGGCGGCGATGTTCTTGAGGTCGCCATCGAGCGCGGCACGGATACCCGGCACAAAGACGTAGTCGCCCACCTCAAAGTTGGGCTCCGTCTCCATCTGGAAGGGCACCATGCCCCAGTTCATCACGTTGGAGCGATAGCGCTTGGTGGCGTACTCGTGAACGATGTTGGCTAGGCCGCCGATCACGCGCTGGCAGCTCGCGGCCTGCTCGCGAGCGGAACCGTCACCGGGCTTCTTGGCATAGAGCATGGAGCCGTATTCTGTCGCCTTGGCATCGGCCGCGACGCCCGCGCCCGCCAGTGCCTCAAACACGCCGGCAAGCTCGGCATCGAGCGCCGCCAGGTCGC
The DNA here is from genome assembly GCF_003467145.1 of Collinsella sp. AM44-11. Lineage (NCBI taxonomy): Bacteria > Bacillati > Actinomycetota > Coriobacteriia > Coriobacteriales > Coriobacteriaceae > Collinsella > Collinsella sp. AM44-11. The sequence continues at coordinate 63,996 of NZ_QSFE01000010.1, forward strand.
CCGCGGACTCGCCGGCAACGCGGCGCTTCTCCACGGCGTCGACCTCCTTGGAACGGCCCACGTAGGCCGGGTCGCGGCGGCTGAGCGTAAACTCGGCCAGGCCCAGCGGATTGGAGCGGAAGGAGCTCGTCTCGCCCGAGGGAATGAGCTCGTCGGTCGTGGTGACCGGGTCCATGATCTTGGAACACACCTTGAGCAGAATATCGTCGCCGAGCGGCTCCATCGCGGGCCACGGCTTGATGTTGGGACCCTCGACCAGTTCGTCGGCAGGCTCCGCCTTGCCAAAGCCCCAGTACACGCGCTTCTTGTACGGCGCGTCGTCGAAGGTGTACTCGCAAGCCTCGTCCCAGGTGTCCTCGGGCAGGTCGGTCGCCGGCGTCAGGATGCCGCCGTTGGCAGCCGTCGCCGCAATGGAACGGGCGTCCATCAGAGCCACGGCGCTCAGCTGGCCATTGCCCGGCTTGGAGCCCTCGCGGTTGGGGAAGTTGCGCGTAGTGTGGCGGATCGACAGGCCGTTGTTGGCGGGCGTGTCGCCGGCACCGAAGCACGGGCCGCAGAATGCCGTGCGCACGATCGCGCCGGCCTCCATAAGGTCGTAGATATAGCCGCGGCGTGTAAGCTCGAGTGCCACGGGCTGGCTCGTGGGATAGACCGACAGCGAGAACTCGCCGCAGCCGGTGTTGGCGCCCTTGAGCACGCGGGCAGCCTGGACCACGGAGTCGTAGTTGCCGCCCGAGCAGCCGGCGATAACGCCCTGCTGCACGTGCAGCTTGCCGTCGACGATCTTGTCGAGCAGGCTAAAGTGCGTCTTGCCCTCGCCGATCTTAGCGGCCTCGAGCTCCACCTCGTGAAGGATGTCCTCGAGGTTCTCGTTGAGCTCGTCAATCTCAAAGCCGTTGGAAGGATGGAACGGCAGCGCAATCATGGGCTTGATGCTCGACAGATCGACCTCGACGCAGCCGTCGTAGTAGGCAACATCGGCAGGCTTGAGCTCGCGGTAGTCGTCGCCGCGGCCGTGCATGGCCAGGAATGCGTGCGTGTCCTCGTCGGTGGCCCAGATGCTCGACAGACAGGTGGTCTCGGTGGTCATGACGTCGACGCCGTTGCGGTAGTCGGTCGTCATGCTCGCGATGCCGGGGCCCACAAACTCCATGACCTTGTTCTTGACGTAGCCCTTGGCAAAGACAGCGCGGATGATGGCGAGCGCCACATCGTGCGGGCCGACGCCGGGGCGCGGGGCACCCGTGAGGTAGATGGCGACGACGCCGGGATAGGCGACGTCGTAGGTGTCGCGCAGCAGTTGCTTTGCCAGCTCGCCGCCGCCCTCGCCCACGGCCATAGTGCCCAGAGCGCCGTAGCGGGTGTGCGAGTCGGAACCCAGGATCATCTTGCCGCAGCCCGCGAAGTTCTCACGCATAAAGGAGTGGATAACGGCGATATGCGGCGGAACGAAGATGCCACCGTACTTCTTGGCGGCCGAGAGGCCAAAGACGTGGTCGTCCTCGTTGATGGTGCCGCCCACGGCGCACAGCGAATTATGGCAGTTGGTGAGCACGTAAGGCAGCGGGAACTGCTCCATGCCCGAGGCGCGCGCCGTCTGGATGATGCCGACAAAGGTGATGTCGTGGCTCGCCATGGCGTCGAAGCGAATCTTGAGTGCCTCGGGATCTCCGGACGTATTGTGTGCCTGGAGGATCGAATACGCGATGGTGCCGCGCTTGGCATCCTCGGGCGTCTGCGTAATACCGCGCTCGGCAGCCTCGGCCGCAGGCACAACCTCGCTGCCGCCGCGCAGGTAGATGCCGTCCTCGTACAGCTTGACCATACTGTCTCCCACTCTGCCCAAAACGATTTGGGCGCATAGCATACATTCGTTCAATATCGTGCCATAGAACGGTTGCGAGTGGGTTACGAATCTGCACGTTCACTTTATCTCAGTAAAGCAAAGAACGAGTTGGGTGCCGGGGGCAGACTTAGACGCCGAAATGACGAGAGTGGATAATCTCCCACTTTGAGCCTGCAAACAGGCCAAAAACGGGAGATTATCCACTCTCATTCTGCGGGCACTCATTTAAGTCTGTCCCCAATGAGTGCCCGGCAGCGTCGGCGGAGCTATAGGTCGCTACCCGTACCTAGCAGCTTGCGCATGACTTGCTCGGGGTTGACTGAGCCGTCGCGCGGGGCCAGGGCGGTGATCTTCTTCTGCATCTTATACTCGTGCAGCTCGTCCTCGAGCTGGCGCACGCGAGCGCGGAGCTTCTCGTTCTCGCGCTCGCGCTCCTCGGAACGCTCCTTCATATCGAGGATGCGCACCACGCCGGCAAGGTTGATGCCCTCGTCGGTCAGTTGGTTGATGAGTTCCAGACGCTCGATATCGGCACGCGAATACAGGCGCGTGTTACCGCCCGAGCGCTGAGGATTCACCAGGCCCTTGGACTCGTAGACGCGCAGAGTCTGCGGGTGCATGCCGGTCAGCTCGGCCGCCACGCTGATCATGTACAGCGGTTTGTTCCTATTGTCCTCGGCCATGCTACCTGACCCCTTTCCGTCTCGTTATCGTCCATCATAAGCCCGCGGGCGTGGGCGTGCGCCGCGACCGCCCTAGTACGTCGCCTTGTAACGATTGACCTTCTCGCGATAGTCGCGCGTGTCGGCCTCGCGCAGCTTGGTCATGGCATCGCGCTCATCGTCGGACAGGTTCGTGGGAACCTGCACCTTGATCTCGACGAGCAGCGCACCCGTGCGGCCACGGTGCTTAACATCGGGCGCGCCCATCTCCTTAAAGCGGAACTTCTTGCCCGTCTGGGTACCCGCGGGCACTTTCAAACGGACCGTCGCACCGCCGGGCGTGGGCACGTCCACCGTGCAGCCGAGCGCCGCCTCGTAGACCGAGACCGGTACCTCCATGGTCACGTCGGCGCCTTTGCGCTTAAACAGCGGATGCTCCTCCACATGCGTGGTCACGACCAGGTCGCCGCGCTCGCCGCCGGCAACGCCATACTCGCCGCGACGTTTGTAACGCAGCTTGCCGCCGTCGACCGCGCCTGCAGGCACCGAGACCGTAATGGTCTGCTGCTCGCCTGTCGAGGGAATGCGGTAGGTGACCTTGTGCGTCACACCGCGAAACGCGTCCTCGGCCGTCACATCGACGGTCAGCGACAGGTCGCCGCCCTTGCGAGCGCGGCTGCGGCCAGCGCCGGCACCGGCAGCGCCCGCAGCCCCGGCAAAGCCCGAGCCCCAATCGCTGCCCCAGGCGCCGTTGCCGCTAAAGATGCTGTCGAAGATATCGCCCCAGCCGCTGGCGCCCGCGCCGGCACCGTAGCCGCCGCCATACGCGCCGCCCGCGCCCGGCATGCCGCCGAACATGAGCATCTGGTCGTACTCTTTGCGCTTCTTCTCGTCCGAAAGCGTCTCGTAGGCCTCGCTGATCTCCTTAAACTTGGCCTCGTCGCCGCCGGCATCGGGGTGATATTTTTGCGCGAGCTTGCGAAACGCGCTCTTGATCTCTTTGTCGGAGGCGCTCTTGGATACGCCCAGGATGTCATAGAAGGTTTTGCCTGCAGCCATCGTAGCTCCTCTCCTGTTTCATCCGCCGCCCAGCGGGCGGCGGCTCATGCTTTCATATGGCACTAGGCCAGAAAGGGCCCCGGGTGTTGCCCCGGGGCCCTTCTCAATTACTCCTCGGTGCTCTCGGCCGTATCGGCCGAAGCATCCTCGGGCGCCGCTTCGGGCTCCGGTGCGGGGCGCTTCTCGCCACCGTAGGTCACCGTCACCATCGCGGAGCGCAGGATGCGATCCGCCATGCGGTAGCCCTTCTGGTACACGTCGTTGACGGTCTCGTCGTACTGCGATGCGTCCTCGACGCGACCCACAGCCTGGTGCTCGAGCGGATCGAACGCCTCGCCCTTGGGGTCGATGGGCTCAACGCCCTCGTGCGCAAACACATCGAGCAGCTTGGCATGCACCGCATCGACGCCATCGACGAACTGCTTAAAGTCGTCGGCAAGCTCTTGGCTGCGGGCATGGTCGATCGCGCGCTCGATATCGTCGACCACCGGCAACAGCGCGGTGACAAGCTTCTCAGTCGCGCGGTCGCGCTCGGCGATGCGCTCGTTGGCGGTGCGGCGACGGAAGTTCTCCCAGTCGGCCTGCAAACGGGCGGTGCGCTCGGTGGCGTCCTTCGCCTTGTCCTCGGCAGCCTTCTGAGCCTCTGCCGCAGCATCGAGCTCGCTGCGCACGTCGGCAAGCTCCTTTTGGGCCTGCTCGAACTTGAGCTTAAAGTCGTTGTCGGCGGCTTCCTCACCGGCGCGGATAGCGGCTTCCACCATCTCGTCCTCGGTCATCGTCGCCTCCTTGTTGGAATCCTCTACCTGGTTCTCGGCAGCCTCGGCGGCCTCGGCCTCGTTGGCCTCGGTATCGTCGACGGCCTCTACGGGAATCTTCACGTCCTTCTCCTCAGAGTCAACGGGGGCGGCGCCAGCGGCAGCCGCCTCCGTGCGAGCTTTACGGGCGGACATGATTACTTGTCCTCGTCGTCCACAACCTCGTAGTCGGCGTCGACCACGTCATCGTCGGCAGGCTGGGCGCCGGCGGCACCGTCGGTCTGCTGCTGAGCGTCGGCGTAGACAACCTGGGCCAGCTCGTAGGCCACGGACTGCAGGGACTCGCCAGCGGCCTTGATGGCCTCGACGTCAGAGCCCTCGAGCGCCTTCTTGGCATCGGCGATAGCGGTCTCGGCCTTGGACTTCACATCGGCGGAAACCTTGTCGCCCAGCTCGTTGAGGGTCTGCTCGGTGGAGTAGCACAGGCTATCGGTCTGGTTGCGGACCTCGACCTCCTCCTTCTGCTTCTTGTCCTCCTCGGCATGGGCCTCGGCGTCCTTGACCATGCGATCGACTTCGTCGTCGGACAGAGCGGTGGAGCCGGAGATGGTGATCTGCTGCTCCTTGCCGGTGCCCTTGTCCTTAGCAGAGACCTTGACGATGCCGTTGGCGTCGATGTCGAAGGTGACCTCGATCTGCGGCACGCCGCGGCGGGCAGCCGGGATGCCGGTCAGCTGGAACTTACCGAGCGACTTGTTGTCGCGAGCAAGCTCGCGCTCGCCCTGGAGCACGTTGATCTCGACGCTGGTCTGGTTGTCGGCAGCGGTGGAGTAGACCTCGGTCTTGGAGGTCGGGATCGTGGTGTTGCGGTCGATCATCTTGGTCATGATGCCGCCCATGGTCTCGACGCCCAGCGACAGCGGGGTAACGTCGAGCAGCAGGATGCCCTCGACGTCGCCGGTGAGCACGCCGCCCTGGACGGCAGCGCCGTCGGCAACGACCTCGTCGGGGTTCACGGACATGTTGGGCTGCTTGCCGGTCATGGTCTTGACGAGCTCCTGGACGGCGGGCATACGGGTGGAGCCGCCGACGAGGATGACCTCGGTCAGATCGGAGAGCTTGAGCTTAGCGTCGCGCAGGGCGTTGGTGACAGGCTGCTTGCAGCGCTCGAGCAGGTCGCGGGTGATCTTCTCGAACTCGGCGCGGGTCAGCGTGTAGTTGAGGTGCAGCGGGCCGGACTGGTTCATGGTAATGAACGGCAGGTTGATGGTGGTCTGCTGGGCGGCGGAGAGCTCCTTCTTGGCGTTCTCGGCGGCCTCCTTCAGACGCTGCAGGGCCATGGGGTCCTGACGCAGGTCGACACCGTTCTCCTGCTGGAACTTATCGGCCATCCAATCGATGACGCGCTGATCCCAGTCGTCGCCGCCCAGGTGGTTGTCGCCCGAGGTGGACAGAACCTCAAACACGCCGTCGGCGAGGTCGAGGATGGAGACGTCGAAGGTGCCGCCGCCCAGGTCGAAGACCAGGATGCGCTGGTCGGTGCCCTGCTTGTCCAGGCCATAGGCAAGAGCAGCAGCAGTCGGCTCGTTGACGATACGCTTGACGTTGAGGCCGGCGATCTTACCGGCGTCCTTGGTGGCCTGACGCTGGGCGTCGTTGAAGTAGGCCGGGACGGTGATGACGGCGTCGGTGACGGTCTCGCCCAGATACTTCTCGGCATCGGCCTTCATCTTTGCGAGCGTCATGGCGCTCACCTGCTCAGCGGTGTAATCCTTGCCCTCGATGTCGACGACGGCACGGCCACCCTGGCCCTCCTTGACCTCATACGGCACGGTCTTGATCTCGGAGGTGCACTCGGAGTACTTGCGACCCATGAAGCGCTTGATGGAGAACACGGTGTTCTTGGGGTTGGTGACAGCCTGGTTCTTAGCGGCCTTGCCCACGACGCGGTCGCCGTCGGCACGGAAGCCCACGACGGACGGGGTGGTGCGGTCGCCCTCGGCGTTCACGATAATGGTCGGAGAACCGCCCTCGAGAACGGCCATTGCGGAGTTAGTAGTACCAAGGTCGATACCAAGAATCTTGCCCATTAGAAATTCCCTCTCTCTTGTGCGTTCGCGTCGCCTCGACGGTCTGTCGCGCGGCGCTTCGGCTTGTCTTTCAGGATGTAGTGTATCCCCTTATGGGCCGGAATATACAAAATCTAAGTCAATTCATATAAGATTTCTTATCTCTGAGAGTTTAGGTTCTCAAATGCGCAGGTAGATGCACTGTTTGAGTTCTCGGCAGATCTATTGAGATCTATGTAGAGATGGCTGAGGTTTGGGCTTGGGAGCGCACATGGCGGCCCCGGGCTTCCCTGGGGAAAGTTCGACCCGTTTTTCGGCCAAATAATGGGATGCGGTTTCCGCAAGCACACTCAATCGCCCTTTATTTCAAGTCACCTGTAGCTAACATTTGCGCAGCTCAGCGGCCCCACCTGCGTGTTTTTTAGTAAACCTTGGCATACTCGGCGAACGGTATGAAGATGCCGGCCAGAGGGTATTGCAAACGGTCGCTCCCGTGGTATGTTTTTGCCCGAATCAAACCGGCGCGCATCGTCTGTAGCGTCGGTCAACAGAGAGGAAACTACCATGGCTCATCCCGTAATTGATGCCGACGAGTGCATCGCTTGTGGCGTTTGCGTCGACTCCTGCCCCGCTGGCGTTCTGGAGCTCCAGGACGTCGCCACCGTCGCTGACGAGGACTCCTGCGTCGCCTGTGGCGCTTGCCAGGACGCTTGCCCCGCTGGCGCGATCACCGAGATCGTCGAGGAGTAACAACTCCCGCACTTGCACACTCAAAAGTACACCGTGCACAAAAAGGAGGCCTCCGCATCGCCGCGGAGGCCTCCTTTTTTGTGCGGATAACCAATTAGGCACCATCGCAGGTTGAGCTCACGTCAGCGAAAACGTCCCTAAGCGAGCAAGGTGACGTGAAAGAGGAGGGAAGCGTATTTGGTACGCGACCGACGATTGAACGTCAGATTGCCGCTTAGGGACGTTTGCAGCATCGGCTACGATAGATCGTCCTCGTAAGGCATTAAATCGGCAAGGTAGCCCTTCTCCTTGAGCATGGCCTCGATCTCGTCGAGGGTCTGCTCGTCTTCCGCGGCGATGCGATGGAAGTGGTAGCCGCTGGTCACCGTCAGCAGCGGGAAGCTCTTGCCGCTGGCGATGCCCTCTAGGTAGCGCTCGACATCGCGGCGGTTGCGGATGTCCAGGTCGGCCGTGATCTTGCCGTACACACGATGGTTGACGATCACGTTGAGCACGGCGCCACCCGCGTCGACGATACTCGTAAGCTCGTCGCCCGCCTGCTCCACGCCGTGGCGCACCTTAACAAGACGCGTGGGCACGGCGGGGCTACTCGCGGCTTCCTGCAGCACGTAGCCGCGGTTGGTCGCCACGATATCGTGCCCATCGGCACGCAACAGGGCAATATCCTGAACCACGACCTGACGGCTCACGCCAACCTCGCGGGCAAGTGCGCTGCCCGAAACGGGCTCCTTGGCTCCTTCGAGCACGCCCATGATGGCACGGCGACGCTCGCGGGCGTTCATTATTTACCGTCCAGCAGACGCAGGTGCTTAAGCGAGAGGTCGAGGATCGGCGCAGAGTGCGTCAGGGCGCCCGAGCTAATATAGTCGACACCCAGATCGGCCAGGGCGCGAATGTTGCTGGCGTCCACGTTGCCCGAGCACTCGGTCTTGGCGCGACCGGCGATAAGCTCGATGGCGGCGGCCATGTCGTCATGGGTCATGTTGTCGAGCATGATAATGTCGGCACCGGCCTCCACGGCTTCGCGCACCATGTCCAGGTTCTCGCACTCAATCTCAACTGTCGTGGTAAACGACGCATGGGCGCGCGCCATCTCGATCGCGCGCGTCACGCCACCGGCGGCATCGATATGGTTGTCCTTGAGCATGACGGCCGTCGACAGGTTGTAGCGGTGGTTGCTGCCGCCGCCAATCTCAACCGCCGCCTTCTCAAACACGCGCATGCCCGGCGTGGTCTTGCGCGTGTCGACGAGCACGGTCTTGGTTCCCTCGAGCGCCGCGGCCATGCTGTGCGTGTAGGTAGCGATACCGCTCATGCGCTGCAGGTAGTTGAGCGCCACGCGCTCACCCGAAAGCAGCACGCGCGCATCGCCGCGCACCTGACCCACATGGTCGCCGGCGTGCACCTCGTCGCCATCGGCAACGTCGAGCAGCACCGAGCTCTGCGAATCCAGCAGCTCAAAGGTACGGGCAAACACATCCAAGCCGGCGATGATGCCGTCGGCCTTGGCGATAAGCTCCACCGTGGCGGGACGCGCCGTGGGGCACACGCTCGCCGTGCTCACGTCCTCAAACGTAATGTCCTCGCGCAGAGCCTGCAAAATCAGATCATCGACGACGAGCTTCATGGTAATGGGATTCATGGTCTACTCCTCTGCGGCCTGCGTGCCGGCGGCACGGGCCAAATCATCGATTGCAAGGGTATCGGAACTCAGGGCGCGATGGCGTCCATCGAGCGCGGGCTCGCCCGCCTGCTCCACGGCCAGCGACTCGCCGGTGCGCACGTACCACGCGGCGCGACGACCCCAGACCAGCGCCTCGAGCAGACTATTTGATGCAAGGCGATTCTTGCCGTGAACGCCGTTGCAAGCCGTCTCGCCCGCGGCGTAGAGCTCGGGCATCGAAGTGCGGCCGTCCTTATCGACCCATACGCCGCCCATAAAGTAGTGCTGCGTGGGCGTAACGGGGATGGGCTCGTCCAAGATGTCGCGGCCGTCCTCAAGGCAGCGCGCGCGAATGTTGGCAAAGTGCCCAGTCACCACGTCGCGCTCGACGGGGGCAAAGCTCAGCCACTCGTGCTCGGTGCCGTCCTGCTTCATCTGCTCGCGGATGGCGGCAGCGACAACGTCGCGCGGCTGCAACTCGTCGGTAAAACGCTCGCCGGCGGCATTGAGCAGAATCGCGCCCTCACCGCGGCAGCTCTCGCTGATCAGGAACGTACGGCCTGGCTGCGGCGAGAACAGGCCCGTGGGATGGATCTGCACGTAGTCCAGGTGCTCCATCTTAATGCCGTGCTCCTGCGCGATGTAGCAGGCGTCGCCCGTGAGCTGCGGGTAGTTGGTCGAATGGTCGTATACGCCACCGATGCCGCCCGTCGCCCACAGCGTATGGCGGGCATGGATCTTAAACGGCTTACCGACATGCACGCCCTCAGCGGCATTTGCCAGCTCGTCGGCGGGGCGAGCTGAATCGTCCTCGTCCACGGCAACAGCGACGACACCAGTGCACACCGTGGCCCCATCGCGCTCGGCCGTCAGGATGTCGGTCATGGCAACGTGTTCGAGAATCTGCACGTTGTCCAGCTTGCGGACGGCCTGAAGCAGCTTGGTCGTAATCTCCTTGCCCGTAATGTCAGCATGGAAGGCAATGCGCGGACGGCTGTGCGCGCCCTCGCGGGTAAAGTCGAGGCCGCCATCAGCCTTGCGCTCAAAATCCACGCCCATCGCTAGCAGGTCGTTGATGACCGAGCGGCTCGAGCGGATCATGATGTCGACGCTCTCGCGGCGGTTCTCGTAATGGCCGGCGTGCATGGTGTCCTCAAAGAAGGCATCGTAGTCCGAGCCCTCGGGCAGCACGCAGATGCCGCCCTGCGCGAGCATCGAATCGCACTCGTCGACCGCGCCCTTGGAGAGCATGATCACGCGCGCGCTCGTCGGCAGGTTGAGCGCCGCGTACAGGCCCGCTACGCCGCAGCCGGCAATGACGACGTCGCACTCCATATCGGGGTATTGCTTGGTTTCCACAGGAATCCTCTCCCTTGAATGTGACATAAGGAACCGTCCCTCATGCCACATTGTTCTAGCGTGCTGCGTACTCGAGCATGCGGTCGAGCGTGAGCTTGGCCTGGTCTGCCGCCTCGTCCGACACGCCGATCTGCACCTCGCCCTCGCCCGTCTCCAGGCAGCGCACGAGTTTTTCGAGCGTGATGAGATCCATGTTGACGCAGGTGGGCTGCACCGCGGGGAAGTAGAACTTTTTGCCGGTGCCCTCGCAGCGGCGCTCGAGCTCGTAGAGCACGCCGCGGACCGTCACGATAATGAACTCGCTCGCGTCGGACTCCTCGGCGTACTTGATGATGCCGGCGGTGGAGCCGATGTAGTCGGCCTCGGCCAAGACGTCGGCCTTGCACTCGGGGTGCGCCAGCACGAGCGCGTCGGGGTGGGCCTCCGTCGCGTCAACGATCTGCTCGACGGTGATGATGTGATGGCGCGGGCAGTAGCCGTTGTTGAGGATGACGTGCTTTTGGGGCACCTGCTCGGCTACGAAGCGGCCCAGGTTCTGGTCGGGAATGAACAAGATGTGCTGCTGCGGCAGCTCGGAGACGATCTTGACGGCGTTTGAGCTGGTAACGCACACGTCACTCCAGCTCTTGATCTCGACCGTGGAGTTGACGTAGCAGACCACGGCCAGGTCGTCGCCGTACTCGGCGCGCGCCGCATCGACCGTCTCGCGCTTGACCATGTGCGCCATGGGACAGTCCGCGCCCGGCTCGGGCAGCAGCACGGTCTTGGTGGGATTGAGCAGCTTGGCGCTCTCGCCCATAAACTCCACGCCGCACAGCACGATGGTCTGCTGCGGCAGGCTCTTGGCAAGCTTTGCCAGGTAGAAGCTGTCGCCGACGTAATCGGCCACAGCCTGAACCTCGGGCGCCACGTAATAGTGCGCCAGGATCACCGCGTCGCGTTGGGTTTTAAGTTGCTGAATGGCCTCGACGAGCTCTGCGGGCACCAGTGCCGCGCGCTCCGTTGCCGTCGTTGCCGATGCTAGGCCGGCCGCGATATCGCGTGCAAGCTCCGACGCATCCATGTTCGCGCTCTGTGCCATCAAGGCCCCTCTCTTTTGGCGAATCTTGGGGCTTTAGTATGACACCTAGGTTTACAGCTGACAAGACAGCTGTAAACCTAGGTGTAAAGTTGAAATAAAGATTCGATCATGCGGCAAGTCCATTTTCGAACTGGCAAGCTGAGGATAGCCGAGCTCTCGATAGCGCAGGAGGCATCTTTCGCCACCGCAATACCGCTCGGCGCGAGTTGCGCACCGTGAGGCACGAACGGGCGCTCCCCCGCGAGTGGTCCGCGCCCAATGTGGCAAAATCGAACTACTAAGGGGGCTCAGAATGCTCAAGATTATTGCCTGCGACGATGACGTCGCTTTTCTAGATAGACTGCACCGGATGATCGACCGTTGGTCGATCGAGACGGGCACGGCGGTCGATGTTGCGCTCGTCACGCGCGGCGAGGACCTGCTGGCGCGCCATGCCGCGTCGCGCGCCGACATCATCCTGCTCGACATGATCATGCCGCTCGTCAACGGCATGGACACCGCACGCGAATTGCGCCAGGCCGACACCGCCGTGCGCCTGGTGTTCCTTACCTCGTCGCCCGAGTTTGCACTGGAGTCCTACGAGGTCCGCGCCTTCGACTATCTGCTCAAGCCCGTGACTTACGAACGCCTGGCGCAGTTACTCGACGAACTTTCGAGCATGCGCCCGGCGGCAACCGACGAGCTCGTGATCAAAACGTCCTTTGGCTACCACGCCCTGCGCCTGTCCGACATCGAATATGCCGAGGCGCGCAACAAGCACGTGGTCTTCCACCTGCGCGACGGACGCGATATCGAGGCACTCGAGTCGTTCCGCAGCGTCGAGGACCGTTTGGCGCAAAATGCCACCTTCTTTAAATGCCACCGTAGCTACCAGGTCAACTTGCGCAACATCGACCACTTCAATCGCACGGACATCGTTATGCGCTCCGGCGCGTGCATTCCGCTGTCGCGCAGCAGCAAGCAGGGGTTCCAAGACGCCTACTTTGCGGTGCGCTTTGAGGGCGGGAGGCGCTGATGATCTCCTCGGTCGAAATGGTCCTTTGGGCAATCCACCACGCCACGACGCTGCTCTTTGGCGTCTTTGCCTCGGCGGCGCTGTGCGGTATCGAAATCAATCGACGCCATGCACTCGAGTTGGTGGGGGTCGGAGCCGCAACCGGCGCTGCCTTTTCGATCGCCAATGTCGTTGGCGGAGAGCTTTTTGCCCGTCAGGTCTATCCGCTCGTCGTGCACTTGCCGCTTACCGTCTACCTATGCGCGCGCTACCACTTGAGTCCGCTACTCGCGACGTTGGGCGTCACCAGCGCCTATCTGAGCTGCCAGTTCAGCAATTGGATGGGCATCGCCGCATTTGCCGCAACCGATTCTCAGATCGCGTACTATCTGGCACGCATCGCTACCACGCTCGGCGTCTTTGCCGTCCTGCTGCATTGGGCCGGCGACATTGGACCCCGCCTGGCGATTAAAAGCCCCACCGAGCTGGGCATCCTTTTAATCCTGCCGCTCGTCTATTACATCTTTGACTACGCCACCAACGTCTACACCACGCTGTTCCACTCGGGCTCGGTGGTGACAGTTGAGTTTTTGGCATTTGCGCTCTGTGCCTTCTATCTTATGTTTCTTGCCGTTTACCTGCGCGAATACGAAGAAAAGGAAACCGCCGAGCGAGAGCGTTGGATGCTCGAAACCCGCGACAGCGCCGCCATCAAAGAGCTCGAGGCTTGGCGTCAATCTGGGCGCGAGCTGTCGATTCTTCGCCACGATATGCGCCACTTCCTACGCGGCCTGGCCACTTTAATTGAGGAGGGCCACACCGACGAGGCGCTCAAACGCATCGATGAGCTCTGCGAAGCCGGCGACCGCACCGCCGTACGCCGCTTCTGCGCCAACGAGACCGTAAATATCGCGCTTTCGTCATTCAACTCAGATATCAATAGAAACGGCATTACCGCCAACCTGCGCGCCGCCGTACCCGAAACCGTCCACGTAGGTGACGCCGACCTGTTTAGCGTGCTCTCAAATGCCTTGGAAAACGCTATCACTGCCGCAACCGCCGCACCCCAAGGAAAGCGATTCGTCGACCTTGACCTGCGACTTGAGGACGGCCAGCTGTTGCTGTTAGTTTCCAACACGTTTGACCGCGCGCCGCGCATGGTCGACGGCATGCCCGTGACCCGGCATGCGGGCCACGGCTTTGGAACCAAGAGCATCAAACTTGCCGTGGAGCGCATGAACGGCAACTGCCAGTTCCGCATTAACGGCGATCGGTTTGAGCTGCGCGCTGTGATGTAGAAGTACGGCGCCGATCTCGCGGCGCGCCTCGCCCGCCAGGCAATCGCTCGCCGGTGCCGATCCGCTACAGTGGAGCGGCCGCCGGGGTCAGCTGCTTGATGTAGGCCCACATGCGCTGCTTGGCCGCTTTGTCGGTCAGCGCCGCCTCAAAGCCATCGAGCGCGAGCACGCGGCGGCCCTGCACATGGGCGACCAGGCCGGGCTTGAGCATGGCGGTGTCGAAGTCATCAATCGCCACGAGCATATCGGCGTAGGTTTCGCGCATGACATCGGCCGCGCTGTTATCGAGCAGCAGCACCGCCTCGGGATCCAGAGCCTCAAGCGCCTCGCGGAACAGCTCGCACGGCAGAGTCTCGCCCACCGCGACCGCTCCGTCGCCTGCGCCGGCGACGCTTGCCAGCACGCAAAAATCCTCGGGCGCGTAGCCGATGGCCCCAAGCGCCTTGCGCAGCGCAGCACCGTCCGGACCGGCAGCCAGCTCGCCGCCCGAACGCTCGGCCTCGTCCAAATCGCCTTTGACCAGCACGATCGGCGAGCACGCGTTGCCCACGATGCGCACGCCACGGACCGCAAGCGATGTGAGCTCCTGCTCGGCCGCCTGGGCGATGGCTTCTTTTTTCTGGCTTTGTGACGTGGACATGCGCTCTCCAATCGTTTGCGTGCCCACCATTATATAAAAGAGCTGCCCGCGAGTGGTTGCTTTGCGGGCGGCTGGGTATAAGCACGGTCGTACTGAGTTTTACGCGGCCGAGCCGCGTCGTATTATGGAGGTCACCATGGCTGACATTAAGCAGATTACCCCCGAGAACTTCGATTCCATCGTTAACGACAGCCTGCCCGTGCTGGTCGATTTTTGGGCGCCGTGGTGCGGGCCCTGCCGATCGCTCTCGCCCATCGTTGACGAGGTTGCCGATGAGCTGGCGGGCAAGCTTGCCGTTGCCAAATGCAACGTCGACGACAACCAGGACCTGGCCATGAAGTATGGCGTCATGAGCATCCCCACGCTGATTGTGTTTAAGAACGGCGAGGAGATTGACCGCTCGGTTGGCGCTCTGCCCAAGGCGAGGCTGCAGGCGCTGCTGGAGAAGCATCTGTAATACGCTTGTTACTTGCCCGCCGTCCATGAGCGGTTTTGCACCGCTCGCCGGACTGCCGGGTGCGGCGCGTGCGACCACGGATAGTATGGTAGTTACAAACAGCCCCCAGTGAACGGGTGCGAGTCGCACAGACTCGCACCCGTTTTCTTATGCAGCGGCGCGCAGAGCGGGCGTAGTAAAATCTGAACCACTAGATTACCGTCCACACAAGGAGATTTCCCATGCATGATGTTGGAATGAACATGAGCCAGCTTGCCATGAGCGTCAAGCAGGTCGACGACACCATCGAGCTCGCTCACGAGTGGAGCCATCAGTTGCTGCATGCGACCGAGAATTTTGACATGGAGCGCATCGGCGCCAAGCTCGAGGCAGCCATGGCCGCGCTGCACGAGGCCCACGACGCACTCGAGGGCTACGAAGAGGCCATCGAGGCCGACCACAACTCCGTCGGCTCCGTGAAGCTGGTGTAACGTGGCCGAACACGAGCACGGCTGCGGGTACGAGCACGAGCATCCGCACGGGGCGGACGGTGACGCGGGCTGCCACTGTAGTGGTTCCGGCTCCGAGCTGGTCCGCTTTTCGGTTACCGCACCGGACGACCTGCTGCGCCGTTTTGACGAACAGATCGCGCGCCGCGGCGACGTGGCCAACCGCTCCGAGGCCGTGCGCGACCTGATTCGCGCCTCGATCGCCAAGGAGCAGATGCGCACGCCCGATGAGCATGTTATCGGGTCGCTCACCATGATCTACGACCACCATACCGGCGACCTGACGCGCCGTCTGGACGAAGTGCAGCACGACTACACCGACGAGATCGTATCGACCATGCACGTGCATCTGGATCACCACAACTGCTTGGAGATTCTGGCGCTCAAGGGTCGCGGCGAGCGCGTCTACGAACTAGCCGACCGTCTGCTGGGCCTGCGCGGCGTTAAGCACGGCGAGCTCACGTGTGCCGCCACCAAGCAGAGCCTGGGGCTGTAGCGCACCTGTCCCTATTTGGTCGGTTTTGATGAGGGGTGTCGCATGCGACATGTGCATATTCATGTGACGGGCATTGTGCAGGGCGTTGGCATGCGGCCGTTTGTGTATCGCGAGGCCATGGCGCATGGCATTTGCGGATGGGTGCTCAACGCGGGCGACGGCGTGCATATCGAGGCGCACGCTCCGGCCGATGCGCTCGATGCTTTTGTTGCCGCGCTTTCTGCGCATGCGCCTGCGGCAGCCCGCGTTGAGCGAGTCGATATTGCGGATTTGGAGCCTGGCGGCTGGAGCGCTGCCGATGAGCAGGGCTTTCGCATTGTGGCATCGCAGGACCAGACCGCGCACACGACGCTCGTCTCGCCCGATATCGCCACCTGCGACGATTGCCTGCGCGAGTTGTTCGATCCCGCCGACCGACGCTATCACTACCCCTTTATCAACTGCACTAACTGCGGACCGCGCTTTACCATCATCCGGTCGCTGCCTTATGACCGAGCGGCCACGTCGATGAATTGTTTTCCCATGTGTCCTGAGTGTGCCGCGGAGTATGCCGACCCACTCGACCGGCGTTTTCACGCGCAGCCCGATGCCTGCTTTGATTGCGGGCCGCATATTACTTGGCGCGAGGCTGTGAACGGCGATGCGTGCGGGAATTCGTCCGCGACACCGGCCGTCGGCACCACACGCGAGGCCAGCGACGCTATCATCGAGCGCTGCGTCGAGCTGCTGGCCAGCGGCGGCATCGTCGCCATCAAGGGTCTGGGCGGATTTCACTTGGCATGCGACGCCTCCAACGAGCAGGCGGTAGCCGAGCTGCGCCGTCGCAAACGCCGCAGCAACAAGCCGCTTGCCGTTATGGTACGCGACCTTGCCGACGTTGAACGCCTGTGCCATGTCAACGACGTTGAGCGCGGCTTGCTGGCCGGCAGCATTCGCCCCATTGTGCTGCTGCGCCGGCGTGCTGTTTGCGGGAGCGACGGCGATTCTCCCGACGCCCTCGTACTCGCACCGTCCGTCGCGCACGACCTGCCCGAGCTTGGCGTTATGCTCCCCTACACCCCGCTTCAGCATCTGCTGCTTGCCGTGGCAGAAGCCCGCGGTATGCACGCGCTCGTCATGACCAGCGGAAACCTGAGCGAAGAGCCCATCGAGACCGATGACGATCTTGCCTGGGAGCGCCTCGTTGCCGCCGGCATTGCTGATGCGCTACTCGGCAACGACCGCGCGATCCTCTCGCGCTACGACGACTCCGTGGTGCGCGTGGTCAACGGCGCCATTATGCCCGTGCGCCGTGCCCGCGGATATGCACCCCAGCCGCTGCCGTTGCCGGCGCTCGACGGCGCTCCGTCCTGCGTGCTCGCCTGCGGGCCACAACAAAAGGCCACGATTGCGCTCACGCGCGAAGGGACGAACGGCGAGGCAACCTGTTTTGTGTCGCAGCATATCGGCGATGTTGAAAACGGCGGGACCTTCGATGCCTGGAACGCCGCGCGCACGCGCTTGGAAGATCTCTTTGACTTGGCGCCCGCCGCCTTGGCCTGCGATTTACACCCCAGCTATCTATCGGACCAGTGGGCGCGCGAGCAGGCGCGAAAATGCAATCTGCCGCTCGTCGAAGTGCAGCACCATCATGCGCATATCGCGAGCGTAATGGCCGAGGCCATCGCCGCGGGCCAGCTTACAACCGACACGCGTGTCCTTGGCATCGCCTTCGACGGCACCGGCGCCGGCACCGATGGGACCATTTGGGGCGGCGAGTTTCTTGTTGCCAGCCTTGACGGCTTTGAGCGCACCGCGCATTTGCTCACCTGGGCGCTCCCCGGCGGGGCGGCCTCCGTACGCGACGCTCGACGCAACGCCTTTGCCCTGCTCAGCGAACTCGGCCTACTCGAGCACCCAGGCGCCGCTCAGCTTTTGGACAGCCTCGACGAGCAAACGCGTAGCGTGACAGCCACCATGATCGAGCGCGGCATCAACAGCCCGCGTACCAGCAGCATGGGACGTCTCTTTGATGCCGCGGCAGCAATTCTGGGCATCTGCGACAAGGCAACCTACGAGGGCGAACCCGCCATAGAACTCGAAGCCGCCGCCTGGCGCGCGTTCAGCAGTGAAAGTGCCTGCCCCACCGGCAATATGGTCAGCTTTTCCGTAACCGAATCATCCCGTCCGGACGACTGCCATGTTCTGAACTCCAGACCGCTTTTTGAGGCGCTTTTGGAGGGAATCAGGACCGGCGTGCCCGCCGGCAAGCTCGCGCTCGACTTCCACGTCACCATCGCGCGCTCCTCGGCACGAATCGCACGCGAAATCTGCGCCCGTGAAGGCCTCGACACCGTCGCGCTCTCGGGCGGCGTGTTCATGAACCGACTTTTGCTTCAGCTCCTCACCCGCGAGCTCAAAAGCATGGGTCTCACTGTCTTGATTCCCCGCTCCGTGCCCGTCAACGACGGCTGTATCGCCTACGGTCAGGCCGTCATCGCTCGCGCTCGCCTCGCGCAGACAGCATCGCGATAGGCTGTTTTGCCAGCCTGCGCGCCGCCGTCTCACAGGTGTAACGCGTTTGCTCGTGACTCCTGCGAGCGCTACCATCAACTGATGGGTAATTAGGCGCCTATCCAGCGCAAAACGTATAAAAGGGGAACATTATGTGCCTTGCCGTTCCCGGTAAAGTGGTCAAACGCGACGACGACCTTAAGGCGACCGTCGACATGATGGGCATCGAGCGCCCCGTTTCGCTGCGCCTCGTGCCGACGGCACAGGTAGGCGACTATATTCTCGTGCACGCCGGCTTTGGCATTCAGATTGTCGACGAGCAGGAGGCGCAGGAGACGCTCGACCTGGTCAACACCATGACCGAACTGGTCGAAGAAGACCAGCTGGCCACCAACCCGGCCGAGGCTTACTAGTGGCGGCCGGACAGCCGGCTCGCTCCGGTATCGACTTCTCGGCATTCCGCGATCCCAAGCTGGCTCGCGAGCTCATCGAGCGCATCCGTGAACTCGTCGGCGACCGCACCATCAACCTTATGGAAGTCTGCGGCACGCACACCGTGAGCATCGGTCGCTATGGCTTTCGCTCCATTATGCCTGCCGGGCTCAAACTGCTGAGCGGTCCGGGTTGCCCCGTCTGTGTTACCGCCAACCGCGATATCGACCATGCAATCGCGCTCGCCAAGATGGACGGCGCCATCATCACCACCTTTGGCGACATGATGCGCGTGCCCGGGTCGTCTACCTCGCTCGCCGCGCAAAAGGCGGCGGGGCGCGATATTCGCATTGTGTACTCCCCGCTCGATGCACTCGATATCGCCGAACACAACCCCGATCGCCCGGTCATCTTTATGGGCGTCGGCTTTGAGACCACGACGCCCACCATCGCCGCCGCCATTTTGGAGGCCGATGCACGCGGACTCCAGAACTTCTCGGTCTATTGCGCCCACAAGACCACGCCGCCGGCGCTGCGCGCCATCGCCAACGATCCCGAGACCACTATCGACGGCTTTATCCTTCCGGGACACGTCGCTACCATCACGGGCCTGGCACCCTTTGGGTTTTTGGTCGATGAGTTCGAGACCCCCGGCGTAGTCACCGGGTTTGAGCCGGTCGATATCCTGCAAGGTATCTGCATGCTGGTCCAGATGGTTGTCGAGAAAAGGCCGGCGATCGACAACGCCTACCGCCGTGGCGTCAACGCTGACGGCAACCCCGTAGCGCGCCAGCTGGTCGAGCAGGTATTTGAGCCGTGCGACACCACGTGGCGCGGACTGGGACCGATTGCCAACTCGGGTCTTTCCATCCGGCCCGAATTCGCGCGCTTTGATGCCGGCGCCCGCTTTGACGTACCCATTGAACCGACGGTCGAACCACGCGGGTGCCGCTGCGGCGACGTGCTGCGCGGCGCCATCACGCCGAGCGACTGCCCGCTGTTCGGCCACGCTTGTACACCCGAGCATCCCATCGGCCCCTGCATGGTGAGTTCCGAGGGCAGCTGTGCAGCATATTTCCGCTACCGAGGCTAATGGGTTCCGCCGCTCTAACGAACGGCGGGCCGGTCGACGCTGCGCGCCATTCAGGCGAGCGATTTGCCTTTCAATCGTCGGCTGCGGGCAAAAGCCCAGCAGCCTCCTCTTTCAAGGCAACTCACTTCGCCTGAATGGCGCTCGCTGACTTTTACTTAACATCGATTCTGCCACACTCAGCTATTGCCGACCCCCCACGATTGGAGTTTTCGATATGTCCCGTACTGCCACCGATAGCACTGTCCTGTTGGGCCACGGCTCTGGCGGCCAGATGATGAAACGCATCATCGATGAGGTCTTTTTGGATGCCTTTGGGTCGCCCGAACTGCTCGAGGGCAACGATGCCGGCGTCGCTGCGCTGCCCGCGAGCGGGCGCATCGCCATGTCGACCGACAGCTTTGTAGTCTCGCCGCAGTTCTTCCCCGGCGGCAATATCGGCCGACTCGCCGTGTGCGGAACCGTCAACGACGTCGCGACCTCGGGCGCTAACGTGCGCTACCTCTCATGCGGCTTTATCCTCGAAGAGGGCTATCCCATGGACAAGCTGCGCCAGATTGTGCAGACCATGGCCGAAACGGCACATGAGGCAGGCGTGAAGATTATCACCGGCGACACCAAGGTGGTCGAGCGTGGCGGTGCCGACGGCGTCTACATCAATACCGCTGGCGTAGGCGAGGTGCCCGCAGGCGTGACGCTCAGCGGTGCCAACTGCCGGCCCGGCGACGTCATCCTGGTGTCGGGCACACTCGGCGACCACGGCATCGCCATCATGAGCCAACGCGAGGGCCTGGCGTTTTCGAGCACCATCGAAAGCGATGCCGCGCCGCTCAACCACCTGATTGCCGATGTGCTTGCCGCAGCACCCGACACACGCTGCTTCCGCGACCCCACGCGCGGTGGCCTGGCCTCGACGCTTAACGAGTTTGCGCAGGCCAGCGGCGTTGCCATGGAGGTCGACGAGGATGCCGTGCCCGTGCGCCCCGACGTGCAGGCCGCCTGCGAGATGCTCGGCTACGATGTGCTGCAGGTGGCAAACGAGGGCAAGATGGTTGCCGTCGTGCCGACCGAGCAAGCCGATGCCGCGCTGAGCGCCATGCGCGCCGCCCGCTACGGCGAGAATGCCGCCATCGTCGGTCGCGTGCTGCCACTTGCCGAGGGCGCCCGTCCCGCCGTGCGCGTACGCACCGGCTGGGGCTCGACCCGTATCCTCGACATGCTTGTGGGAGAACAACTGCCGAGGATTTGCTAACGACAAAGGCTCAGGGCTATTAAAGATATTCAGATTCCAAACATGCCCGGCACGCATGCCCAGTATCATGGGGTGCGTTTTACAACTCAAGCGGCAGGAGCACCCATGGCAGCAGCTTTTTCCCATGTGATCTTTGATCTGGATGGCACCATCCTCAACACGCTCGAGGACCTGGCGGCCGCCAGCAACCATACCTGCGAGATGCACGGCTGGCCCACGTTTGCCGTAGACGAGTACCGCTACAAGGTGGGAAACGGCATGCTCAAGCTGGTCGAGCGCTTTATGCCCGCCGAGTATGCGGGCGACGGCCGTATGTTTGAGCAGACGCTTGCCGAGTTTAGGGCTTACTACGGCGAGCACAAGGAAGACCACACTGCACCGTACGCCGGCACGATCGAGCTGCTCGACTGCCTGCGCGCCGCGGGTGTGCAGCTTGCCGTGCTCACTAACAAGGACCACGTCTCGGCGGTTCCGCTTATCGAGAAATACTTTGGTTCCGAGCGCTTTGCGCTGGTGCAGGGCCGCGTCGATGCGTTTCCTCCCAAGCCCGAGGCGCCTGTTACGCTGCATGTGATGAAAGAGCTAGGCGCCGACCCGGCAACCACGCTCTATGTGGGCGATTCCAATGTCGACGTCCTGACCGGTCACAATGCCGGCCTCAAGAGCGCCGGTGTCACCTGGGGCTTCCGTGGCCGCGCAGAGTTGGAAGCCACCGGCGCCGACTACGTGGTGGACACCCAAGACGAGCTCTCGGCGCTGATTCTGGGCGAGTAACGGAGCTGTCGCTCAACACGGCTGGATAGATTCTGTCGCGCGGAAAGCGCATCCCGTTTTGCCGCCTCAGAATGGGATGCGCTTTCCGGTTGAGCCTTGTCGGGGAAACGGCATCCCGTTTCAGAGCAATATTCCGGGTCGCACTTTCCGCAACCCACGCCATCCGGAAACCGTGACCCGCTATTCGGCCAAATACCGGCTCGTATTTTCCCGAGCATTCGATGCAACGCTGGCGCAAGGAGTGTCCCCAACTGCCGGCAGAAAAGGAACGTCCCCAAGTGCCGCCCCAATGACTACCATGGCAACGCCGCAGGTAGAGGGCGGACAGACACTATGACCCAATCCAGGGGCACGGAAACGACAGGAGCCCCC
>NZ_QSFE01000011.1:0-75615 GCF_003467145.1 Collinsella sp. AM44-11
AGCTGGCCGCTGCGCGGCCAGCAGACTAAAGTCTTGAATAAAGGCCGGCGCGCTGCCATTAGCAGCACGCCGGCCTTATCGTTTGGCTACCGAGACGGTCCTGCTACGAATTGAAGTTCCTTACAGAGCCGACGCTCGAGACGCTACATGTGCTTGCGACGACGATCGCCCAGCGTCACGCCCGCTGCCACGAGCGTCACACCGCCGATGACGAAGACCTCGCCCACAAGCGCGGAGGTGTCGCCGGTCTGGGCAAGTACTCCCGACGTGGTCTGCTTCTTGGCAGCAGACGCCTTTGCGGCGGCCTGCGTAACCTGGGGCTTGGCCTGAGGCTTGCTCTGCGGCTCGGCCTTGGGATGATACTTGTCGTACTCGGCCTGTGCGGCAGCCAGGGCGTCCTTGGCATCTCCGAGCTCGGCCAGTGCAGCGGCATAGGCGTCGTTGGCATCGGACAGCTTGGCATCGGCATCGCCCAGAGCGGCCTTGAGACCAGCGGCGGCATCGACGGCGGCCTTATAGCGAGCGTAGGCAGCGTTCAGCTTGACCAGCTTATCGTTGCCCGTCGTGCCCGCGGCAAGAGAGGCCTTGTGGTCGACAGCCTCAAGATCGGCCTTGAGTGCCTCGTCGTTGGCAAGCTCGGCCTTGGCCTTGACGATATCGAGGTTCGCATCGACGACGGCTTCGTTGGCGGCCTCGAGCTGCTTCTGGGCATCGGCGACACCGGCGACGGCAGCGTCATAGGCGGCCTTGGCGTCGTCGACCGCCTTCTGGGCGCCGGCGAAGCGCTCGAAGGCCTTGTTTGCGGTAGCAAGCTCGTCCTCGGCGGCCTTGGCCTTCGCCTGTGCGTCGGACAGGGTCTGCGTCTTGGCGGCAACTGCCTGCTTGGCGCCCGAAAGAGCGGTCGCGGCGTGCACATCTGCGGCCTGAGCCTTGTCAACGCCAGCCTGGGCAGTGTCGTCGGCCTTCTTGGCATCGTTAAGCGTGCCCTGCTTGTTCGCAAGATCCGTCTTGGCGGCATCGCACTTGGCGGCAAGGTCCTTGACCGAAGCGGTAGCGTTGTCATACGCCTCGTTGGCCTGATCGGACTTTACCTTGGCGGCGTCGCGGGCGCTGCGAGCCTTCGCCTTGTGAGCAGCGGCCTCGGCTGCCTTCGTCTTGCTGTCAGCAAGCGTGGCGTTTGCCCTATCGAGAGCTGCCTGGGCAGTAGCGGCCTCGCTCTTGGCGGCGTCGAGCTTGGTCTGGGGCGTCTTGACGTCGACACCCTTGAGTTTGGCTTCGGCGGCGTCGTATGCCGTCTTCGCGGCGGCGGTGCCGGACTTAGCCTTCTCGTACTCGCCCTTGGCAGTGTTCACGTTTGTGTCGGCCGCGGTATAGACGTCGCGTGCGGAATCCTGCCCGTTTACAGCTGCGAAGTAAGCTTCCCTAGTAGTTCCAAAGTTCTTCTGCGCCTCGGCGAGCTTGCCCTGAAGCTCCTTGAGCTGCGCCTTCTGCGCCTGCGTGCCGCCAGCGTTATAGGCAGAGTCGATGTAGTCGTTCACGAGCTTCTTGAACTCGGAGACAGTGAAATCAGCCTGAGTATCATCAGCGCTGTAATCGAATACGGTTACCTCGGAATCGGTGTTCTTTCCGCTACCGGTTGCGATACCGATAGCCACCGTAGCGGAATCGATAATGTTGAGATAGTGCCCGCACTTGTCTCCTCTTTCCTTACCGTTCTCATCTTTTGTACCGTGATACACATCGTAATAGTTTTGGAAGATATAGTACGAATCATAGCGATGAGCCATGAGATCTTTGCCGGCCTCGCTATCCACACCGTACTTTTTAATCCAATTCTCGTAATTAACCTTCTCCTGAGTGTAGAGACCGGTATAGGGCCATCCGAGAGTGTCCTCGGTCTCGCCGCCGGTATATGCGCCGCCTCCGCCAGCAAGATTTTCGCCGTTGTCGAAGTAACAGTTCGAGTGTCCCCAGATGTTCGATGAATATGATGTATTAAGAGCGGCTGCCGCAGTCATGCGGAGGCTGACGCTGAGCGCCGACTGACCGTTCGCCTTGCGGAGGTTGTTCTGGGTGTCGAGATATGTCAGGGCGTTGCGCATCTGCTCCAAGGAAAGCGGGTTGGTGTCGCGAGACATGTCCTGATCGACGTACTGGCCATACCATTCGGCCTTGTCAGCGGCACCGGTCAGCATCGATACGGCTTCCTGGGCGTTCTTTTTCTGCGTGGCTGTGAACTGGCTGCCGTCGCTAATATAGTTCATGAAGCCGAGTATACCTTGGCTGATGACTTCCTGGTCAACGGTCATGTTGGACTTGAGCTCAGCAATCTGCTGCTCAAGAGCCTCAACCTGGACATTAGCAGCGTCATAAGCCTTTTCCGCGGCGTTCGAAGCAGCGCAGGCTGCCTCCCACTCGCTGCGCTTCTGCTTGCGAACTTCGACAAGCTTATCGTACTCCGCCTTCTTGTCGGCCTCGGTCTGCTGGGCCTGCTCGTATGCCGTCTTCGCGGCGTCACGCTTACTGGCCGCGTCCTTGTACTCCTTGTTTGCCGCATCGTATGCAGACTGGGCAGATGCCACAGCAGCGTTGGCGGCGTTGGCCTTCTCCTGCGCGGCAGCGACGGCAGCCTGGGCGGCCTGCAGATTTGTCTGTGCGGTGGCGTCGGCATCCGTCGCGGCATTGAGCTCCGCCTGCGCGGTCTTGAGCTCACCAGCAGCAGCTTTCTTGGCGGCCTCAAGCGCACTCAGGTCAACACCCGTACCCGAGACGGCAGCATCGAGCGCGGCCTGCGCCTGGTTGAACTTCTGCTGGGCGTTATCGCGCGCGGTGGTTGCGGCTGCGAGAGCAGCGGCAGTCTCCTGCTTCTTGGCCTGGGCAGTCGTCAAAGCCGCCTCGGTATTCTGCTTTTCCTGCTGGGCGCTGGCCTCGGCAGCCTTGGCCTGGTCCAGATTGGCCTGTGCAGTAGTAACGGCCTTATTGGCGTCATCGAGCTTTGCCTGCGCGTCCTCGACGGCCTTCTTGGCGGCCTCGTACTCGTCCATACCCATGGCCTCGAGCTTGGCCTGGGCATCATCGAGGGCCTTCTTGGCCTCATCCTGCTTTGCCTTGGCGTCCTTGAGCGCCTGGGTCTTATCCTCGACACTCTTGTTGGCCTGTTCGAGCCGATCGTTCAGGTCGCCCAGCTTCTTCTGCTGCTGCTCGGTCTTTTCGACAGCGGCTTTGAGCTCGTCAATCTTCTCCTGGAGCGCGGCGACTTCTGCTGCGTTCTGCTCGGCGGCGTTATCGGTCACGGCCTGCGAGGCCTGATTCTTTTGCTGCTGCGCCTGCTTTTGAGACTGGCCCGCCGCGTCGGCCTTCTTCTGGGCGGCATCGTAGGCGGCCTGAGCGTCCTTGAGCTGCTTTGCCGACTCCTCGGCCAGCTGGGCAGCCGTCTTTACGACCGCTTGGTTACCGGCGGCAACGGTATTCTCTACAGAACTACCCCCCCCCTGAACAGAATCGCCGTTACCGGTTGACGGTGCGGCGATTGCCGCCAGCGGCGACATGAGCGGCTGAGCGATGAGGCCCGCCGTCAAAACGGTTGCGACGGCGCGGTTGGCAACGCCCTTGACGTTGACGGCCTTAGCCCGAGGCTCAAAGTGTTGTGGACTGTAGTTTGCCATGGCTTTCTCCCTTTGACACGGATTTATCCATACGCTTCAAACTGTAGGTGCCGATTTTTGAATTCTGTTGCGCAACATTGGTCACCAGCGGATTTTTTGAAACTCGCACTCTCGTGCTTCACAATTTCGTCACATATGTAGGAGCTGGTGCATCATATTATTGCGGGATCAAATTGAACCTGTGATTTGCATTTGTTCCCGCGTCATCCGCCCTATCGGATTCCTCATCCAACAGACACCTCGTCCGCCACGGTGTAGAGTTAGGACAACGGGCGCGTTGCGCGGACCGCGCTGGAACGAGGTGGACATGGAACTCGACAAACAACAGATCAAGCGACTGCGCGAGCGTCATCATCGTCGTCACGGCATCCGCCCCGCTCATAGCGAAGCCATGGAAAACGTCACCCGCTTCCTCAAGCGCGCATTCAATATTCGCGAGGGTCGCGCGCCCTACCACGTGATCCGCAAGCGTTTTGTAAACGGGGCGCGTCTGACTGGCTCCCACCTATGCATCCTCATCATCGCCATGCTCATCGCGAGCATCGGCCTCGATATCGATTCGGACATCGCCATCGTGGGCGCCATGCTCATCTGCCCGCTTATGGGATCGGTCCTTGCCATGGCATATGGCATCGCCACGCTCGACCGCGAGATCACCGTCGAGGCCATTGCCAGCCTCGCACTGCAGATGGTCTTTTGCCTGGTCACATCCACGTTGTACTTTAAGCTCTCGCCCCTTGGCACCACTACAGCCGCCATTATCGACAACTCGACGCCCACCGTGTGGGACCTTGCCGTCGCGCTCGCGGGCGGCTTTGCGGGTGGCCTGGGCAACTCGCGCGACCAGGAGCCCGCAACGCTCATCGCCGGCGTGGCCGTGGCGACCGCGCTCATGCCGCCCCTGTGCGCGGCGGGCTATGGCATCGCCATCGCAAGCGGGTCGCTGTTTCTCTCGGCGCTTTACGAGTTTGGCATCAACGTCGTCTTTATCGCGCTGGCGGCCGAAGCCGTACTACTTCTTTTGCGCGTGCCGCTCAAGCGCGACCTCAACGGCGACGGCATTGTGACCGCCGAAGAAGATGCCGAGGTCGATGAGCTGTCACACAAGGTGCGCCGCCGCATCATCGTGGGTACGGTGATCTTTGCCATCCCCTGCATCGTCATGACCGCGGGGTCCATTGGCTCGGCACAGGCCGGCGTGCAGGACGGCTACGGCGTCACCGAGACCACACGCGAGCTTGCCGCGGTGCTGCCGGGCTTTAGGGATTACACCGTCGCCGTCGAGACCTCGGCCGCCGAGGGCGACGAGGAGGGCATCGTCGAGCGCGAGATTGTCGCCCATGTAACGACAAGCGAGGCGCTCGGGGCGCACGACCGCCGCGTTGCTCGCAAGCTCATCGACCTCAACGTGCCCGAACTCGATCGCGTGAAGTTTGACGTGAAGTGATGCCGGCGCGGGATGAATGCTCGCACGGACGCAAGTTACGACGAGGCGCAGACGCGATACGGACACGAGCAAATAGCGAGGTGCAGTTCACGCCCACGCCCCGCTCTCTGTTTTATTGCCGTGAATCAACTGTCCACATCGACATCGCCAGACTCCACCATAAACGCCGGTTTGGTGCTCACCAGATAAAATCGGGTCACTTTACTATCTCTAAATAGATAGAGCTGACCCTGCTCGCGTCGGCGTGACAAGTACGCCACGTGGACCGTACCGAATTCTTCACCGTTTTCCTTCTTTAATATCAGGATGTTGGGGTCATCCGTACGCTTAAACTGCCCGTCTGCGCAGATTCCGTCTTGGTCGACCAGCTGCCATCGACAGTTGTCCTCCTCAAGAAAAGCCAGGGTTTCCCGACTCGTTTTGTCATCCCGATAGTAACCATCAATGGCAAAGCCTTCGGAAGCGCATTCCTGCATATAGGACGTTTCTCGGCTTATAGCAAACAGCCCTGTAGCGCCCAGGAGCACAGCCAGGCAGACCACTGCAAGGGTTATCGAGACAAAACGGCGGCTCATGTTAGCCAGCCCGATACTTGTTTAACGGAGCACGAAACATACTTGGTACCTCCGATATCAGGGCAAACGTCACCTACGGCCTGCCGGCAATCATATGTTTCCAACATCAAACCATATGGTTACAACTCGTTGGAGATAGGTTCCATGAACGGACGATAATTTGCGGCGAACGGCTACATATGTTCATTATCTCAGGGTTCTGGAGGCAA
Source organism: Collinsella sp. AM44-11 (assembly GCF_003467145.1). Lineage (NCBI taxonomy): Bacteria > Bacillati > Actinomycetota > Coriobacteriia > Coriobacteriales > Coriobacteriaceae > Collinsella > Collinsella sp. AM44-11. Next base: position 5,897 of record NZ_QSFE01000011.1, read on the forward strand.
TTTTTGGTGCCACCGAGACGTTGTTTTCGGAAGTATGCGGCAAATTCCGGAGCCCTCGAGCACACCCCGGTTTTTCACCAATAAAACCGCAGGTACAAAGCTTGGGCATATCCAGTGTGCTCGGCCTATTCAAATTTTGCCGCATACTTCCGAAATCCAAGTTCGCAGGGGGTGATAGTTGGACCGTTTACGCAACAGATGTCCAGTAAAAACGGGTGGTAACCGGTACGGCTGCCACCCGTTTGTCCCATATCTAGCCCATAGCAGGCCAGTTACTTCTTAATGCCGCGTCCCAGGCGCTCGGCGACCGATGCCACGGCCTCCTCGCTGGCCGGCCCGCAGCTCACACAGCCGTCATGAGCACGCATCTGGCCGGTGACCTCGTCCATCGCGAGCGGCGCCACCTTCTCGAGCTTAAAGCCCTTACCGGCGCGCATGTTCTCCTTGGCCACACTGATCATGAGCTTAATACGGTTGAGCTGGTTGACCTCGGATGCACCGGGGTCGTAGTCCACCGCGACGATGTTGCTCTCGGGGTGCTGACGGCGCAGTTCCTTGATCACGGCCTTACCCACCACATGGTTAGGCAGGCACGCGAAGGGCTGCGTGCAGATGATGTTGGGCGCGCCATGGTCAATCAGGTCGAGCATCTCGGCCGTGAGCAACCAGCCCTCGCCCATGTTGTTGCACACCGAAAGCACCGTGCGGGCCTTGTCGGCCATGGTGCCGATGCGCTCGGGCGCCTCAAAGCGGCGAGACTTTTCGAGCATCTCCTCCACCGGCGTGCGCATCCAGTCCACAAGCTTGATGAGCGCCTGCATGCCCGCACGCGTCGTGGCAGAGCTACCCAACTCGTCCTTCTGCAGCTCGGCGTTGCTCATGGAGTACAGGAAGAAGTCGAGCAGGCCCGGCACCACGGCCTCGCAGCCCTCGCGCTCGATAACGTCGACCACGTGGTTGTTGGCTGTGGGGTGGAACTTGACCAGGATCTCACCGACCACGCCCACGCGCGGCTTGGTGCCCTCGCCCACGAGCGGCATGGTGTCGAACGCGCGGATGGCCTCGCGGCACAGCTTGGTGTAGTTGTGGCGGTTAAACTTGGGCGCCAGCTTGCGAGCGCGCGCCATGTACTCCTCGTAGAGTGCGTTCGCCGCACCGGGCGTGGCCTCGTACGGACGGCAGCGGTAGAGCATCTGCATCATCACGTCGCCAAAGAGCACCGCGTAGACTGCCTGCTTAAGCAGCGCCGGCGTAATCTTAAAGCCGGGGTTGTCCTCGCCGAGCGCCACAGCCGAAAGCGAGATCACCGGAATCTCAGGGTGACCGCTCTCGCGCAGGGCTTTGCGAATGAGCGCGATGTAGTTGGTAGCACGGCAGCCGCCGCCGGTCTGGCTGATGACCACGGCAGTCTTGGACAGGTCGTACCGACCGCTCTCGATGGCCTCCATAATCTGGCCCGTCACCAGAATCGACGGGTAGCAAATGTCATTGTTCACATAGCGCAGACCGGCCTCGACGGCATCGTGGTCGGTCGAGGGCAGCAGCTCCAAGTTGTAGCCGGCACCGCGAAACACCTCTTTGACCAGGTCAAAGTGGATCGGCGCCATCTGCGGGCACAGGATGGTGTAGCCCTCGTCGCGCATCTGCTCGGTAAAGGGCACCTTAGGCCACGCGGTCGATGCGCTCTCACGCTGCGCCTCAAACGTGTACTTGCGGCTCGCGAACGCGGGGGCATCCGTGGAGGGCGCCACCGGCGCGGCATCGCCCTGCTCGTAGGCCTCGCCCGCGGCCGTGGCCTCGGCCAAGCGCTCGGCCTCCTGGTCCTTAAGCGCGGCCATGAGCGAGCGGATGCGGATGCGCGCGGCACCCAGGTTGGACACCTCGTCGATCTTGAGCACGGTGTAAATCTTGCCGCTGGCTTCCAGGATCTCCTGCACCTGGTCGGTGGTCAGGGCGTCCAAGCCGCAGCCGAAGGAGTTGAGCTGGATCAGGTCCAGATCGTTGCGCATCGTCACAAAACGGGCCACGGCGTACAGGCGGCTGTGGTACATCCACTGGTCGACGACGCGGATCGGGCGCTCGGGCTTTACCAGATGCGCGAGCGAATCCTCGGTAAAGACCGCAAAGCCAAAGCTCGAGATAAGCTCGGGCAGGGCGTGGTTGATCTCGGGATCGTTATGGTAGGGACGACCGGCGAGCACGATGCCGTGGCCGCCGTGGTCCTCGACCCACTTAAGAGCCTCCTCGCCCATGGTCTGGATGTCCTCGTGGAAACGCGCATCGGCCTCAAAGGCAGCGTTGACAGCGGCATCGACCTCGGAGCGCGTGATCTTGGGCCCACGCACGCGACCGCGACCGGCCTCAGCATCGGCCACACGGTCGACGGCAAGCACCTGGTACAGACGGCGCTTGAGCTCGGTCTTGTCATGATAGGGCACAAACGGGTACAGGAACTCGATGTTCTGCTCGCGGATCTCGTCGATGTTGAGTGCCAACGCCGTGGGGTAGCTCATGACGATGGGGCAGTTGTAACAGTTGCCGGCGGTCGGATCCTCCTTGCGCTCCCAGCGCACGCACGGCATCCAGATAAAGTCGACATCGCGGTCGATAAGGTTCATCACATGGCCGTGGCTCATCTTGGCCGGATAGCACACGCTCTCGGACGGCATGGACTCGATGCCCGCCTGGTAGGTCTTCTTGCTCGACTGGTCGGACAGCTGCACGCTAAAGCCCAGACGCGTAAAGAACGCGTGCCAGAAGGGGTAGTTCTCGTACATGTTGAGCGCGCGCGGAATGCCGACGGTGCCGCGCGGGGCCTCGTCGGGGCTCAGCACCTCGCGGTTAAAGAGCAGCTCGTTTTTCTTTTTGAAGAGGTTGGGGGCCTCGGTCTTTTGCTTTTTGTGGCCGGCACCCTTCTCGCAGCGGTTGCCGGTAATGAAGCGCCTGCCGCCGCCAAAGTCGTTGACGGTGAGCTGGCAGTTGTTGGAGCAACGGCCGCAGCGGACATGCTTTTGCGTCACGGTGAGGTGCGCGATATCCTCAGCCGAAAGGATGGTCGAGGTGCCGTCGGCGCCGGCGCGATCGCGGGCGAGCAGGGCCGCACCGTAGGCGCCCATGCAGCCGGCGATGTCGGGGCGCACGGCATGAACGCCGGTGAGCTGCTCAAATGCACGCAGCGTGGCGTCGGACATAAAGGTGCCGCCCTGGACGATCACCTGGCTGCCGATCTCCTTGGGATCGCGCAGCTTAATGACCTTGAACAGGGCGTTCTTGATGACGGAATAGGACAGGCCGGCCGCGATGTCGCCCACCGTGGCGCCTTCCTTTTGCGCCTGCTTGACGCGAGAGTTCATGAAGACCGTGCAGCGGCTGCCCAGGTCGACGGGGGCCTTAGCATGGATGGCGGCATCGGCGAACGCGCGCACGTCCATGTTCATAGAGACGGCGAAGCTCTCGATAAAGCTACCGCAACCCGACGAGCAGGCCTCGTTGAGCATGATGTGCTCGATGACGCCGTCCTTGACGCGCAGGCACTTCATGTCCTGGCCGCCAATGTCCAGAATGAACTCGACGCCGGGCAGGAACGCCTTGGCGCCGCGCAGGTGCGCGACGGTCTCTATCTCGCCGGAATCGGCCTTGAGAGCCTCGATGAGCAGCGCCTCGCCGTAGCCCGTGGTGGTCACGTGGCCGATGGTGCAACCCGCGGGGATGTGGTTGTAGAAATCGGCCATGATGACCTTGGCCGTGCCCAGGATGTCGCCGTTGTTGTTGCCGTACCAGGTGTGCAGCAGTTGGCCGTCCTCGCCCACGAGCGCGGCCTTCATGGTGGTGGAGCCGGCGTCGATGCCGATGAACACGCGGCCGGTGTAGCCGTCGAGCTTGCCCTTGGGGACGACTTCCTTGTCGTGGCGGTTCTTGAACTCAGCAAAGTCCTCGTCGGTGGCAAAGAGCGGATCCAGGCGCTCGACCTCAGCACCTTGCGTGTCGCCCAAGCTGTCGATGGCCTCGATAAACTGCGGGAACGTGCTGAGCTTGTTGGACTCGTGCGCCATGGCAGCGCCGCTCGCCACAAACAGGTGGGCGTTTTGGGGCACAATGCGGTGCTCCTCGTCCAGGTTGAGCGTGAGGTAGAAGCGGTGGCGCAACTCGGAGAGATACTGCAGCGGGCCGCCCAGGAAGGCGACGTTACCGCGAATGGGACGGCCGCACGCCAGGCCCGAGATGGTCTGGGTCACGACGGCCTGGAAGATGGAAGCGGCGACGTCCTCGGGGCGGGCGCCCTCGTTGAGGAGCGGCTGCACGTCGGTCTTGGCAAAGACGCCGCAACGGCTGGCGATGGGATAGATGGTGGTGGCGTTGGCCGCGAGCTCGTTGAGGCCGCTCGCGTCGGTGTGCAGCAGAGTGGCCATCTGATCGATGAACGCGCCCGTGCCGCCGGCGCAGGTGCCGTTCATGCGCTGCTCGATGCCGTTGTCAAAGTAGATGATCTTGGCGTCCTCACCGCCCAGCTCGATGGCGACATCGGTGGCCGGGATGAGGGTCTCGACGGCGCGCTTGCTGGCGATGACTTCCTGGACAAACTCCAGGTCGAGCCACTGGGACAGCAGCAGACCGCCCGAGCCGGTGATGGCACAGGTCATCTGGGCCGTCGGCAGCACAGTCGCGGCACCCTCGAACAAGTCGCGGGCGCAAGCGCGGACGTCGGTGTGGTGGCGCTGGTACTTGGCGTAGACGATCTGGTTGTCATCGTTGAGCACGGCAAGCTTGACGGTGGTGGAGCCCACGTCGATGCCCAGGTGCAGGTTGCCGCGGGCGGCCTCGGGGTTGAAGATCGCGCCTTCGGGGGCGTGGGCGGCGGCCACGGGCTCAGCGGCGGTGGCGAGCTCGCTAGCGATGGACGTCTCCCCTGCCGCGTTCTTGGCATCGGCAACTGCCTCGGCAACTTTCTCGGCAGCCGCGGTCGCGGCCTTCTGCGCGGCGTCCACCACGGCGGGCGCGGCCTCGCGTGCGGCAGCGACCATACGATCCTTGATGCCCTCGACGAGTTTGCTCATTGTCTCTCCTCTTAGTTGTTGGACTCGACGGTTGCGGCGGTGTCGGCCGCGTCCTCGAGCTGCAAGTTCAATAGCTTCATGCCGTATTCCGGCACGTTGATATCGATGGGTTGGCCATACAGGTCACCAGGACGAACAAAAGCGAGCACCGTCATAATGCGCGCCATGGCCTCGGGCGATTCGGTGAGCCCACGCTCAAACCAGCGCTGAATCATGCCAACCTCGGCGCTCACGACGTAGGTGACGTAGTAGTCAAAGAACGTGCCCAGCGCCAGGCCCAAAATGCCCGTCTGCGCACGCGGCACCACAGCCTCACGCGCGGTGTCGATGATCCTTTTAATAAAGGCCTGGTCGCCGCCCGGACCCAGCAGCGCACCGATTAAGTCGCGGTTGGCCGCAAGATAACGCAGCAGCTCAACCGAACCGGGCGCCGGCTCGAGCTCGTCAATGTTACGGTAAAGATCGGGCAGCTGAGCTGAGGTGATGAGCTCAATGCGCTCACGGATCTCGGCCAGCAAGCCGTCCTCGATTTGATTGATAAAGTCGGGAATATCGCGATAGTGCGAATAGAACGTGCGGCGCGTAAGGCCAGCACGCTCGGTGAGCGACGCGACATTAATGCGCGAAAGGTCGCCGCTTTCGGCAAGCTCGCTGGCAAGTGCCTGGCGAAGGGCACGCTGCGAGCGAAGGGACCGGCGATCGCATTTCTCGAGCTGGGACAAGCGTCCTCCTTGCTACTCAGCCTGTGCGCTATTGCACAGTGCGAGTATTATTGCACACCGTGTGCATCAACACGTAAAGGCAATATTTGGAATGTGACGAGGGGGCAGTCCCTTTGTCACATTATTCGATGACGGTGCGGGAGTTTTGCTTGCGCATGGTGGCGAGCATGTGTTTGGGGACGGCATGGACCATGCAGCTGCCGATGGTCACGCTCGCGGCGGCCTTAGCTGCATCGCTTGCGTTTTTGGTCGCGTAGCTGTGGCGGAAGCGTTTGAGCATGGCGATATCGTTGCCGCCGTCGCCGTAGACCGCGACCTCGTCCTCGGCAATACCGTAGTAGCCCGCCAGCCATGCCACGCTCTCGCCCTTGTTGCACGCCACGTCCGTAATTTCGAACATCACCGGATCGAACGGCGCGTTGACCACGCGGTCCGAGCGCTCGGCCAGATACGCCTTAAGGTCGCGCTCCAGCTCGGGCGAGGTCACGCGACAGTTGATCTTGCACACATCGTGGCGCAGGATGTCACCGATCGACTGGTCGAAGTACTGTTCCTCGTGGTACCCGCCACGCGCACGCATGCCGCGCATCACGATGCGCTTGATAGGGCTGTCTTTTTTAAAGCCCGCCTGGTGCATCTCGAACGATCCGCTCGAAAACATGCCGTCGGGCGTGGAGCAGTCAAAACAGATATCCGGAAACTCCTTGAGCAGCTCCTCGGTGATCTGCGGATCGATGGTCCAGGTCTTGAGCACCTCGCCATGACTGTCGCGCACGATGGAGCCGTTAGAGCAGCAGGCATCGAGCGCCAGCCCCGTAAAGCCATGCTCGCCGATCGGCAGCGTCGAGCGTCCGGTCGCGGGAACCACATGCAGGCCGGCCTCGGTCAGCTCGCGAATGGCACGGCGGATGGTCCCATCCGCCTCGTGCAGGGCGTTCAGCAGCGTTCCGTCTAAGTCACTCGCGAACATCTTGATCATGGGCGTGCCTCTCCTTCGTCTGCACGATATTGTAGACGAAGGAGAGGCACGCCCAAACAATGCCGTCCCGGCGCGGCGGACCACTGCCTCCGCAAATTCACGGTGCCCCAGCGCGTCAAGACAATCGCCGCAAGCGATTTTTCAGACGATAAAACAGCACCGTCGTCAACGTCAGCACCGCCAACATGGCTGCGAATACAATCGCTGGTGTCCATCGATCATATGCAACCCCGTACGTCAATTGGCCGATAGGTGTTGCGCAGGAAAGGACCATGTAAACGACCGAAAGCACTTTTCCGCAGAGCTCAGTCGGCGCTACCCGCTGAACAAACGCGATGATTTCAACCGACGTAATGCTCGCCCACACCATGACCCATGCCGAACCAACCGCAAACACGGTGAACACGCATACATCTACGCCGAACAGCAGCGTAACAATAATCGGCGCGACTCCAAAACAGATCATCGCAACATATCGACATATGCCATTGAAAGAAAAACGATGCGGCCAAATGCCGACCAAGCCACTGCCGGTAAGACCACCCAGGCCCAGAGCAACCTCAACTATCCCAACGCAGGACGATTGCATGCCGAGATGCTTTGTAACAATAATGGGAGCGCCAATCGTTAGCCCAACCAACGCAAGGTTCAAAACGGCCGCAAGCAAAATCACAGCGGCCAATGATGCATTTTGCAACAGATACCGAATCGACTCCCGAAAATCGTTTCGGCATGTCGTACGAGTCGCGCCGTCTCCCATCGTTTCAAATGAGGCATTTTGCTTGAGCGCGCCCCCAAACAAGAGAGCTGAAATCGCAAACGCCACCGACGCGGTTGTGCAAAGAGCATCGATGCCAAAGTACCCATAGACTGCCGTCCCGACCACAGGGCCCAAGATATTGCTCACCATGGTCATCTGCGAAACCAATGCAGTGGCCCGCTCAACCTTCTCTTCACCCGCCATGCGCACCGTCTCAATTTGGAGCATTGGCTTTAGCAGCGATTGAACACCATATTGAACACAAAGTATCGCTACTACGACGACCGCAAGAGGCAACGAGCGCTTCATGGGGATAGACAGCAGTGATGCAGTCATCAGAGCAATGCCGAGGGCCACGAGGACCTCGCGATGTCTTCCCCTATCCGCCAAGATTCCGCCAGCCGGAGTTGCAAGTACGCCGGGTATGAACGCTATCGCCGCGACGACGCCATATAACGTTGACGATCCACTGCGATCGAACAAGTAAAGTGGATACGCAAAGCACAGCGCCGACAGCATCGAATACGTGCACAGCTGCGCAACCAGAAGTTCCGCGAGCCTGATTGACCGCACTGTTTTTGATTTCAACGAGACACCGACGTCTCTCAGCCCAGCCATAAGCCCACCCCCTATACATACCACTAGTATGTATTTAATGACTTGAAAAGGGCAGCCGTGGCTACCCTCACAAATCAATTACATACCGTTGGTATCTATATTACCACCCGGCGCGGTCCCATACGTCCCAAATCTGCGCCGTTGTCTGAAGCACTTCATTACCCAAATCGAGCCCCACCGCGGCAGCCATCTGCGCCAAACATTGTGCGCGAGCGAGCATTCGCTCCTTGGGCTCGAGCGGACGGAACAATGGCAACAGCCAAAGATTCGCCAACAACGATACGGCCTCCGCCGCTTCGCGCGGGCATTCGCACGCAATGGAGCCGTCGGCGATGCCCTCCTCGATCACTGGCAAGAGACAGCCATCGGCCGACTCGTCAAATGAGCCCTGGTACTGCATCGCCAGTAGGCGCGAGCTTTTTACCGGATCTGCTGCAGGACGCATACGTGCCCATAGCTCAATTTGTGGAACAACGGACTCGGGAGCGTACAGTCGCTTGAGCTTTTGGGCTCCGGTCATATTACCGACGCCAAGCATCGAGCGACGGTGCTCAACAATCGGAGTCATTGCCCGATTGAAAGCAGCGTTAAAAATCTCTTCTTTGCTCTTGAAGTGATGATAGACAGCGCCCTTGGTCATGCCATCGAGGCGGTCGACGATATCTTGAATACTCGTCCCCTCATAACCCTGTGCGCAGAATAGCTCCAGTGCCGCGTCGAGAATCTTCGCGACCGTCTCCTCGGGATATTTATTGCGACCCATAATCCGCCCATCCGCAACGCAAGTCTTGTGCCTCATTGCAGCATTTTAACGTTGCGGATGGCAGACGGTCGATTCTACACCGCGGCCGGGCCGTGTTCGCCGGTGCGAATGCGGATGACTTCTTCGACCGGCTCGACCCAAATCTTGCCGTCGCCGACGGCACCGGTGCGAGCGGCGTTGCAGATAATGTCAACGATACCGTCGACATGCTCGTCGGCGCAGATGAGGGTGAACTGCACCTTGGGGATCGTGTTGACGAGCAGCTCGTTGCCGCGCACGTATTCCTTCCAGCCATGCTGCGCGCCGCAGCCCTGCACCTGGTTGATGGTCATGCCGCGAACATCGGCAGCAAACAGCGCGTCTTTGAGAACCTCAAGCTTCTCAGCACGAACGATCGCCGTAATTTTCTTCATAGTGAATTCCTCTCAATAATCAACGTATCCCTTTACATGAGACGCGGGTTTCCCAGGTGCCGTAAACCAACCTCAGAGATCAAAAAAGTTCAACTGACTGGTCTTAGCAGGTTTCCCAAGTGCCGCAGATTGCCGTGAAAGAGGAGCGAAGCGTACTTAAGTACGTGAGCGACGATTGAACGGCAAGGTGCGGTGCTTGGGGAAGCTGCTAATCGAGTCCGGAGAATGAGGGGTATGCGCTCTCGCCGTGCTGACTCGCATCCAAGCCCAGCGCCTCATCGGCCTCGTCCACGCGCAGGCTGCCGCGGAACAGCGCCTTGACCACCGCGGCAATCACCAAGTCGAGCACCAGCACAATAGCGACCGTCACCACAATGCCCAGGATTTGCGAGATGAGCAGCGACATGTCACCCGTGTAGAACAGGCCGCCCTTACCGGTCCACGAAAGCTCCGGCACGCAGAACAGGCCCGTGAGCACGCCGCCCAAGATGCCGCCGATACCATGGCAGCCAAACGCGTCGAGCGCATCGTCGTAGCCGAACTTGGTCTTGAGATGGCTGATGGCCAGGTAACAGACGGGAGAGACGATCAGGCCCATGACCAGCGCCGCCCACGGCTCGACAAAGCCCGCGCCCGGCGTGACCACCACAAGGCCCGCAACCAGACCGGTGCTGGCGCCCACCAGCGTGGGACGACCGGTGTGCACGCGCTCGACGGCAAGCCACGAGACCATGCCCGCCGCGCTGGCCGTCACGGTGTTGAGGATGGCGAGTGCCGCCACGGCGTCGGCCTTAAACTCGCTGCCGCCGTTAAAGCCAAACCAACCAAACCAAAGTAGACCGGCGCCCAGCGCCACAAACGGCACGTTATGCGGACGGTAGCTCACCATGCCAAAGCCGCGACGACGGCCGAGCATTAAGCAGAGAATCAGGCCCGTGAGACCAGACGAAATGTGTACCACGTCGCCGCCGGCAAAGTCGAGCGCGCCGATGATGTCGCCGATAAAGGAACCATCGCCGCCCCAAACCATGTGGGCGAGCGGCGCATAGACCACGAGCAGCCAAATGCCCAGGAAGGCCGTCATGGCACCAAACTTAACGCGGCCTGCCAGACTGCCCGTAACGATAGCGGCGGTGATCATGGCAAACGCCATCTGGAAGGCGATGTTGATGATCTGAGGGTAGACGGCACCGCCCGCGGCATTGCCCTCGGCCGCCTGCAGCACCTGGTTGAGCACCGGTAGGCACAGCAACTGGTCAAGGCCTCCAATAAACGGACTCGAGCCGTCGCCGCCGTAGGCCAGCGACCAGCCGGCAACAATCCACAGCACACCAACCAGGCCAATGGCGCCAAAGCACATAAGCATGGTGTTGATGACATTTTTGCGCCTGGACAGGCCGCCATAGAAAAACGCCAGGCCCGGTGTCATTAAAAACACGAGCATGGTGCAGATGAGCATAAACGTTGTCGATCCCGTATCGTACATTCGTCCCCCTTGGTCGCATGAACGTTGTCGGCGCCCATAATGCGGCCGAGGGGCAACTGGTGTAGACCAGATACGGCGTTGTTAAACGCTGCGTTGTCGAATGGAAACGGTGCCGCAATCTTGGAAACGGCGCGGCAACGGGCGCGAAACGAACGGGAAATACGCGAGCAAGGAAGCCGTGAGCGCGCCCGCCCCGCCTAGCGCCGGAACAGCTCGCGAGCTCGGTTGCGGAGATCGGTGGCCCGGATGACGCCCTCGTAGCGATTGATGCGCAAGCGCGGAAAGGCATTGAAGAAGCGCAGGTCGCGACGACTGAGCGACACACTCGGCACCGGACGGCTCATGCGCTTGCCGGCAAGGCGACGACTGAGCGACGGACGCGGCATGCTCGGCGCGGCATCGGCAACGCGGCGGGCAGCAAGCGCCAGGCCGCGAGCACCATCCGAGATAAACGTCGGCATCGAAGCCTTCTCGCGCAGGGCATCGAGCGCCGCGTCGCCCAGCTCGGCCAGCCAAGCGTTAACGGCGCGACCGCGGATATGCGTCTGCGCCACCGAGTCGATCGCCGAATCGGGAATACGTTCGAGCATAGAGTCGGAGGCGTCGGCAAGCGACTCATTGATGCGGTCGGCAAGGTCGGCACGCACACGCTCAAGCTGATCGGACAGGCGGCGCCAGCTGGCCAACGAGCACACCGCATCGACCATCATCGCGACCGCGACGATAAAGGCGGACAGCCGCACAATCAGCACCGGCAGATGGCCAAGCAGCCCCAGCAATGCCGGCTCCACTAAACGGCAAATACACAACGCACCCAAGCCAAATGCGCAGGCCCAGTACAGGCAGATGCGTCCGTGCAGGTTAAACGGCAGATGCGAGTAATCCCAAAACCGGGCACCCGTCGTTTTTTCCAACAGCACGCCCACGCTATATTCGATCACGCTGCATACGAGCGCGGCAGCGACAAACTGGCTCGAGGCGTCTGGGATTCCACGCAGCAGCAACCAGCACGCGATGCCGCCCGCACCGTAGATGGGACAACACGGCCCTAGCAAAAAGCCGCTGTTGGCAAAGCGTCCGTGGTTGAGCATGGCGCAGACTGTCGACTCCCATACCCAGCCGCAAAAACCGTAGAAGGCAAACGAGAGTACCAGCGCCGAGAGCGGACAGGCGGCAAGCGTCGCGCCGTCAAATGCCATGTCGATCGCGGTTCCCACCGTCTACCCACTCCTCTTTTCGTTCGATTCTTTGCTCGAGCCGTCACTCGACCCCTCGTTCAAATCGTTCGCGCCGCCTTTGCGCGGCAGACGGCCGGCAATCGTCTCGCGCAGCGCGCACCATTTATCCGCCAGGCACACAATCCATGCCTCACGACACGTCGGCGGCACCGGTACCAGCGGAAACATATGCCGTACGATAATATTCCGCTCGCGCGGCGTCAGCTCAAAATCTTCCTCCGCACGCGCCAAGGCAAAAAACGGGTGGCGAAAGCCATGCAGCCGATGGCTTGGGTCGGGATCGTGCCAGTCATAGAGAAAGTAATCGTGCAGCAGGGCCCCGCGCAGCAGCGATAAGCGGTCGACGGAGATACCGACGCGGCCCAGGCGCTCGGCAAAGGACAGACTTGCCCGCGCCACCGAGGTCACATGTGCATAAACCGTCACATCGCCATGTTGGATAAACTCATGCATCAGGTCCAAGCGGCCCGCCTGGGCAAGCTGACGGGCGGCATCGTCGACCTCGCGCGCGATTTTCTCGGCACGAACGGTATCGGACATGCGGCCTCCTTCCGGCGGCGCTCGGCGGCAAGCCGCAGCCTGCACGCAATGAATAAAATCATCATGGAACTTATCAGTATGGCATCGGACAAAACGTTTTGCCCCACCAGTTGGCGAATTACCGCGCCGCCGTCACATATCAAACGCCAAAATGTGCGAGACTGTCTTGTGCAATTGTGCCGGCCGAGGGAGTGCCGGCGCACGATTCGCATGGAGTAACCCACAACGATGCTGCTTACGCAAACGACAACGCCCGAGGACGTCAAGGCTCTCGATCGCGCCGAGCTTCCGCTGCTCTGCGGCGAGATCCGCCACGCCATCCTCGAAAGCTCCGCCGCCGTCGGCGGGCACGTTGCCCCCAACCTGGGCGTCGTTGAGCTTACGGTTGCGCTTCATCGCGTGTTTAACTCCCCCACCGACAAAATTGTCTTTGACGTATCGCACCAGACCTATGCCCACAAGGCGCTGACTGGGCGCGCGTACACTTATATCGACCCGGCACGCTACGGCGAGGCCTCTGGCTTTGCCAATCCCGACGAGTCCGAACACGACCTGTTCGCCATGGGCCACACCTCTACATCGGTGAGCCTGGGCTGCGGCTTGGCGCACGCTCGTGACCTGGCGGGCGATGCGTACAACGTCATCACCATCATTGGCGACGGTTCGCTTTCGGGCGGTCTGGCGTTTGAGGGCTTCAACAATGCCGCCGAGCTCGACAGCAACTTGATCATCGTCGTCAATGACAACGACCAGTCCATTGCCGAGAACCACGGTGGCCTGTATCGCAATCTGGCCGAGCTGCGCGCCAGCAACGGCACCTGCAGGCGCAACGTTTTCCGCGCGATGGGGCTCGACTACCGCTATTTAGACGCCGGCAACGATGTGTTGGCCCTCGTCGACGCGCTGCAGGAGCTGCGCGATATCGATCACCCCATCGTGCTGCACGTCTCGACCGCCAAGGGCAAGGGCTTTGAGCCAGCCCAGAGCGACCCCGAGCGCTGGCATCATGTAGGTCCGTTTGACATGGCGACTGGGCGCAAGCTCTGCCCGGGCCATCCGAGCGAGCCTGCGCCGCGCACCTATGCCGACATTACGGGCGAGGCCCTGAGCGCTGCCATAGAGCGCGATCCGCAGGTTGTGGGCATCACGGCCGCAACGCCCTACATCATGGGCTTTACGCCCGAGCTTCGCGCCGCGGCAGGCAAGCAGTTTGTTGACGTGGGCATTGCCGAGGAGCACGCCGTGACCTTTGCCACCGCGCTTGCGCGCTCGGGCGCCAAGCCAGTCTTTGGTGTGTACGGCACGTTTTTGCAGCGCGCCTACGACGAGCTATGGCACGACCTGTGCCTCAACGACGCCCCGGCGACCATTTTGGTGTTTGGTGCGTCGATCTTTGGCACCACGTCCGAGACGCACCTCTCGTTCTTTGATATTTCCATGCTGGGCGGTCTTCCCAACATGCACTACTTGGCGCCGGCCTGCATGGAGGAATATCTGTCCATGCTGAGCTGGTCGCTCGACCACCGCGAGCATCCCGTGGCGATTCGTGTACCGGGCATCGGCCTGGTAAGCCGTCCCGACCTTGCGCCTGCCGAAGACACCGACTACAGCGCCGTTCGCTACAACGTGGTGCGCCAGGGTCGAGACGTAGCAGTGCTCGCGCTCGGCGATTTCTTTGAGCTGGGCGAGCGCGTGGCAAACCGTCTGACCGCCGAGTACGGCATCGAGGCCACGCTTGTCAACCCGCGCTATGCAACCGAGCTCGACCGCGAGTTCCTCGACAGTCTTGCCGCCGAGCATCGCGTTGTCGTCACTCTCGAGGACGGCATCTTGGACGGTGGCTGGGGCGAGCGTGTCGCGTGCTACTTGGCCTGCACGCCCGTGCGCACGCGCACCTTTGGCATCGCCAAGGGCTTCCCCGACCGCTACGACCCCAACGAGTTGCTCGCTCAGAACGGCATGACGGTCGAGAACATGGCCGCCGAGGCCGTAAGGCTACTCAACGAGTAAAAAACCTCCGCAAGGGAAGCACCCATGCGGAGGTTTTTATTTTCGCGACGCGATTATCTCAATCTGTAACACCTAGCGTACAAATCCTCGTCTACCCGTTACAGATCTAGACAAAACAACGAGACCGGCCGCCGTACCAGCCCAAACCACCACAAAGGTGCCTGTCCCCTTTGTGGTGGTTTTAGGTCACGGTCGGCGCGAAAAACGAATAATCGTTCATACGCGATCTCCTTACTTATATATATGTCGCGTTGCCGCCATTATAACGACCGCCGCGAGCGGCCACGCCGACCGCAAAACGTCATCTCAGCAGCAATAACCGACGTTTTCCCAGATAAAACCTACCAAAATAAACCTGTCCCTTTTAGGTAGGAAGAATTACCCATAAGGTAAGTATGTTTCTGAGTTATTTCGTGTTGACCCATTTGAGCGCGATAGGGTATAACTCTACTCAACCGCTAGGGATTTTATTGAGAAAGGTGTTCTACCATGAGCAAGAACCTCTCCCAGCAGGTCGTTCTCGACCGCCGCGGCTTTGTCGCCGCCACCTTCGCAACCGTTGCCGGCCTTGGTCTTGCCGGCTGCTCCGACACCAGCGCCGAGGCCGACAAGGGTTCCGCCGCCGGCTCCTCCAAGAGCTCCGAAGATACCGAGGCTTCCACCATACTCGATGCCAAGGCATTCGACAAACTCGTCGACAACGGCCCCAAGGCCGATGACGACGCCATCGCCGCCAGCACCTGGGCCACGGCCGTCAAGGACGCCGGTGTCTTTAAGATCGGTGGCGTTCAGACCTCCACACTTTTCTCCCTCCTCAACGAGAAAGACGGTCAGACCCGCGGCTTCGACGCCGGTATCGCACAGCTCCTGTCCAACTACATTCTGGGCGAGAACAAGGTCGAGATCACCCAGGTGACCTCGGACACGCGCGAGTCCGTCCTGCAGAACGGCCAGGTCGACGCTGTCTTTGCCACCTACACCATCACTGACGAGCGCAAGAAGCTCGTCTCCTTCGCCGGTCCCTACTACTACACCCAGCAGGCTATCCTGGTGCTCGCCGATAACGACGACATCAAGAGCGTCGACGACCTGGCCGACAAGAACGTCGCCGTCCAGTCCGGCTCCAACGGCCCCGCCATCCTGGAGGAGTTCGCCCCCAAGGCCAGCCAGCAGGAGTTCAAGACCGACGAGGAGGCCCGCCAGGCACTCCAGCAGGGCCGCGTTGACGCCTACGTCATCGATAACAACATGCAGCAGAGCGCCCTGGTCCGCGAGCCCGGTAAGTACAAGATCGCCGGCAAGCCCTTCGGCAGCAAGGAGCCCTATGGTATCGGCCTGCCGCTCGATTCCGACGGCGTCGCCTTTGTCAACGACTTCCTTAAGAAGATCGAGGACGACGGCACCTGGACCGAGCTGTGGCAGATCTGCATTGGCGACCGTACGGGCGACACCAATGTTCCCGAGCTGCCCGAGATCGGCGCCTAGGCAGCAAGCCTAGTAACGGCCGCTACGAAACCATACGGAAACGCACGATGCGCTTTATTGCGCTAAACTGTTTCCTCACTGAGTTGTCGGGGCTTCCGTACACACGGGAGCCCCTTTCCTTACCGGCGGGAGGTCCGCATGAGTCTCTCCGAGCTCTGGTCGCTCTATGGCCAGAACTATATCGACGCGCTGCTAGCAACCTGGGGCATGACGCTTGAGTCGTTTGCCATCGCCATGGTGCTGGCCGTCGCCGTCACCGTGATGCGCGTGTCGCCGCTCAAGCCGCTGCGCGTCTTTGGCGACCTGTATGTCCAGGTCTTCCGTAACATCCCCGGCATCGCGCTGCTCATTATCGTCGTCTACGCGCTGCCGCCGCTCAAGGTCGTCCTGCCCTACCGCACCTGCGTCATCGTCGCCACAGTGCTCTTGGGTTCTGCCTTTGGCTCCGAGAACTTTATGAGCGGCATCAACACCGTCGGTGTCGGCCAGGTGGAAGCCGCCCGCTCGCTGGGAATGAGCTTCAGCCGTATCCTCGCCAAGATCGTGATTCCGCAGGCGCTGCGCTCGAGCGTGCTGCCCATGACCAACCTCTTTATCGCCGTCATGCTCACCACCGCGCTCGGCAGTCAGGTGCCGCTTAAACCGCAGGAGCTCACCGGCGTGGTGAGCTACATCAACACGCGCTCGCTCGGCGGCGTCGCCGCGTTCTTTATCTCGGCGCTCGGCTACCTGGGCACGGCCTTTGTGGTGAGCCACATTGGCAACTATATCGATAAGAAGGTGAGGATCCTCCGATGAGCAAGCACTCCACCTCCGCGCTCACCATGCGCGATGCGCTCTACGAGGCTCCCGGCCCCAAGATGCGCGCCAAGATTCGCGTCGGCACCGCCATCTCACTTGTTGCCGTGGCCGCGCTCATCGCTCTGGTACTGCAGCGCTTTTATGTGACCGGCCAGCTTTCGGTCCATTACTGGTACTTCTTTACGCACCTCACCACCTGGAAGTTCCTGCTTGCCGGTTTTGAGGGCACAGTAAAGGTCGCGCTCACCGCCGGCGCCATCGCGCTGGTACTGGGCTTAGCCCTCATGCTCGGCCGTACCAGCGACATCAAGCCGCTACAGCTGGTCTGCCGCGTGCTCACCGATTTCTTCCGTGGCGTGCCGAGCCTGCTGTTCATCTACTTCTTCTTTTTGGTGCTGCCCCAGTACAAGATCGCGCTGCCGTCGTTTTGGATGCTCACGCTTCCCGTCGCGCTCGCCGCGGCCGGCGTACTCGCCGAGATCTTCCGCGCCGGCGTCAATGCCGTGCCGCGCGGCCAGGTCGAGGCCGCCCAGGCGCTCGGTCTCTCCAAAGCTAAAATCACCTTTAAAATCGTCCTGCCGCAGGCTATTCGGTTTATCATTCCGTCGTTGATTTCGCAGCTTGTGGTCGTCGTCAAAGACACCACCGTCGCCTACGTGGTGAGCTACCCCGACCTTATGCAAAACGCCCGCGTGCTCATTACCAACTACGACGCCCTCGTGTCGGTCTACCTGGTGATCGCGGTCATCTATATCCTCATCAACGTCGCAATCAACAAGGCCGCTGTCTACGTTTCGCACAAGACCGGCGCGACCATCATTCGCTAACGATTTACCATTTCGAGTCATAAGGAGCCGAGCACCATGGCACAGAGCACTTCTTCTACCGGTAATCAGCCGCTGATCGAGCTCAAGCACGTCGATAAGCACTATGGCGATCTGCACGTCCTCAACGACATCAATCTCTCGGTCGACCGCGGCGAAGTCGTCGTCGTGATCGGCCCCTCAGGCTCGGGCAAGTCGACCATGTGCCGAACCATCAACCGCCTGGAAACCATCGACTCGGGCGAGATCCTCATCGAGGGCGAGCCTCTGCCGCAGGAAGGCAAGGATCTTGCCCGCATGCGCGCCGAGCTGGGCATGGTGTTTCAGCAGTTCAACCTGTTCGCGCATATGACGGTGCTGCAGAACGTCATGCTGGGGCCGGTCGACGTGCTGGGCGTGTCCAAGGAGGAAGCTCGTGAGCGCGCCATGGACCTGCTGAGCCGCGTGGGCGTTGCCGAACAGGCCGACAAGGTGCCCGCTCAGCTCTCGGGCGGCCAGCAGCAGCGCGTGGCCATTGCCCGCTCGCTCGCCATGCAGCCCAAGGCCATGCTCTTCGACGAGCCCACGAGTGCCCTTGACCCCGAGATGATCAACGAGGTGCTCGAGGTCATGGTCCGCCTGGCCCAGCAGGGCATGACGATGATCGTCATTACGCACGAGATGAACTTCGCCCGCCGCGTTGCCGACCGCGTCGTGTTCATGGCCGACGGCCAGATCGTGGAAACCGGCACGCCCGACGAGTTCTTCGACCATCCCCAGACCAAGCGCGCCCAAGACTTCCTCAACTCCATCAAGGGCCACTAGCCCAATTGCCATATCCGCTCGCCATGACCATCCAAACTCGAAAGCAACACCTATGATCGGAACTCGCACTTCATCGTCATACACCCCGCACGTCAACGTCGACCCCGCCGACCGTCCGCTCATCCTGGTGGCGCCGCGCTGGGAAGAGGCAAAGCCGTTTTTAAGCGAGACACTCTCCCCCAACGAGGAAATCGCAAGTGTCTTTGTCGATGCCATTCTTGCTGCCGGCGGCCTGCCGCTGCAGATGTCCATCACCGAGGACATTGAGGTCATCCGTCATTACGTCGACATCGCCGACGGCATCGCCATTCCCGGCGGCCCCGATGTCAATCCCAAACGTTGGGGCGATGATCGACCCTACGACCCCACCCTCTGCTGCGAAATCCGCGATAGTTTTGAGTTTAAGCTGGTCGACGAGGTACTCCGCGCCAAAAAGCCGCTCTTTACCACCTGCCGCGGCACGCAGCTGCTCAACGTCGCCACCGGCGGCACCCTGTGCATGGACGTGCCGAGCCTGGGCGCGCGCGAGGGCCGCACGCAGTGGCGCCATACCCACGTGCTCAACGACCCTGTGCATCCTGTCGAGGTCGTGCCGGGCTCGCTGCTGGAGCGCGCGGTTGGCGGGCACAGGCTGATCCAGACCAACTCCGCACACCACTGCTGCGTCGATCGTCTGGGTAAAAGCACGCGCTTGGTCGCCAAGGCAACCGACGGCGTGCCCGAGTGCATCGAAGTCGAAGGCCAGCCGTTCTGCCTGGGCGTGCAATGGCACCCTGAGTACACGTGGAAGACGCTCGAGACCGACTTTGACCTGTGGAAGTCGTTTGTCGAGGCAGCGGCCAAGGTTAAGCGGGCTCGCTAGCTCGCGAATCACACAGGCTTAAACCTTCCATGCCAGGGGGGGGCGGACACCAGCCACGGTGCCCGCCCCCCTGTATTTGATACGCTCGGTATGTTTATCCCTCACAAACAATCAAAGAAATCTCGACCACAATCGGTCGACCGTAAAGCAGATGGCAAAAACGCTTGCTACGTTTATGAGGCAGTCAATTAAAATCGAGGTGCATTGACTATCCTCCAACGGGGTCACGCCGCAAATCCACATGAGCATCGAGGCCGGAAGCGGAAGCATGGAATTGGCCCCGATCTGTATGTAGATCGCTACAACGTTGACAAGCAACAGCATGCCAATCGGACCGAAGCCGGACCCAAAATAGGAAACAACGATTACGCAAGAAACCACGTATGCAAGGCAGGCGGCGGCAGCAAGAACAAGTCGATAGCAAAATACATGCAGGTTGAAATACTGCTGAGCATCCAAAACGATCGCGCAGTTAAGACAGTACAAAACGACACTCGTCAGGATAAACGCGCCCAAAAGGGCGAAAGAAGACAGCATCGCTCGCGCAACGATAGCGCACACACGCTTCCCTCCCCGGGCCTCCGACAGCCCCCACGGTTCCTCGACAAAGCCCGAACTGACAAAGCGCGGCACAATACAAGCAGCAATGAACGGAAAGAACAATGCATGAGCCAACGGGGCTACGTTGAACAGCAGACCGCGAAAAACCTCTGCATTACCAAATAGAAGGGCATCCTCCGCCGATAGCCGAAGCGTCGGGTCTGGGAAAAAGCCCAAGAAACTGTTCTCACGGAGGCCACAGAGCCACATCGGGAAAGAATTAAGCTGCAATACCACCATGCACGCATAAATTACCAGGATTAAGGCGTACGCCCATTTGCTCACATGCTTCCATTCTGAATGGAGGAATCTTTTAATCTGACGAGCCATTGAACACACCCCCGGCACGAAAGCTCACGAGAGCGTAAATCAATACCGATAGACAGCTGGCTGCCACGCCATATCCCAGAAGCGTCAGCTGGCCCATATCGCTATACCCAAGGGCACATCCGACTCCAAGATACGGCCCCGGAAGAAGGAAAATCCATCGCAAGGATGGTATGGGTGCCTGAAGGAAGGCTCCGTAGAGCGTCAAGCTCATGACAAATCCAACTATCACCACGGCCCCGCTCAATACAGCGCTGCCCGTTATCCGATAGATGGTCACCGTCTCCAGCGCAACCGATATCACCAATACGGCGTTGACTATCATTGCAGGCAAAAATACAGTTAGTATGTTGTGCGAGTAGTTATGCCCTCCACGTATTATGGCTATTGCAAAAAGAAGAAGGCAAAGCGCGCTATACGCTGCGCCAATTATTAAAGCAGACGAAAATGCATGGGCTAGAGCCCCATAAAAGCGGTTGAGACCTCTTGCCGAAGAAATTCGGTGCCCCTCTTTATAGCCATGCTCCTGTAAAAGCACCAAACAAACGATGAGTGGAACGAACAGGGATGTACCGGCAAAAGCGCTGCGCGCAAGGGACTCATCAGGCGCAGAAGGATCGATTGCATTCCAGAGGAAACCAATATCCTCCCCACAAACGCCATAGCCAAAGGCGAGCAACGTTGTTCCGTTTTTTAGAAAGATGCCGAAGAGAAGGCCGAACGCCAGCATAAGCGCAAGACCAAACTTCGCCGGAAATATCCTGTGCAAACGCATCATATCTGCCTTTATGGGATGGATCGCCCGCTTCATAGCGAGACCGCCTTCATCAAGCGCCTGTAATACTCTTTTAAGGACGACGCCTCATCCCTTATGACGTCCATCGATTCCTTTTTCAGCAGTTCGCCGTCATGAAGAAACAGGCAGCATGTTGCAACCGATGCCAGCTCATCCAAGTCGTGGCTAGAGATAAGCATGGTTTTGCCCTGTTCTTGATTCAATCGACCGATAAGGGCCCATATACTCTCGATGCCCAACGGATCCAATCCATTTGCCGGCTCATCGAAAATGAGTACGTCGGTATCGCCCAACAAAGCCGTAGCTATATCCAGCCGCCGTTTCATTCCCAGAGAAAAACTGCCCACGCTCTTTTTCTCATCGACGTCCAGCCCGACAAGGCTCAAAACGCGAGGAACCTCACGTTTCTCATCGAGCCCCCATTCCGCACATCGGATCCGAAGATTCTCAGCCGCACTGAGGGATTGGTATGCTCCGCTGGAATCTGGCACATAGCCGACACGCGTCCGCATCAGACTCAGCTCTTTTTTCGACTTGCCTCCAAAGAGCTCCACACTCCCCGACGATGGCCCACAGAGGCCCAGCACTATTTTAATAAGCGTACTTTTACCCGCCCCGTTTGCACCAACAAGGGCGCAAAGCTCAGACTGACCCACCTCGAAGGAAACGTCATGCAACACACGCCGTTTTCCATAGCGCTTTGACACCTTTGATAGCTTTATCGTTGATGCGCTCATTGGCCTCCCGTTCTGCTTGATAGCAAAACCGCTCATATCGTTCCTTCTTTCCTTTATCGTTTTCCATAGTTGTTATTGTTTTTCGATAACTCATATTTGTCAAGATAATCTAAAAGAAGGAACCCGTTTTAGACACGGGTTCCTTCACGCTGATATTTCGTTTTAGTTGTTCGCCTTAAGCTACTCGTCACTCAAATCTACAGCAAAGACTGATGTCGGAAGTGACGCCTCGTTGCCTCCGCCATCCCGCATCTGCCTCACGACATTTTTTGCGCGTTCGACAATAAGCTCCTCAAGCTCTTTCTCGCTCACGCGCTGAATAATATCTCCCGGTTGACAATCAAGCTCATCACAGATATCGAGAAGCGTCTTTAGGCGAATAGCTTTTATCTTTCCGTTTCTAAGCTTTGAAATATTAGCCGGAGTATGCCCCGTCGCCCGAATCAGATCAGCGCTGGTCTTTCCGGTCTTAAGCAGCTGCGTCTCAAGCTCAATGATGAGATAGCTCATGTTTCCTCCTACACAAGCTCGTCAGACTGCTCTTGGAGCAGCGAGGCATAACTCCAGATCGCCGAGATAAACAAACAGACAACTGCGCCGATAAACGACCCCGCATCAAAGGTAGCGCCTTGGCAAATCTCAATAACGAAGGAATGAGGCACGATGTAAAGCTCCAGTCCGCCAATGGTGAGATTGACCGATCCATAGGCACCAACAAGCGAAACCGCGGCGTTAACAGCAAAGGCAAGCGCGAGAACACGGATAAGCCACACATGCGTCTTGGTAAAGGGCGAGACGCCCCGAGAGATATTACGGCTGATCCCGCACAAAACGACAAGCGAAATACCCACGACGAGTGCCAGGCACAGTCCGCTTGGGATAACGATGCACCCGCCATTGAGAAGCGTCACGACACCGAAAGAATCGACAGAAGCAACGTTTGTAACCGCACACCAGATCACGTAAACAACCAACGCGGCAAAAGCGACGAGCATCCCTGCAAAAACGGCTGTCATGCAAAAACCAAGCTTCCTGATGTTTTCGCCCGCCTTGGCCATACGCTGAACGCTGTTGGACATACACTCACCCTCATCGACTCTATCGTTATTCGAACAGTTTATCGAACAACGATATGGATTGCATGCGGAAAGCCCCGCCAGTGCGCATAGGCCATTCACTAATCAGAAGGGGTGAGAGTGGATTTTTGGACACGTATCGAACGAGAGTGGATAATCTCCCACTTTGAGGCCGCCACCGGGCCTAAAACGGGAGATTGTCCACGCTCATAGTCATCAAGGCTCACAGCCTCTTACTCGGCCGCCTCGCGCAGGGCCGACATCGTTGCCGCATATTGCTGCTGCAACGCATGCATTCCCTCGCGAGCGCCGTCAACGGCATCGGCGCCGCGCAGCGCTTCGGTCACCACGACCGCCGGCTCGTACAGATTATCGAATCCCAGGTTCTGGCTCACGCCCTTGAGCGTGTGCGCTGCCATAAACGCACCTTCGGCGTCTCCTGCCGCCATGGCGGCCTCCAGCTTGTCCATGCTCTCGTCATCCAAAAACTTGAGGGCAAAGCGGGCAAGCATTTCCTCGCCCATCAGCCGAGCGCACGCGTCATCATAATTAGCGCCGATCTTCTCATACGCCTCACGCATGGAAATCATGGATTAAAACTCCTTTGGTCAAACTAAATCGTGGGAAACGCGACAACGTCGGCGGGGCGTGCCAACGTCTCGGCAATACGGTCTTGCACCTCGAGCAGGCAGTCGAGCAACAGCGGGTTAAAGGTGCCGCACTTACCGTCCAGGATCATCTTGATCGCTTCCTCGTGCGGGATGGCATCCTTGTACACGCGCACGCTCGTCAGCGCATCGTACACGTCGGCCACCGAAACCACCTGTGCGGCGATGGGGATATCGTCGCCCTTAAGACCGTCGGGATAACCCCTGCCGTCCCAGCGCTCGTGGTGCCAACGCGCAATCTGGTACGCATATTCCAAAAGCGCATTGCCGGCGTGATGGCTGCCCAGCTCGAGCAGCATGTTGGCGCCAATCGTGGTATGCGTCTTCATAATCTCGAATTCCTCGGGCGTGAGGCGCCCGGGCTTGTTGAGGATCGCATCGTCAATCGACATCTTGCCGATATCGTGCAGCGCCGAAGCCAGGGCGATCGTGGAGCGTTCTTCATTGTCGAGGGAGATCGTGCCGCTACGCTGGACCAGATAGCCAAGCAGCAGCTCGGTCAGCTTTTCGATGTTCGTAACGTGCCTACCGCTCTCGCCGTTGCGAAGCTCCATGACGCCGGCCATGATGTCGATGAGCATGCGACTGTTCTTGACGCGCTCGTTGTACTGTTGGGACAGCAGGTTCGTCAGGCGGCGCTGTTTGGCGTACAGGCGGATGGTGTTGCTTACGCGGCGGCGCACGACACGGGAGTCAAACGGGCGGTTGATATAGTCCGAGGCGCCCAGCTCGTACGCGCGCAGAACCGCATCATCGGAATCTTCGCTCGAAATCATGATGACAGGCAGATTATCGATACCCGATCGGCGCGACAGATCGGCCAGCACCTCAAAGCCGCTTATGCCCGGCATCACAATGTCCAGCAGCACGAGCGACAACTCATCGCCATAGCGGTCGACCATGTCGAGCGCCGCACGACCGTTATCGGCCTCGAGGATGCAATGCTCGTCCTTGAGCATCTCGCTGAGAATGGCTCGGTTCATCTCGGAGTCATCGGCGATAAGCACCAAAGGCTTTTCGCTTTGGAAGGCCTCGATGGAATCGGCATCGGTCACGACCGTACCGGCTTTTGCCTTAGCGCGGCTCAGTAACTGAGCAGCGCGGCCAACGCCCTCATCGACCGTCTCGCCATGAATGCGAACGCCACCAACACATGCCGTCAAGCTCACGTACTCATGGCCCGGAATAATCGTGGAATGAACGGCATCGGACACCTGATGCAGGCGACGGGTGAAGTCATCGGAGGGAATATTGGGCATGACAACCACAAACTTGTCGCAGCCATAGCGCACAAGCTCGTCAGTCGAACGAATTCCGCTGCGTATGGCTGTCGCCACAGCACCGAGCGCAAGGTCGCCGGCATGACGGCCACACGTATCGTTGAAGGCCCTAAAATCATCAACGTCGATCATCGCAACGCCGGCATTCATGCGGGCGCTGCGAAGCTTTTCCTCGTAATATCGGCGATTGCGCACGCTCGTCAGCACGTCGGTGTAGACAAGGTCCTCTTCTGCAGCCTCCTGCTCATCGACCGGACGCACCATCAGCAGGACGTGAGGCTCGCCCTCGACCTTCAGAGGGCGTAGACGGGCGCGGTACTCAGTGCCATCATTGAGCAGTTGCTCCGACACCTCATCGGAGTCTGCCAAGGCCTCAAGACTCGACTGACGCAGACAAGGGCAGCGATCGCCGGCGAGCAAGCAGTTAGGCTCGCTCTTAATCTGATCGGCCGACAGCAAACGCACCACGGGGTAGGTCTTCGCGACACGGGCGACCTCAGCGGCAGCCTCCTCATCGGTTAGATTGACCTCGTGATTATTGAGCATATGGGGCCCTTTCGATAGTTTCGCATGGTAGCGGTGGGTTCCAAATGCTACAAGGGTAACACCTTGTCGATGCAGGTAAGTACGTGAATGCTGTTACAGTTTTATGAGTTGGCAGGCGGCGCGATTGAAGTCGCAGACGTGAGGTTTTGAGCACATTTGTTAACACGGCCGAAACGTTTGCGGGTGAAGCCTGCTTTGGCCATTGCGGGTGTTAGAGCCCCAGGATGCCACGGACAGCCCGGGCAGCCGCTGCCGGGCGATCGCGCAGACCGTTATGCGCGCCCGGGATCGTCACGAGAGGGCAATCGAGATATTCGGCAGCCGCTCGCGTGCCAGCCTCGCGGGGCGTGCCAATCGAGAGCTCGCCCAGGAGCACGGCGGCCACCGTTTTTGACGCGCGAACGCTATCCCAATCGGGAACGCAGGTCATAGTAATCCCGTATTCATTGGCCATGAAGCAACGACCATTGCGCAGGGCATGTTTGGCTTCCGCTTCGGTCGTCCCAGGAGCCTCGGGATCCAAGTCGCCGAGGGCTCCCAAGAAAAGCCGGAGCGCCCTTGAAACCTTTCCAGCCGCAATCATATCGAGCAAAACCGGGGCTGCGCCCATGCCGACGCCTTCGGCCGACACAGCCGGCTCATGCAGAATCGCACGGGCGACGAGATGGGGTTCGGTACGAAGAAGCTCCAGCGCCACCAACGTACCGGCGCTGTGCGCAAGCACATTTGTCGGAGCGCCAACGTGTTCGATCACGGCTTGCAGATCGGCGGCCTGAGCGGCAAGATCATAGCTGCCGTCTGCCGCATCGCTGCTGCCACCGCAGCCGCGGCGGTCGTAGGCAATTACGCGGTAGTTGCGGCTGAGCTCACAAGCGATACCGTCAAAAAATGTGCCGTCGACACAAGCGCCGTGCACGCACACCAAGGCAGGAGCATCAGGCGACACATCCGGGCCGACATATTCGCGACAGGCGATCGTGGTGCCCGCATTCTCGACCGTAAAATCCATGTTGTGCCCCCGTCATCAATGCTCATCCAGTTGCACGTCAGTGCGGTTGGATAGACCCGCATTGCCTTACACCTTGTTGACAGATTAACTGTACCCGACCTGAGGCTTTTCATGGCACGGCATCATGAGCGACGTGAAAAAACGAAACTTGTAAAGCAAGAGCCCGCGCCTTGCTTTGGAGCCGATGCTATGCTTAGGCACAATTGTCTTGAGGAGCATATGCCTATGTCTACGTTTTTGAATGCCAGCCCCATCTTTGGGCCCGTTCGCAGTCGTCGCCTTGGCCTCTCGCTCGGTGTCAACATGATGCCCGCCAGCGGCAAAATCTGCACGTTCGACTGCATCTACTGCGAGAACGGCCTCAACGCCGAGCGCCCCTGCCACGAGCCGTACAACACAGCTGCCGAGGTACTCGACGCGCTCGAGGCAAAGCTGCGCGAGATGGCAGCCGAGGGCGAGCTCCCCGATGTGATCACGTTTGCCGGCAACGGCGAGCCCACCGCCGCGCCGGAGTTTCCGCAGGCCATCGCCGGTGCCGTCGCACTGCGCGACGAGCTTGCCCCAAACTCCAAGATCGCCGTGCTCTCCAACGGCACACGCGCCGGCCGCCCCGAGGTGCACGACGCGCTCATGATGGTCGACGACAACATTCTTAAGCTCGATACCGTCGACCCGGCGTTTATCCAGCTGCTCGACCAGCCTGTTGGCCCCTACAACGTCGAACACCAGATCGAGACGTTCGCAAGCTTTGACGGTCACGTTATTATCCAGACGATCTTTTTGACCGGCGAGTATCAGGGCAAGCTCATCGACAATACCGGCGAGGAGTATGTTGCCCCCTGGCTCGCGGCGCTTGAGCGCATTCGTCCGCAGGAGGCGACCATCTACACGGTCGCGCGCGAGACACCAGTCGCCGGCCTTGCCAAAGCAGCGCCCGAGGTGCTCGACGCCATTGCCGCGCGCGTCCAAGCCCTCGGCATCCCCTGCCAGGTGAGCTACTAGCAAAACCACGCAGCAGCTAGTGTCAGCCATCCCGCTCCATCAGTTGCGGTGATATAGTTCCTATTTGTGCTGTTAAACCGCTTAAATCGGAACTATATCACCGAAACTTTTATGGACGCGTGGGTGGGCTATACTAGCTGCGAACGAAAGGAAGCTAGCCATGTATGACAAAGGACCCGTGCCCGGCCGCAACGACGCTTGCTGGTGCGGCAGCGGCAAGAAATACAAGAAATGCCATAGCGTCTTTGATGAGCGCCTCGAACGCTTGTGGGAAGAGGGCTGGGAGGTTCTGCCCCGCACGCTCTACAAGACGCCCGCCGATATCGAGGGCATCAAGCGCTCCGCCGCCATCAACGTGGGCGTGCTCGACTACGTAGGCGAGCACATCGCCGCGGGCATGACCACCAATCAGATCGACCAGATGATCTACGACTACACCGTCGAGCACGGTGGCACGCCGGCCGACCTCAACTACGAGGGCTATCCCAAGAGCGTGTGCACCTCGATCAACGACGTGGTCTGCCACGGTATCCCCTGCGATACGGACGTGCTGCACGAGGGCGACATTATCAACGTGGACTGCTCCACGATCTTGGACGGCTACTTTAGCGACTCGAGCCGTATGTTCTGCATCGGCGAAGTCTCGGCCGAGCGCCAGCGCCTGGTCGACGTCACCCGCGCCAGCGTGGAGGCGGGTCTGGCAGCCGTCAAGCCATGGCTGCCGCTCTCCGTCATGGCCGAGGCCGTGCAAAAGACGGTCGAGGACGCCGGTTTTAGCGTGGTGCGCGAGTACGGCGGACACGGCATCGGTAAGGAGTTCCACGAGGACCCGTTTGTGGGCTTTACCACCGAGGCACCCGATGTGGACACCATCATGGCTCCGGGCATGGTCTTTACCATCGAGCCTATGGTCAATGCCGGAGCGCCCGACATCAAGATTAGCAAGGGCGATGGTTGGTGCGTGCGCACCAAGGACGGCAGCGATTCGGCCCAGTGCGAGGTACAGCTCGTGGTGACCGAGGACGGCTACGAACTGCTCAGCTGGTAGCCGTAGATGCGCCGGATGCTGACGGGCACGCTCGTCTTGCATCCGGCGTTTTATTTGAACGTTTTACCCGATAAAACCTGCCAAAATAAACCTGTCCCTTTTTGGTAGGCTGAGCGGAGAGGACTGCTTGTGAACATCCTGGTTTTGCTGCCCGTCAACGACCGCCATCGCGCAATTCTTGAGTCGAGCGCTCCGGGCGAGGACTTTATCTACACGAGCTCCGACGCTATCACGCGCGAACAAGTCGTCAACGCCGACGTGATCTTGGGCAACATAGACCCTGCCCTGCTTACCGCATGCGAGCACCTCCAGCTGCTGCAACTACAGACCGCGGGCTATGACGATTACTTGGCCGCCGGCACCGTGCCAGCCGACGCCAAACTGTCTTGCTCGGTGGGCGCCTACGGCCAGGCCGTGAGCGAGCACATGTTTGCCATGGTCCTTTCCATGATGAAGCGTCTGCCTGGCTATCACGACTTGCAGCGCGAGCATCGCTGGGAGGATTTGGGGCCGGTCACTTCGCTCAAAAATGCCAATGTGCTCGTGCTGGGCGCGGGCGATATCGGCGGCCACTTCGCCACGCTCTGCCGCAGCATGGGTGCACACGTCCGCGGCATCAAGCGCCATCCGCTCGTCTACCCCATCGTGTTTGAGGACATGGACGGCATGGACGCCCTACCCGAGCGCCTGGCCGAGGCCGACATCGTCGCATCCTTTATGCCTAGCACACCCGAGACCCGCTGCCTGGCGAACGCCGAGTTCTTTGCCGCGATGAAGCCGGGCACCTTCTTTGCCAACGGCGGCCGCGGCGACCTTGTGGTTGCCGACGACCTGGTTGCCGCCCTGGAGTCGGGACATCTCGCCGGCGCCGCGGTCGACGTCACCGACCCCGAGCCGCTGCCTGAGACAAGCCCGTTGTGGGATGCCCCCAACATGCTCATCACGCCGCACGTCTCGGGCTGGTTCCACTTGGAGGCTACGCTCAACAATGTGGTCGACATCGCCGCGGAGAATCTGCGTCACCTGCAGGCCGGCGAGACCCTGCGCTGCTGGATCGAACACTAATTGTTCCGGCGTTTTGCCAAACGCCGGAACCCCTCGACGCTGCGAGCCCGCCAGAGCGGCAATCTGACGTTCAATCGTCGGGCATGGCCAAAAGGCCTATGCCCTCCTCTTTCACGTCACCTTGCTCACTCTGGCGGGCTCTCGCTGACGTTTGCTCAACCTGCAGGGTCTTCAAATTGCTAGAGCGTTGCTAAATAATTTTTTGCGTCTTCTACACTCATTGCTGCGACGGGTGCGTGTGAACAGAGTTTGACATCGTTGGTGACCAGTAAATCTGCTTGGGCGCGTATCGCTGCCGCAATGATTAAATCGTCTTCGTAATCGCTATGGAGTTCACGCTGCCTGCTCGCCATCCATATGTCGCTCAGGTCACAGGGCACTGGCGTGGCAAGCTGCGAAAGCACGCCAAGACAATCCCATGCAAGCGATGTCGCTGCCGCAGCGGCATCTTGGGAAAGCGAACCATGCTCGCGCCGATACCATGCCTTATGTTCGCTTGAAATCAAATAAAACAGGTCTTTGGACGATGTCGCCGCATACAGCAAATCAACCTGCGCCGTGCATGCATCGCGTAAAAACTCAATCGCCACCGAACGACCACGTCGTGAGGGAATGAAGTAATCGAGCCACACGTTGGTGTCAACCAAGATGCGCTTTGGAGTCTCACTCATAGAGCCAGCTCATCTCCTCGCCATAGCGATCCGCATAGGCATTCCGTTTGAGCCCTTCGTCGTCCGATGGCTGAGCCTTGACCATATCGATTCCCGACTCACAGCAAGCGGCAGCGAACAGCTTCGACCCCTGATCCATAAGCTCGAGCTTACGTTTGGCGGCCTTTTCGCGCTCGCGCTGTTCCGCCCGGGCACGGCTGGGCAGCAGGATACCCTCGAGCGCACCGGGGCGATCGGCCAGCGACGCTGCAAGCTGCCAGAGCGCTCGCACCGCTTGGCTCGGCGTCATACCGGCCTTGGAGAGAGCGGCGTCCCCACTCCTTTTAAGATCGGCATCGAGACGTACGTTGATCTGAGCGGCTGTTGTGGTCATGACCCCTCCTTAATACTTCAAAATATCATAAAGCTCTATGGTAGATACGTAAAGCATGTATAGCATTTATAAGCATTAGCCGTACTCTGTACACAAAAAGCCGCCGAGGCGCACTGCACCTCGGCGGCCACGTATCGCCGATCTAGTTCGGTTTCACCCTTTGCATTCGCCCAGATAAAACCTGCCAAAATGAACCTGTCCCTTTTTGGCAGGTATTAGAGCTCCACGCTTTCGGCTCCGTTGATGGTCAGGTCGCGCTCGTAGAAGGCGGTGAGGGCGCGGATGGCGTACATCACGTCGCGCACGCCGCCGGTCTCGTAGCTCGAGTGCATGGCCAGCTGCGGCAGGCCCACGTCCACGGCATGCATGCTCGCCTGCATATTGGACAGATTGCCGAGCGTGGAGCCGCCGGCCATATCGCTCTTGTTGGCAAAGGCCTGCGTGGGCACGTCGGCGTCATCGCAGATAGCCTGGAACACCGCGCGGCTAAAGGCATCGGTGCAATAGTGCTGGTTGGCGGCTTCCTTGATGACGATGCCGCCGTTAAGCACAACCCGGTTGCGGGCATCGCACTTCTCGGCGTGGTTGGGGTGCACGGCATGCGCGTTGTCGCAGCTCACGAGCATCGAAGCGGCAAGTGCGCGGTGGTACGACTCGTCATCGAAGCCCAGCGACCCGTTGATGCGGCGCAGCGCGTCGGCCAAGAACGTCGACATGGCGCCCTGCTTGGTCTCGGAGCCAACCTCCTCGTTATCAAAGCAGCAAAAGACCGAAACGTCGTGCGCATTCTCGGCACCCAAAAATGCCTGCAGCGAGGTGTAGGCGCAGGCCAGGTCGTCGAGCTTGGGCGTCGAGATAAACTCGTCAGCCCAGCCCCAAATACGTGCATCCTGACGATTGACCAGGAACAGATCGCGACCCAAAATCTGATCGGGCTCAACGTCCAGCTCGTCGGCAATCAGGGCGTCAAAATCTCCCTGCTTAAGATCACCGGCGCTGATGAGCGGGCACAGGTCGACGGCGCGATTGGGAGCAAAGCCCTCGTTAACGCCGCGGTTCATATGGATAGCAAGACTCGGAATGATAGCGACCTCGCGCTCGGTGGCGAGCAGGCGGCTCTCAATACGGTCGCCCTCGCGCACCAGCACGCGGCCCGCGAGCGCCAGCGGGCGGTCGAACCAGGTGTAGTCGATCATGCCGCCGTAGGCCTCGGTGTTCAGGCGCAGCATCTCGCCCGCACCGTCGAGCTCGGGCACGGCCTTGACCTTAAACGTCGGCGAGTCGCTGTGCGACGCCGTGAGCTGAAAATGATAGTCACCGGCAACGCCGTCCTCGCCCCACGTCGAAGCCAGGTCCTCGCCCACCTTAAAGGCAACGACGCTCGAGGTGTTGCGCTGCGTGTAATAACGCCCGCCCGGTTCGATATCCCACGCCGCATTCTCGGGCAGGTAGGTAAAGCCCGCCTCGTCGAGCTCGGCCATAATGGTCGCCGCCGTATGGAACATGCTGGGGCATGCCTCGATAAAGTCGATAAGGTCGTTGGCGGCCTCGATATCGTCGGCCGTCACATGCACGCGCTCGGGCGTTTCCTGATCCGTCATGCTCTCCCCTTTCGCTGGGTTGATGGTCCCCTCCAGCATACCCCGCCACGCCAGTGCCGCACTCTTCATTCCGTGCTTAATTCCGCACCGCTCACCAAGTTGAGCCATCATGCCCGCGCTCCTTTTGCGACAATTGCGCTAACAGGACGAGAGGAGCCGTCATGAAGCCACGTAACATTGCCATCGCCTGCGGTGTCGCGGGAGCCGCCGTCGGCCTTGCCGCTGCCACCGGCATCGTTTACCGCAAGCAAATCAAGTCCGTCGCGTCGCTCAAACGCTTGACCGACTATGCGGATGGCTATGACCTGTACGCAATCGACATCGCCTACGGCTACGATCTTGATCGCATCATCGCCGCTGGCGTGTGCGACGACCAGGCCTACATCGATGCCGTGGTGGCGCAGGTGCTGCCCGGTGCGCCGGCACATGTCCAGGCGCCCCAGTTTGCCTGCAGCGCTTTTGCCGCCGTAGATGCCGAAGGCCGCGTGCGCACCGGTCGCAATTACGACTTTAAGGACGACACCTCGGCGCTGCTGGTGCGCAATCACCCACGCGGCGGCTATGCCTCCATCGGGTTTGCCGCCCTTAACAACCTGGGCGATAACACTCCGCTTGACTCCGTCGCCGGACGTGCCGCCGCACTCATGGGCCCGTTTGCCCAGCTCGACGGTGTTAACAAATGCGGCGTGTCCATTGCCGTACTCACTCTGGATTCCAAGCCCTGTGACCAGGACACGCAACGCCCCGTCATCAACACTTCGCTCGCCATCCGTCTGGTGCTCGACCGCGCGGCCACCACGCAGGAGGCCGTCGACCTGCTTTCTGCCTACGACATGCACGCCATGGCCGGACGCGACTATCACTTCTTTATCAACGACGCCGCCGGTGACGCGCGGGTGGTGGAGTGGGATCCGCGCGATCCCGACCGTGCATGCAAGGCGACGCCCGTACGCCAGGTCACGAACTTCTACGCCTGCTATGGCGACGAAGTGCTGCCCAACCAAAAGAATGGCGAGCTGGGCCATGGCAAAGAGCGCGCCATCGCCATCGCCGATGTCCTTGACGCCCATGTCGGTGCCCAGGACGAAACGATTGCCTGGGAAGCCCTGCGAGCCGCAGCGCAAGAGCCCAATCCGGAAGACATCACCAGCAATACGCAATGGTCGGTCGTCTTTGACAATACCGAGCCCGCTGCCGCCATCACGCTGCGCCGCCACTGGGGCAACGTCGATGCCTTCGCACTGTAAGGAGCCAGGCCCGTCGACCTTACGTTCCCTGACGTTGCTTACATTTCCATACGCTTGAGCTAACACGTTTTACCCCCGTATCAACAGTGTGCGGGGGTAAACTTATGCGCATGTTATAACTTGCCCGGAAGGATTCATCATGCTTAGGATCGGTCTTCTTACCAGTGGCGGCGACTGTCAAGCGCTCAACGCCACCATGCGCGGCATTGTCAAAACGCTTATGACCAATAGCGAAGAGCCTATTGAGATCTATGGTTTTGAGGACGGCTACCAGGGCCTTATCTACAGCAGGTTCCGCGTCATGACGCCCGCCGATTTTAGCGGCATCCTCACCCGCGGCGGCACCATCCTGGGCACGAGCCGCACGCCGTTCAAGCGCCTGGACATTCCCGAGGCCGACGGCGTCGAGAAGGTGCCCGCAATGGTCCACACCTATCATAAGCTGCAGCTCGACTGCCTGTTTATGCTGGGCGGTAACGGCTCCACCAAGACCGCCAACCGCCTGCGCGAAGAGGGCCTCAACGTTATCGCCCTGCCCAAGACCATCGATAACGACACCTGGGGCACCGAGCTGACGTTTGGCTTTACGAGCGCCATCGACGTCGCCACCAAGTGCATCGACGACATCCACACCACTGCCTCGAGTCACGGCCGCGTGTTTGTCATCGAGATCATGGGCCACAAGGTCGGTTGGATTCCGCTGTATGCCGGCGTCGCGGGCGGCGCGGACGTCATCCTGATTCCCGAGATCCCCTACGACATGGATAACGTCATCAAGACCATCGAGCATCGCATGGAGACCGGCAGCCGCTTTACCATCGTAGCCGTCGCCGAGGGCGCCATCTCCAAGGAGGACGCGGCACTGTCCAAGAAGGAGTACAAGAAGAAGCTCGCCGAGCGCACGAGCCCGTCAATCGTGTACGACATCGCCAAGGAGATCGAGGCCAAGACCGGTCGCGAGACCCGCGTCGCCATCCCCGGTCACACGCAGCGCGGCGGCCAGCCCGACGCCCAGGACCGCATCTTTGCGACCCAGTGCGGCGTCGAGGCAGCGCTTGGCTGCCTACGCGGCGAGTTTGGCTACATGATTGCCCTGCGTGACGGCAAGATGTGCCACATGCCGCTCGAGGAGGTCGCCGGCAAGCTCAAGTTTGTCGACCCCCAGAGCGATCTGGTACGCGAGGCCAAGGCGTTGGGCATCAGCTTCGGCGACGAATAGCCTCGGCTGGAACTGCTCTCATCGGAGGCCCCAGGGCTTTCCTCCCAAATCGTCCTCGGATATGTCAGGACCCCGCTGCGCGCTTCGCGCGGCGGGGTCCTTCCGTCCTGCGGAAAGATTTGGGAGGAAAGCCCTGGGGCCTCCTGCGGTAACTAGGGAGGCCGAGGCTATTCGTCTTCTTGCTGCAAGTGCGTGGGCTGAGATTTTGGGATGTTGCAGGCTCTTAGCTGAGAGTAGCACTGACATTTGTCCTAAAATGGCTGGTCGCTAGGGGTTGCTACCGGTAGTTGCGGTAGGGTTGGGGCAGATTCTAACTAGAAATGGTGGTCGCTACCGGTTGTTCTCGGCATACTCGGCTCATTCGATTCGACCATCAAACGAAAGGAACCACCATGGATCTTGCGATGGCGCAGCGGCTCGTTGATCGCCGCAAGGCTGCCGGGCTTTCTCAGGAGGCGCTTGCCGCCCAGCTGGGCGTGAGTCGTCAGGCTGTCAGTAAATGGGAGCGCAGCGAATCTTCGCCCGATACCGATAACCTTATTGCGCTCGCCGCGCTGTATGGCGTGTCGCTGGATGAGCTGCTGTATGGGGAGGCGGTGGATAGCACTGATGACTCGCAGACTGATGATGAGGCACGGAACAGCAACGCCGGCACCAAAGCTTCAGATGAGGCTGAGGCTTCTGCTGAGCACGCTGATTGCAGCGATAAGCCACTTGTCGATATTTCCCTCGCGCGCGGCATCCACGTTATTGATCCCAACAAAGGCGAAGAGGTCCATGTTGGTTGGAATGGCATCCATGTGGCTAACGAGCGCAAGGGTGAAGAGGTCCATGTGGGGCCAGACGGATTGTATATCGATACGCTTGAGGACGATGGACATAGCGTGCATACCAATGACGATGGCACCGTCACCATCGACGGCGAGACGTTTTCCAGCTGGAAGGAGGCGCACGACAAGCTCGACCATCATGGCAAGCATTTCCACACCAAGGTCGGACGTGCATGGAACAAATTCCCCTTCCCCGCACTTGTCGCTCTCGCCTATCTGGTGCTCGGCATTGTCTACAGCACATGGGCTACGGGCCTCTTCCTCGTCTTTTTGATTCCCGTCTATTACGCGCTTGGCGACTTTATCGATCAACGCCGCTTATCTAAGCTGATCGATGTCGTCTATTCAGTCAGTGCCGAGACATGGTTCCTCTACATGTGGCTCTGCCTGGGGCAACCCCATCCCGCCTGGGTAATACTCATCACCATCCCGGTCGTAAAAGCACTCATGCGTTGGTGCCGTAAACAATGGAAGTGCCGCAAACAGGCCTAAACCACCCCAACCAGCCAGCGCCACTCATCCGACACCGCCTGCCCCTTCCAAGTTGCGGTGAGATAGGGACTGTTTTGAAGCTCCAAAGCGCCAAACAGTCCGTATATCACCGCAACTTACAAACAACTGGGTCAGTTCCGGCACGGAGATTAGCATTGAGCTGACCGCGCGCCAAGAAAAGGGCCTATTTACTACGTTTAACTCGAGAGGGCCGACCATACCCGCCTTTTCCGAAAATTGGCAAGCCCTCTACCTGCGGTTTTAATTTCATAATCTTTGTCACGGTCGAGGGTGTGGTAGCAAACGTAGTAGATAGGCCCATTTTGTGGCATACGACCCATACAAGCCCAATCTCGAAGGCTAAAGAGAGCCTCTCATCCACGCCTGTGAGCGAAAACCAAATAGAATGAAAGGCAAATGGAAAGCCCGTTTGACGAGCGGAGGACATATGCGCGACGTAGCCGAAAGCGACTGGAAGCTATTTAAGAAAATGCTTCCTCAATGGCAAGAACGTTATATGGAAAAGCTCATCGCCCAGTACGTTGAGATGCTGAACGGCGACAGCGAAGCGTCCAGTAGATTTTGGACACTAGAAGAGCGCCTCAATAGAGACAAGCTGTCCTCAGGCGTAATTGCAAACGACATTCGCCGCAGCACAATGCACCGCGAGATAGCCAATTTGTTTATCGACAGCGTGATCACCCTTGACGACCTTGACGGTTTTACCGAGGACATTAAGAGCTATGCGCAACACTGGATTGGCCAGTAAGAGCACTGAACGACAGACATCCCCAGCAAAACGGGGCGAACGCTGGGCCACCTAATGGTTGTCCGGCGTTCGCCCAGATAAAACCTGCCAAAATAAACCTGTCCCTATTTGGCAGGTTACTCGGCGCTCTTGAGGGCGCCGACCATGTCGATCTTGTTGAGCGTACGGTTGGTGGCGAGGTTGACGATAAACGTAAAGCCAAAGGAAAGCACCACGGCGAGCACGTAGCTTAGCGGCTCGACCTCGACGTCAAAGTACAGCGACGGCATCTGCAAAATGTACGTAAAACTCTCGGCCAGCAAGCCGCCCAGCGGTACGCCCAGCGTGGCTCCGATCGCCGTGAGGATCAACGTCTCCTT
Source organism: Collinsella sp. AM44-11 (assembly GCF_003467145.1). Taxonomy (NCBI): domain Bacteria; kingdom Bacillati; phylum Actinomycetota; class Coriobacteriia; order Coriobacteriales; family Coriobacteriaceae; genus Collinsella; species Collinsella sp. AM44-11. The sequence continues at coordinate 42,971 of NZ_QSFE01000011.1, forward strand.
GTTAACGTAATGGTGAACCTCGCCACGGCGGAAGCCCAGCACCTTGATGGTCGCCAGCTCGCGCTCGCGCTCGGAGATATTCGTGTTGGACAGCGTAAACACCACCACAAACGACAGGCACGCCGCCATAAAGGTCACGAGCACCACGACCGAATTGATAATCGTAAAGTTCGCTTCGTAGTTCTCCCAATGCTCGGCCGTACTCGAAATCGTAAGCCAACCGTCGCTCTTAAGATTCTTGCTAAACGCAATCTGGTCGGCCGACGAGCCCTTAAGCAGCACAAAGACGCCGTTGAGGCGTGCGCTTCGACCGAACGCGCGCTCATAGGTGCCCTGCGTCATGTAAAGCGTGTTGCCCAGATAGTTAAGCGAAATGTCACTGACTTTGACCTTGGCAACATTGAGCGACGAATCCTGGACGTGTGCCGTATCGCCCGGCTGAATCCCCAGCACCAGCTGTGAACTCTTACTCAGATACACGTCTCCGTCACGCAAAGACAGCGGCTCTTTGGACTCGTCTTCGAGGCGCACATAGTCGTCCAGGTCGTTCGTGCGGTCATCGGGCACCACGATCAGCTGCACGGTCTCGCTCTTGCCGCCAAACGTAAAGGTAACGTTGTCAGTCATGATCGGCAGCGTCGAAGTTACGGTCACACCGGAATCCTTGACCGCGCTTCGCTCGTCGAGCGCCGCGCACGTCTGCGAAAAATCGTCAGGATTGGCGACCGCCAGCAGATCGTAGCGTGTGATGTGACCGTACTGCTTGGGCGAAAGCGCGACCGACGTGTCGCGAATACCCATACCGCAGATCACGAGCGCCGTGCAGCCGGCGATACCGAAGATGGTCATAAAGGCGCGCTTTTTGTAGCGGAATAAGTTGCGTGCAGCGACCTTGTTCAAAAAGCTCATGCGGTGCCAGATAAAGCCGATGCGCTCGAGCAGAATGCGCGAGCCGGCGCGCGGGGCCTTGGGGCGCATGAGCGAGGCAGGGGTCTCGGCCATCTCGTGGCGGCAGGCGATAATCGTGGCTCCCACCACGCCCACGGCAAACAGCGCCACCGAAACGATCGAGGACACGATGTCGTACGAAAGTAGCATCTGGGGCAGCGAGTACATGTCGTCGAACACCGTAAACAAGAACAGCGGCAGACCCACAAATCCGATGATATTGCCGAGCACGCCACCGATCAGACACGCCCACAGCGAGTAGTCCACATATTTGGACAGGATACGCCCGCGTGAATAGCCGAGCGCCTTGTACAGGCCAATAAGCGTGCGCTCCTCCTCGACCATGCGGGTGGCGGTGGTGAGGCTGATAAGCACGGCGACGATAAAGAAGATGAACGGGAACACCGTGGCGATGGCCTCGATCGAAGAACTATCGCTCTCGATGCTCGAGTAGCTTGCGATATTGCCGCGGTCCTGGATGTACCAGGTGCATTCGCCCAGGTCAGAGAGCTCGGCGCGGGCATCGGCAAACTGCTGGTCGGCGGCGGCACGGCGCTGGTCCAGGTCGGCTTGCGCCTGCGCACGCTCGTCGCTGCCCTCGGCCATGCGATTGATGTTGTCCTGCTCGATCCCAAAGACCATATTCGCCTGACGCTCAGCCGCGTCCAAGCTCGCCGGTGTGTCGACCGTCAGCTCCTGAGTGCGCGCCTTCTCACGCTCCTCGCGGATCTTCTCGATATTGCCCTTGACCTCATTGATCTTTGCCGAGTAGGCATCCGAATAGGAGTTGAGGCTCTTGGCTCCCTCGACGACCACGTGGACAGCGGAGTAGGAAGAAGATGTCGCGGCATCCTCGCTCACGTAGAACTTGTAGTCCGCAGTCGAAGCAGCGCGAAAGGCGTTGACTGTCGAGTCGGAGCTCACGTCGGTGGGATCGAGAACCTCGGCCGTGATGGTATAGTCTCCATCGGCAAACTGGTCCTTGGCGCTTTGGTTCGACGAGCTCGCATCGTTGGCGGCAAAGCTCACCGTATCGCCGATTTTCTTGCCCGAAGCCTTCAAAAAACGTGAGGTCACTGCCACTTCGCCCGAAGTCTCGGGCAGCTCGCCGCGCACTAGCACCGGTTGGTCAATATTCTCTTTGGAGAGGCTCTGTACGACGACACGCTCGCGCGTCGTACCCACGGCGGTATAGGCGGTCTCGGTATAGATGCCCTCGGCCGTCTCGACGCCATCGACCTCTTGGATCGCGGCAATATCGTCATCGGTCAGACCATAGGTCGACTGCACGTTGATGTCATAGACATTCTGCTGGTCAAAATAGGCGTCGACCGAATCACACAGGTCCTCGCAGCCCGCCTTAAGGCCGCACATCACGCTCACGCCAAGCGCGGTGATCACAACGATAGACAAGAAGCGTTTGAGGCTGCCGCGAATCGTGCGGTAGATGCCACGGCGAAAAACCGTCGGCACCATATCGTTTGAGCTTTGGGCGGTACGGTAGGTCGTAAAATCCTGCTCGCGCTCCGTGTTCTGCGCGTCGCGGCGTTGACTGTTTTGGCGGTCCTGATTCATGGGCGCTACCACTCGATCGTCTCGATAGGCACAGGATTTTGCTGGATCGTCTCGCTCTCCACGCGGCCGCTCTTAAAGCGGATCAGGCGATCGGCCATGGGCGCCAGCGCAGAGTTGTGGGTGATGATGATGACCGTAATGCCTTGCTTGCGGCAAGTGTCCTGTAGCAGCTGCAAGATCTGCTTGCCGGTTTTGTAGTCGAGTGCACCCGTAGGCTCGTCGCACAAAAGCAGCTTGGGGTTCTTAGCCAGCGCGCGGGCGATGGATACGCGCTGCTGCTCGCCGCCCGAAAGCTGCGCCGGAAAGTTAGCGAGGCGGTCGCCCAGGCCAACCTGGCGAAGCGTTTGCTCGGCATCGAGCGAATCGGGGCAGATCTGCGCCGCGAGTTCGACGTTCTCAAGCGCCGTCAGGTTAGGGACCAGATTGTAGAACTGAAAGACAAAGCCAACATCGGCGCGACGGTATTCCACAAGCTGAGCCTCGTTGGCAGAGCTCACGTCACGCCCGTCCACCGTCACGGTGCCAGAAGTTGCCGTGTCCATGCCGCCCAGAATGTTGAGGGCCGTGGTCTTGCCGGCACCCGAAGCACCCAAAATGATGGCGAGCTCGCCGCGCTCGACCGTAAAGCTCGCGCCGTCGAGCGCGTGGATGCGGGCATCGCCCTCGCTGTATGCCTTGATGACGTCTTTGAATTCGATATAGGCCATCGATTAATTCCCATCTGGTCGGATAACTCTTTAGTATTACCCATTTCCCACCTACCAAAAAGGGACAGGTTTATTTTGGCAGGTTTTATATGGGGAAACGGCAGCTATAGATAGGGCGCCGGGGAGGCCGAGAAATCATCAACGGGGTCAGGCCGACCGCCAAACACAACGCACGCATCTCAATCTGTCAGCCAAATCATTCGAACAGCTGTTCGTTTCTATGATATGATTCAACTATCTAAGCAGGCCAATACGCAGAAAGGCGGCCAACATGGCGTTCGACTTTAAGAAGGAATGCAAGGAGCTCTACAAACCTGCAAGCAAGCCGAGCATCGTAACAGTCCCGCCTATGAGCTACGTTGCCGTTCGCGGAAAGGGCGACCCAAATACCGAAGGTGGCGAGTATCAAAACGCCCTGCCGCTACTTTACGGCATCGCCTATACCGTCAAGATGTCGAAGAAAGGCTCAAGGAGTATCGAGGGCTATTTCGACTTTGTGGTACCGCCGCTCGAGGGTTTCTGGTGGCAAGAGTCCCCGAGCGGCGGCATCGATTATGTACGCAAGGACAATTTCAACTTTATCTCGTGCATCCGCCTGCCCGATTTCGTCACCCGAGATGACTTTGACTGGGCAGTCGCGGAAGCCACGACCAAAAAGAAACTGGACTTTTCCGCCGTCGAACTGCTTAAAGTTGACGAGGGTCTCTGCGTTCAATGCATGCACACCGGGCCCTACGACAACGAACCGGCGACCGTAGACGCTATGCATGAATACACGACCGAGCTGGGCTATGTTCCCGACTTCTCAGACACCCGTTTACATCACGAAATCTATCTCTCCGATCCACGCAAATGCGCACCGGAGAAACTTAAGACCGTGGTTCGTCATCCTATCAAGCGCGCTGAATAGCGTGGGGCGTCATTTCACGCGCTAGGTTTTAAGCCGGCCAACCAGCCGCCTCCTAGGCCGTCCGGTAATTATCTTGACGCGGCCCGTCGCATCTTATGAGTTTGTTTTGCTAAAGCTGGAAAGCCTCTCAACGATGCGCAACTCCAGCTCTTTTTCTATCAAGAGAGCAAGTGTCGGAAAGCAAAATGTCAGAAAGCAGCGCTTCGAGCAGAATCAAACGCCTGGTCAACACCTATAGCGGTCTTGTGCTCATGGGCGCCGTCGGAATCCCTATCGGCGTTATCGTTGGCGCCATCTGTGCCCTTTTTGGTCGTGTGCTCCTGGCAATCGGCGCCTTCCGCGACGAGCACATCACGCTGCTCCTTCCCTTCCTCGCTCTTATGGGCCTTGCCATCGTGTTTGCCTACCGCACTTGGGGCAAGGGCACCGACCGCGGCATGAGTCTGGTTTTCGACGTGGGCCACTGACGCGAGAAAGCCATCTCCCCGCGTTTGGTGCCGCTCATTATGCTGAGCACGTGGGGGACGCACCTCTTTGGCGGCAGTGCGGGACGCGAGGGCGTGGCCGTGCAGATCGGCGCAACCGTCTCACATTGGATCGGCCGACGCCTGCCTTTCCGAGACCCCGGCAACACGTTTTTGCTTATTGGCATGGCCGCCGGCTTTGCCGGACTCTTTCGAACGCCTCTCGCCGCCACGGTCTTTGCCATCGAAGTACTGGTCGCAGGACGCTTGGAATACCGTGCGTTGCTTCCCGCACTCGCAGCCTCGCTCGCCGCAAGCATGACTTCCGGCGCCTTGGGACTCGAGAAGTTTGAGGTCGCCGTTGTCGCCTCATATGCGCTTGACCTCCCCGGTCTTGAGCGGCTGGCGCTGTTGGGTATCGCGTTTGGTATGGTAGGTGGAGCTTTTGCCTGGTGCCTTGCCCATGCCAAGACCCTTGCAGCGCGGCTGCTCCCCAACCCTTACATGCGCGTTGCCGTTATGGGCCTTGCGCTGTCGGCGATCCTGTTCGCACTGTGGCAGGGGCGATACTGCGGACTTGGCACCAACCTGATATCAGCGGCGCTCAACGGTGAAGGCAAGATCGCCATCATGCCTTGGGACTGGGCGCTCAAATTCGCACTCACCATCGCCACGCTTGCCGCAGGTTATCAGGGTGGCGAGGTGACGCCGCTGTTCTCCATCGGGGCCAGTCTGGGTGTCATGCTCGCCGGGATTCTCGGCATGCCCGTCGAGCTCTGCGCCGCGCTGGGTTATGCCGCCGTCTTTGGCAGCGCCACCAACACGCTACTCGCGCCGATCCTCATTGGCTGCGAGGTCTTCGGCTTTGGCAACTTGCCGATGTTCTTTATTGTCTGCGTCGTGGCTTACCTGTTCAACATGGATAAGTCGATCTATGCGCTGCAGGAGCACAGCCGCACCCGATAAACAGGGCGTTTGCCACCAAAAAACGCGCACGACAGGCCGGGCCCGCCGCGCGCGTCATCCTATACACGATTAGTTATTGTTGTTGGTCATCGAAGCCACTGCTGCCGCAAGATTGGAAATGGGCATTGTCTGCAGCCAGATGCGCCCCGGACCGGTGAGCACAGTGTTGAACACGCCTTCACCGCCAAACATGATGTTTTTGACGCCCTTGACCATCTGCGCGTCGATGCTCACCGTCTCCTCAAAGCCGGCCACGTTGCCGGTATCTACAATCATTTGCTGGCCAGCAGCAAGCTCGTACTCAACTAGGTCGCCGTCGATCTCGGCAAAGGCAATACCCGAGCCCGTGAGCTTTTGCATGATAAAACCCTCGCCGCCAAAGACGCCGGTCTTTGCCTTCTTGTTAAAGTGGATGCTCAGCTCAACACCACTTTCCGCGGCAAGGAACGAACGCTTCTGCAAAATCCAGCTCTTACCAGGGCCAATCTCGATCGGTATAATGCGGCCGGGGAAGCAAGAGCCAAACGCAATCATGCCATCGCCGTGCGCGGTCCAAATGTTTTGGAACAACGCCTCACCCGAAAAAGCCTTAGAGAACATCTTGCCTATACCACCGCCCGAGGTGGACATCTCCATGTTGGGGGTCATCCAGACCATGGCACCGCTTTCGGTGATCATGGATTCGCCGTCGCTAAGGTTGCACGTAACAACCGGGAAAGCCCCTCCGCCGATCTCGTACTGCATGACCGTCTCCTTTCCTTCGGGAGCCGAACAACGATGTCCATATTTTAGCAGTTAGAGGTGCGTTTATTTGGGTCGGTGGCGTTCATGGCGCCGATCACCGCCAGCCTCCGCTGCCGTCTGCACAGATAAAACCTGCCAAAATAAACCTGTCCCTTTTTGGCAGGTCTTAGAGGCGGACGGTGAAGGTGATCTGGTTACCGTGGCCGCAGACAGAAGCGCTCCCGCCATGGGCTTCGGCGATGGCACGCACCACGGATAGGCCCACGCCCGAGCCGCCCGTCTTGGAGCTGCGCGACACGTCCGCACGATAGAAGCGGTCGAACAATCGATCTAGGTCGCCTTCGGGCAGCTCGTCCACGGCGTTCGATACGACAAGCTCGGTGGCGCCCTTACCCTGAACGCGCGAAACGGCACGCAGGCTCAGCTCAATCACGCTGCCCTCGCTCGCATAGCGCGTGGCGTTGTCCAGAAGCAGCTCAACCACCTGCGCCACCGCCGCAGCATCGGCATGGGCCCGCACGCCGCACGCAATCGACGTCGACAGACGCTTGCCGCGCGAAACCGCCACCGATTCAAACGGCGCCGCAGCCTTGTCCACGGCCTCCGAAAGATCGATCGATGTCATGGTAAAGCCCGCCGAGCCCTCGTCCATACGTGCCAAAAACACTAGACGTTCCGTGAGCGCCGTCAGCCGCGCAACCTGCTCGTGAATGCTCTGCGTCCACTCACTTTCGCCGCTCTCGATCTCTTGTACCTCATTGGCGGCGTCAATTACAGCCAGCGGCGTCTTGATCTCGTGGCTCGCATCGGTAATAAAGCGCTTTTGCTTGCTGTAGCTCTCGACCATCGGTCGAATCACCGCGCCCGAGGCACCCGCCACAATTGCCAGCACCGCCAGCCAGCCAATGTAACTGATCGCCACGCTCGCGCTCAAAAACGAATGAAAGCTTGCAAGCTCGCGCGAGCAGTCCACGAACACATAGGTGATCTCGTCGTCCTGGACGTCGGTCATATAACGATAATTGCCAGAGAAGCCCGAGGTCCAGCCCTTGGCATGCAGCCTTGCGGCAATACTGGCGGCGCGCTTGGCACCAACCGCGGCAATGCGGGCCGTATTGACATCGGCAACCTGTCCGGCGTCAATCGTCACCGTAAAGTAGCGCGTGTCGAAGGGAGACTCCGCCGTCATGCCTTCGAAGTGTCTGATGCGAACGCCCGCTTGGCTATCGCCGGCATCCTTGCCATTAGCGGGCTCGGCTTTAGGCTCGTCCCCCCAATCGATACCGTCCTTGCCCGCCAGAATATAGTCCAGGCGAGCGTCGGCCATCTTGCAGACATGCGAATAATTGACGATGTTGATGCCGGCGATGATGAGCGTGAGCACCACGGTCACGGCGCCCATGGCAACGAGGATAAACTTGCGACGCAGACGGCGGCCCAATACGTCAACAGAATTAGCCCGCCCCTTACTACTCGAGGCGGCGTGAAACCACTCCGTCATGCGCTTGCACCACGCGCTCGCGCTCACGCTTATTCGCCTTCCTCGACAACCTCGAGCGAATAGCCCTGGTTACGCGACGCGCGAATGGCAACGTTGGCGCCAAGCGCCGTCAGCTTTTTGCGCAGGTACGAGATATAGACCCACACCACGTTGGCGCCTTCGGGCGCGTCCTCACCCCAAACCTCGAGCATCAGACGTTCAGTGGGCATGCGCGTGCCGGCGTTGCGCATAAAGAGTTCCATAAGCTGAAACTCGCGATTGGCCAGGTGCTCCTCGCCCAAGGGTCCCACAAGCGTGCAAGCCGCCGTGTCGAGGCGCACGTTACCCACGCTGAGCGTCGTGGCGTCAATTGCCGTCGCGGCACGCGTCATGGCACGAATACGCGCAAGCAGTTCCTTGGCGGCAAACGGCTTGGTCAGGTAATCGTTGGCACCGGCATCCAGGCCCTCGACCTTATCGGACACCTCGCTTTTTGCCGTGAGCATGATGATGGGCAGTCGCTTTCCGGCGGCGCGTGTACGCTTGAGCACCTCGATGCCGTCCATGCCGGGCATCATGATGTCCAGGATTGCGGCGTCGTAATCGTTGGTGAGTAGATTCTCGAGCGCCGTCAAGCCGTCGAGGGCGGTGTCAACCTCGTAGTCGCTATGTTGAAGAATCGCGGTGAGGGCGCGGGAGAGACCAGGTTCGTCCTCGGCAAGCATCAGCTTCATAGTTGCTCCTTTGGCGCATGGCTCTACAGGTTTCGATACTGCCGATGATAGCGTACCGTCAACCGCCTTAGCGCAGCCTTAGCTGCTCAACCTGCGCGTTTTTAAATACGCAGGATGTGGCTTAGCCAAACTTAAGGCGCACGTGTCGAGCGCTTTGACGCATGCCGGGCGCGAAGGGACAGTGACTCGTCCTTTCACGGCGTCCTAGTTATGCAAAGTGCTCGAGCGTTACTCCTCGTACGCGCCCTCAAGCCGAAGCAGCCACTCCTTGCGGTCAAGCCCGCCGGCATATCCGTTGAGCGAACCATCGGCGGCAACTACGCGATGGCACGGCACGATAATCGAAATGGGATTACGCGCGACCGCAGCCCCCACAGCACGGGGAGATACAACGGGTGCCTCGTTCCCCGGCACCCGATGGCGGGCGGCAACACGCTGGGCGATCTCGCCATACGTAGCGACCTCGCCACGCGGGATAGAAAGCAGCTCGTACCAGACTTCACGCTGAAACGCCGTGCCAATCAAATGCAACGGCGGCGTATACCGAGGCTCCTGCCCTGCAAAATAAGCATTCAACCAAGCCCAAGAACGCTCGAGCATCGAGGAGGCCGCACCATTTGCGGGATTCACCAAAGATATTCCACCGGTACCGGAAACCGCGTCGGCGCCTTCAACATGTTCGGAGTCTTCCCGGAGAAGCGTGGAACCAAAGTGCTCCTGCCCCTCAAACCAAAGCCCCGTCAGACCGCGGCCATCAGCGGCAAGCAAGATTTCGCCCAAAGGCGAGGCAAATGTCGTCGTGACCACCAGCGGCTCCTTTCAAAACTCCGCAACATAATACCGCGAATTGTGCAGACAACCCCAATCGACCCCAAAGTCACCCAAGGCAGCAAGCGCGACAGCGCCGCAGCTGCCGCACGACCCCAAAGTCCCCGCAGGCAGCAGGCGCAACGCGCCACAGCTGCCGGCCGCGCCCCAAAGTCACCCCAGGCAGCAGGCGCGAAGCGCCGAGGCCGCCGCCGGGACCAGGGTCCGCAACAGCCACGCGCCCCCACATCAACCCAGCGGCCCCAACCAACAACGGCCCCATCGCAGGCCGCTCGCAGCCGAGTCACCGCAGGCGGGGGCCGGGCTTAGTTTTCAGAACATTCCGCAGACCAGTGTGGCGCCTTGTCCGCAGCTCCGAAGGAGCAGGACAAGGCGCCACACATGGTCGAGGACGTTCTGAAAACCAAGCCCGGCCCCCGCCGGACAGGTCAAACTACTCGCAGAGCAGCTTAGCGATCTGGACGGCGTTGGTTGCCGCGCCCTTACGGATTTGGTCGCCGCAGCACCAGAAGGTGATGCCGCGCGCGGCCTCGGGGTTCGAGATGTCGCGACGCACGCGGCCGACCCAAATCAGGTCCTGGTCGGACGTATCCATCGGCATGGGGAAGCGGTCGTGTGCACCCTCGGCACCCAGATCGTCAACCAGCTTGACGCCCGGAGCGGCGACCAGCGCAGCACGGGCCTCTTCAACCGTAATGTCGCGCTCGAACTCGAGCGTAATGCTCTCGGAGTGCGAGCGCAGCACGGGCACGCGCACGCAGGTGCAGTTCACGCGCAGCTCGGGCAGATGCATGATCTTGCGGCCCTCGTTTTGCAGCTTCATCTCCTCGGAGGTAAAGCCCTCCTCCTTGACGCCGCCGATCTGCGGAATCAGGTTGCTCGCCAGCTGGGCGGCAAACGCGCGCGGCTCGGGAATCTCCTCGCCACGGCCCAGGGCAGCCAGCTGAGCCTCGAGCTCAGCCATACCGGGAGCGCCAGCGCCCGAAGCCGCTTGGTACGTGGAAACGATCATGCGCTTCACGCCTGCGAGCTGATGCAGCGGCCAGGTGGGAACCAGGCCGATGATGGTCGCGCAGTTGGGGTTGGCGATCAGGCCATGATGCCATTTGATGTCGTCGGCATTGATCTCGGGAACGACAAGCGGAACCTCGGGATCCATGCGGAAGGCGTGGCTGTTGTCGACCACGACGGCACCGCATTTGACAGCCTCGGGCAGCAGCTCTTTCGCAATGTCGTCGCCGGCGGCGCCAAGTACGATGTCGCAGCCCTCAAAGGCCTCGGGACAAGCCTCTTCAATCACGACCTGCTCGCCGCGGAACTCGACGGTTTTGCCCGCAGAGCGCGCGCTTGCCAGCAGCTTGAGCTTGCCAACCGGAAACTCCTGCTCGTTGAGGCACTCGAGCATCTGGGTGCCAACAGCTCCCGTCGCGCCCAAAATAGCAACCGTGTACTGTTTCATGCTTCCCCCTTTAAAGGTTGTGGCTTTTGCCCGCACGCCGAGCAGGCTGAATGTTCTTGCCCAGTGTATACAAAAACGGGACGGGCATGAAACCCGCCCCGTCGAAACGAAACCGAAACGAAACGCCCCACGGTAGATTCTTGGGACATGCCCCAAAATCTACTCGTGCGCCAAAAGGTAGATTTTCAGGCATGTCCCAAGAATCTACCGGGATGGCCGCTACTTGTGGAGGGCGGCCAGGGCGGGTTCGACCGGCGCGGGAGCCTCCAGGTCCGCGACCTTCACAATGCCGTTCTCGTCGGAGAAGGCGCGGTAAATGGTCCGAATCGCCAGGTCGAAGTCCTTCTCCTCGACACCGATAATGATGTTGATCTCGTCACAGCTCTGCGAAATCATGCGCACGCTCACGCCGGCCTGGCCAAGCATGCCAAACAGGTGGCCGGAAATACCAGCACGACCGCGCAGGTTACGGCCGACGGTCGCGATGAGCGCCAGACCCTCGACGACCTCAATCTCGAGCGGCTCGACCTCCTGCTGAATGTCGCCCACGAGCGAGTACAGCGAATCGTGAACGTCCTGCTCCTGCACCACGGCGCCAAAGCGGTCGACACCGGTGGGCATGTGCTCGACGGAGACGTCATAGCGCTCGAAGACCGAAAGCGCACGGCGCATAAAGCCGACGCGGGGCTTGGTGCGGTCGCGGGCAACGTTGATGGCGACAAAACCGCGCTTGCCGGTCACGCCGGTAATGATGGGCTCTGCCTCACCCTCATCAGCCGTCTCGCTAATGATGGTGCCGGGGTCCTGCGGCGCATTGGTGTTCTTGATGACCAGCGGAATACCCGCCTCACGCACAGGGAACACGGCCTCCTCGTGCAGGACGCTTGCACCCATGTACGAAAGCTCGCGCAGCTCCTCGTAGGTAACGCGGGCGATGGGCTGAGCCTCGGGCACAATGCGAGGATCAGCAGAATAGAAGCCCGAAACGTCGGTCCAGTTCTCGTACAGGTCGGCGCCTAGGCACTTGGCCAGGATCGAGCCCGAGATATCGCCGCCGCCACGGTCGAGCAGCTTGATTTGACCCTCACGCGTCGCGCCGTAGAAACCGGGCATGACAAAGCCGCCCTGCTGACCGTACTCCTGCACCAGCTCGGAGGTGCGGTTCATGCTGAGCGTACCGTCGTGATGGAACGCCACGACCGTCGCGGCGTCCAGGAACGGCAGGCCCAGATACTCGGCCATCAGGCGAGCGGTGAAGTACTCGCCACGACTCACGAGCTCCTCGGTGGAGTAGCCGCCCGAGCGGGCGCGCTCGGCAAAGGCCGCGAACTCCTCGCGGATGGGATAGGTGAGCTCCAGCTCGTCAGCGATATCAAAATAGCGCTGCCCAATGTCCTCGAGCAGCTCCTCGCACGACACGTGGTACTTAACGTGCGCGTTAACCAGGTAGAGCAGGTCGGTCACCTTGGTGTCGCCCTTAAAGCGGCGACCGCAGGCAGAAACCACCACAAAACGGCGGGCCGGATCGGCATCGACAATGGCCTTGATCTTCTTAAAGTGTTCGGCGTCGGCGACAGACGAGCCGCCAAACTTGGCAATCTTAATCATGGGCTGGAGGTTACCTTTCTAAAAGCCTCTGCAAACCTGTTTTGCGCGCTCTGATACCATGGTTTCACCGATTGGGACCAAGGCATCCGAGGAGCAGTGTTATATGGGAACTTATCATAGTACACGAGGACGCACTTTATCGTGCTCAAGTAAGGTGGCAATCCGCACCGGCATCGCTCCCGACGGGGGTTTGTTTGTCTCGGACGAGCTTGGCACCCAGCAGGTCGATATCAGCTCGCTTGCAGATAAATCGTACTTTGAAATCGCTCAAGATGTGTTGGGAATGTTACTGAATGATTACACGGCCGAAGAAATTTCGGCGTGTGTCGACGAGGCATACCGCGGCACGTTCGCGAGCGAAGAGGTCACGCCGCTCGTCAAACTCGACGCCGCACCGGGCGCCGACGCCCCTCAGACCTATGTGATGGAACTCTTTGGCGGCCCCACAAGCGCCTTCAAGGACGTCGCCCTGCAGATGCTCCCCCGCCTTATGGCCCGCACTTCCGCCAAGGACGGCGGCGCCGAGCGCATCATGATCGTCACCGCCACGTCGGGCGACACGGGCAAGGCAGCACTCGCCGGCTTTGCCGACGCCCCGGGCACGGGCATCACCGTCTTTTATCCCGAAGGCAAAGTCAGCCGCGTGCAGAATCTGCAGATGTCCACGCAGGAGGGCGATAACGTCGCCGTCTGCGGCATCCGCGGCAACTTCGACGATGCCCAGAGTGCCGTCAAGCGCATCTTTGCCGATAAGGAGCTTGCCGAGCGCCTGGAAGCCGCCGGCACTGTGCTTTCGAGTGCCAACTCCATCAACGTCGGCCGCCTGGTGCCGCAGGTTGTCTACTACTTTGCCGCCTATGCGCAACTGCTGCGCGCCGGCGCTATCGAGGCTGGCGACGCCGTAGAGTTCTGTGTGCCCACCGGCAACTTTGGCGATATCTTGGCCGGCTACTACGCCAAGTGCATGGGTCTGCCCGTCGCCAAGCTCGTCGTGGCGAGCGACAAGAACAACGTGCTTGCCGACTTCCTGACCACCGGCGTTTACGACCGTAACCGCCCGTTCTTCACGACCATCTCGCCGTCGATGGACATCCTTATTAGCTCCAACCTGGAGCGCATGCTCTACTTCTTGTCCGACGGCGACTGCGAGCTCGTTGCCGGCCTTATGGAGCAGCTGGCACAGACTGGTCGCCACGAAGTTCCCGCCGACCTGCTGGCAAAGATTCAGAGCGTCTTTGGTTGCGGTTGGGCCAGCGAGGACGAGGTCCGCACTGCCATCAAGAGCTGCTGGGACGCGAACGGCTACGTGATCGACCCGCACACCGCTTGCGGCTATCACGTCTTCGAAAAGGTCGCTCCCGCCGAGGGCGCCAAGGCCCGCGTGTTGCTTTCGACCGCCAGCCCCTACAAGTTCCCGCGCGCCTGCTGCGACGCCCTGGGCCTCGACGTTCCCGAGGATGATTTTGAGGCTATGCGTGTGCTCGAGCAGGCCACCAACACGGTCGCCCCGACCCAGCTCGCCGAACTCGAGTCCAAGCCCGTCCGCTTCGAAGACGTCTGCGACGTCGATGAGATGGCCAGCTACGTCGAGTCCGCAGCAAAACGAATGAGCACCAACTAGATCCCTTATTAAGCGCCGGCGAAAGCCGGCGCACCTTCTTTTTATTAAGCTTTCGGGATGATGACGAGCATGCGAGCGGGTCTGGCCGTTTAGTTCGTCGCGAGTTCCGCACGAGCCGGAAAGCACTTAATGTGCTTTCCGAGCGAGCCAGGACTGCCCGAGCAGCGAACTAAACGGCCGGACCCGCCCAGGAGGACCCACATGATCAAAATCACCGTCCCAGCAACCAGCGCCAACCTAGGCATCGGCTACGACACCCTCGGCATGGCCGTCAGCCTCTACTCGCACTTCACCTTCGAGCGCGCCGACAAACTCACCATCACGGGCTGCCCCGAGGAGTTCCAAGACGAGAATAACCTGGTCTATGTGAGCTTTGTGGATGCGCTGGCCGCATGGGGCGAGCCGGCTTTCCCCGTTGCCATCGACATTCAGACTGACGTTCCCGTCGCTCGTGGCCTGGGTTCCAGCTCCACCTGCGTCGTCGCTGGTATCATGGCAGCCGCCGCGTTGACGGGCCACACCGTCGACCGCGCCGAGCTCGTCCGCATTGCCACCGAGGTCGAGGGCCATCCCGATAACGTCGCCCCCGCTATCCTGGGCGGTGCCGTCTGCTCCTTTACGCCGACCGATTCGCTTCCCCAGTGCCTGCGCTACGAAGTGAGCGATCGCTTGCGTTTTATTACCGTGATTCCGCCCTACGAGGTGCACACGAGCGAGGCGCGCAAGGTCGTGCCGCAGGAGATTCCGCTCTCCACCGCCGTATGGCAGATGGGCCGCATCGCCGGCATGACGCGCGGTTTGGAGACTGGTGACCTGGACCTGATTGCCGCCGCCAATGACGACCGTATTCAGGAACCCTATCGTCGCCGTCTGATTCCCGACTACAACGCTGTGCGCGACACCTGCCTTAACGGCGGCGCCAAAACCATCTGGATCAGTGGTTCGGGCTCGACTCTCATGGCCGTGACTGACGACACCATCGTGGCAAAGTTCTTGCAGGTTAAGCTGCGCGAGCAGTTCCCTAAGTGTGATACGCATATTCTGACGTGCGACACCGAGGGCGCTCAAATCGAGTACCTGTAGCGCCCTGCCTCATTGCTCTCACCGGTCCCCTTGGGGCTTCCCCTGAAAACGTCCTCGATCATGAATTGCCCCGTCGTGCGCTTCGCGCGACGGGGCAATTCGATCTGCGGATTGTTTTCAGGGGAAGCCCCAAGGGGACCTTCGCAGCCTCGACAGGATAATCGCATTCGCTGATTTAATTATCGCCCGATTCGCGGCGCAATCTATTTATCTCCGCTGCTCAGAACCGCCTCAAGTCTTTGCACGAGAACTCCGACGGTAATTCCAAGTGCCTCTGCATAGGCGAACTGCTCATAAACCCTAAGACTGCGTTCCCCGGTTTCGACTTTCGAGATGAACGACTGAGGTACCCTCAGTTTCTTTGCGAGTTCAACCTGAGTGATACCTTGTTCCCGACGAATCTGGGAGAGGCACTTTCCGCATGTCCTATTAGCATCAACGTTCATACCGTTTACGCTATATTCCATTTTGATATATCCCAAACTAGGATATATTCATGTGAGTATCTGTTTCACTTATCGCAATTGTTCGCATCGCACATTTGAAACGAGAGAGGGGACTCGATAAGCATGGATGACGAGATGAAAGAGCCCAATAGTGAGCAAACGCCCAGTGCATCTGATGAACAGAAGCCGAATATCGAAGGGAAGCAGGTTTCTGATGGTGCTGACGACACCACCTCCCCTGACGATCGATCATCAAATGAAGACGGTGCCACATGCAATAAGGAAGAGGACGATTCACTTCTAACGAGTGCCATTAACAAACTTGGTGGTAATAAACGAGCGGCTATCGCAACTGCTGCGATAGTTGCCGTCATCTTCTGCTTACCCATGCTGTTTCCTCAAATGTTTTGCACCCACAAACTTTGGACCAATGCAAACTGTACAAGCCCTCGCACCTGTAAAAGTTGCGGCAAAACCGAGGGGAAACCGCTCGGACATGAATGGGAAGAAGCAACATGCACGGTTCCGAAGACCTGTCAACGCTGCGGCAAAACCGAAGGGAAACCCCTTGGGCATCAACCAGGTTCTTGGACTACCGAAGTCGATTACGTTGACGCCACCTCGAAGGAAATTCGAGAATGCGGGAGATGCGGAGAGATCGTTGACACCCGCAACGAAAAGGAAATTACTTCCTTTCTTGGCGACGGATCGTTTTCAATTTCACCTGAAGGCTTTATTGAACGACTTAACGAGGAATTCTCCGATATTCCCAATTGCAGCAGTATGAAGGCGAGTTACGAGTTAGACGATAGCGGCACGGGACTCGAGCTTCAGATAAAAAATGGCTCTACGCTTGCCGGTATTGGAGGTTTTTTCTCGGACTCGAGCAGTCAACTACTATTCAGCTATCTTGGATCAGAAAACTGCTTCAAAAACATAGTCATGTACTTCGAAAATTCAGATTATGCCGCGGCGACAGCATTAGCAACCATACAAGCAATTGATCCAACACTCTCATTTTCCGACGCTAAGGAGACTGGCGCTGCCTGCGTAGGTACGCCAACTGTCAAAAATGGAATTACGTACGCAATCTTAGCTTCAAATGGAGAATACTGGCTGAGCACCCGAATTGAATAATTTACTTTAATTGCTAAATGCAGACGCCTCTTACTCGCGGCATATTAAAGTTCAACCCCTGCTAGCATCGTCAATCGAAATATGCCCCGCCGAGCACTTTAGCTTGGCGGGGCATTTCGATACGTAGGCGAATTTTGATACCTAGAAGGCCCACATGCCCCCACTAGGCAGCCGGCTTCGCTGCTCAAATTGCTCGAACTGCAACTTGAGCAATCAGCGGCCAGCATCTCTTTTAGGCTGCGCTAGTTTCTTTGTATTCAAAGACTGGCTCTAAGATGTCTTCGATGCTGCAGTGCAGGACTTTCGCCATATCCCTTACGGTTGTTACCGATGCTTCGTTGATGTTTCTCTGGCGCTGTTCGTACATTTGGATTGAGCGGAGTGATATGCCCGATTCGTATGCCAGGTCTTGTTGGGTTTTCTTGAGCCTCTTTCTTGCTTGCGCCAGTTTAGTTTGACGAGGTGTTTTCTTCGCCATATCGCAAATAAGACGCGCCACACGTTCCTCTGAGGCTTCATGCCAGGGATAGTACAGACCGCGCAGCGCATCAAATGGAACGACATGCAGCAGATCTTCGAAAGACTCCCCTAAACGCCACTGCAGGTATGCCAGCATCCAGCCCGCCCAATATTCCGGCGTCTTCTCAAATCGATAGGTGCAGTCCGGTATAGGCCTGTTTTGATAGCCCGATCTTTCAGCGATAAGCGCGAACAGCTCAACGCCCGATTTTCCCGATACGACCCATGCGTTGCCGCGTTCGAACTCGCGAGCTACGCCGCTGAGGCAAAAGAGTTCAGCAACTTCCGATCCCTCTGCTCCATAATCATTAACGGCATAGTCAAAGCAGTCGCCTAGGTTGTTCATTGCGTCCTCGAGGTAATAGACGGGATATGTCCTACTCGGCCCACAATCCGTTAACTCTTGGATCATTTAAATCAACCCTCCCTGCCATCAAATCCCTAATGTCGACACCCTCGGTGTCAAATCCGTTTATCGTATCCAGATACTTACGTCGAGCATTCTGTTCTCGCTCAAATCGTTTGGGATAAAACTCAGCTCCCGAGGCCTGCTTCCAATCGCGGAACCTGATCGCCGAGAACGCGCGCTCACTCATAAGAGCGTATTGGATGCCCAAATCGCCCAAACGCATAATGAGTTGCAGTTGCCTGAGCGAGATCATGCCGTTAACGAACTGTCTTGCAAACGAAAAGTAGGAATCGTCGGCGCGATAGCCTCGAATAACATCATAGGGAGAAATATCAATCAGGCAGTTATCCAGCAGATAGCGAAGTCCTTCGCGTGCCAGCGGCGTCGAGACATTAAACTCCCGGTTGTCGGCCAAAATCGCAAGCCAATTAAGAATTGAAAACTCCCCGGACTCCAAATCCAAGACCGCGAGACCATCCATATCGAGCTCATATCGATTCGCGATACCATCGGACTCGGTCCGGCATGCCCATTCCATCGCCATTTCCTCATGTGGCGTGCAATAAAACCCACGTCCATAGTCGTTGAACTGCTTACATCTATCCAGCGACGGATGCTCGACAACAACCTCCGACCCGTGCCACAGCTCCATATCGGCCTCCTAAAAAATATCACCACAGTGATAGTTTACCAATAACTATCACTGAGGTGATATAGATAAGAGCTTTTGAGGGGTTGCAGCTCGATTAGAGGCAGGCCTCGGCGATGCGGCGCTTGAGTTCATCGATACCGGTGCCAGTCTGGGAGCTTGTGATGATTACGTTTTCGGCCGGGACGTTGAGCTGCTTTTTGATGGCTGCTGCCTGGCGGGCCTGCTGGGTACGGCTGAGTTTGTCGGCCTTGGTGAGACAGACGATAAAGTTGAATTCGTTGCCCTGTAGGTAGTCGATCATGTCGTGGTCGAGCTTGCTGGGATCGTGGCGAATGTCCACCAGCGACACAACCAGGTTAAAGCTGCGCTCGGAGTCGAAGAAGTCACCGATGAGCTCGGCCCAACGGTCGCGCTCGGCCTTGGAGCGACGGGCGAAGCCGTAACCCGGCAGGTCCACGAAATGCACGTCGTCGGCCTCAAAGAAGTTGATGTTGCTCGTCTTGCCCGGCGTACTGGAAACCTTGACCAGGTTCTTGCGGCCAAAGAGCTTGTTCATAATCGACGACTTGCCCACGTTGGAGCGGCCGACAAAGCTCACCTCGGGGCAGGTGGACTCGGGAATCTGCGAAACCTTGCCGTAGCTGGCGACGAACTTGGCAAGCTGGTAGTTAATGGAATCGGCCATGGACACTCCTTGGTCGTAGGTTCTTACAAAAGAGCGCGCTATTGCGCAGCGGCAATGCGGCGGACGATATCGAGCGTGATGTTACTTGCGACACGCGCGTACTCGAACAGATCGAACTCTCGGTCGCAAATTGCATCGTACGCCTCGTCACAATTATCGCTGATAGCGCGCAACACCAGGCAATCGACACCATTTTTGGTTGCGACATGAGCAATCGCCGCGCCCTCCATGCCGACACAATCGGCATGCGTCGCCTCGATAGCGTCGTTACGCATGGCGGCGCCCGTCACAAAGCGGTTACCCGTGGCAATCGTGCCGACCAGGAACTGTTTGGTGCCCTCGTTCGAAGCGACTGCATTTGTCGAAGCGTCAACGAACCCACGCTCAGCAAGCACGTCGACGGCAATATCGACCAGCGCGGGCGTCGAACCAAACTCCTCAAGCCCCGGTGCGGACTCGGCGATAAGCGCGGTATCGGTATCCAGATAGCGCAGGCGTTTGCCAATGACCACGTCGTCGATATGGAGCTTGGGGTTCAAACCGCCCGCAATGCCCGAAAACACAACAGCCTGCGGAGCATACTTGCTAATGAGGTGCTGTGTTGCAGCGGCGGCGTTCACCGTGCCCATGCCCGCCGTTGTGGCGACAACTGTCAGGCCGTCGAGCTCACCGCTCACAACGGTCAAGCCTGCCTCCCGTGCCTCGCAAACGTCGCTCAGCTCTTCCTTAATCTGCATGATCTCTTTTTCGAGCGCACCGATAATCGCGATGGTAGCCATACCATTCCCCAAACCTATACGAAATTCTCAACCACGGTATGGTACCAGCATTTTGTTTGACCTCGCCAAACGAACACGCTAAGCCAGTGCAGCTCGCGTATCAAACAGCGCCTTTGCAATCGCGGCCGTAACCTCGCTCGAGCGCTCGCTCCACGGTATCGATGTCATGACGCTCATGACATAGGTACGGCCATCGATGTCGATAAGGCCCGCATCGCATGTCGAATAGTAACCATCCTCGCTAATCCAGCCTGCCTTGTTGCGCACCAAAACATGCTCGCCCGCAATGCCATCGCGCACTCATTTAAGTCTGTCCCCAATGAGTGCCCTTGGGGGCGAAAATAGATCGCTAGTCGATGGCGTTTTTGAGTTCGGCGCGGCGCTTTTTCATACCCGTCATGACGGCGTTGCGCAGCTCGGGCATGCGCGCGGTATCCATCTGTGGAACGCCCTCAAGCTTATAGGGAATCCCCAGCTGCTCGTATTTGACGACACCCATGGTGTGATACGGCAGCATCTCCAGGCCGACCACGTTATGCCACGGGGCGATTAAACGACCGAGCGCCTCGCACTCCTCCACCGCGTCGGTAATGCCCGGTACCACCACGTGGCGGATAACGACCTTGATCCTGCGACGCGCCAGCTCATCGCCAAACGCCAGGATGCGTGCGGGGTCACAACCGGTCAGCCTTTTATGCTCGACCGGGTCGGCATGCTTGATGTCGAGCAAAACCATGTCGGTCTCGTTGAGCACGGCATCGAACTTCTCGGGATGCTGAGGGTCGAAGGCGTAGCCACAGCTATCCAGGCAGGTATGTACACGACCATCGGGGTTGTTGTGCATTGCACGGAACAGGTCGGCCAAAAACTCGGGCTGCAGAAGTGGCTCGCCGCCCGAAACCGTAATTCCGCCGCTGCGATAGAACTCATGGTTACTCTGGAACTCGTCCATCAGGTGCTCGACGGTCACCATGGTGCCGCCGCTAACCGACCAGGTATCGGGATTGTGACAATACGCACAGCGCATGGGACAGCCCTGAACAAACACCACAAAACGGATTCCGGGACCATCGACCGTTCCCATCGTCTCGATCGAATGTACACGACCCAGGGCAAATGCAGAGTCCTCGGGACGAGCGTCCACACCCTCGAGCGTCATCTCAGCCATTCCCGCTACCTTGCCTCTCTTTGGTTTTAGCTACGTACATGCCAGAGCCATTCTAGCCCATGCGCATGATGGTGAAACGGTTTAGCCCTCAATTGGGTTGCTCTATTTGGCCCCACGCAAGAGCGGCGGGAGGTTGTCGCAACCCGCCCGCCGCCGTGGCAATAGATATCGATAGACGCCCGGCCTTACGCCTTGAGCGTGAGCACCGCACCGAAGGCGGTCGGGCCGCAATGGCTCGAGATGACGCCGCCGACCTGAGTCCAGGTAACGTCCTTAAAGCCCAGGTCGTGCGCATAGACTTCCATATCGTCGCGCAGCTCCTCGGAAAGACCCACCGAATACGCCAGGCCAATGTGCGAGTAATCAATCTCGCCCTTCTCAATCATGTGATCGATAAAGGCGCGGGCGCATTTGAGCATAGAGCCGCGGAACTTTTTGGTCGCCACGAACTTGCCGCCCGTCACCTCAATACAGGGCTTAATCTTGAGCAGATGGGCGCCAAGGAACGCAACGTTGGACAGGCGGCCGCCCGCCTTAAGGAAGGCGAGGTCAGTGGGAACAAAGCCCAACAGTACGCGGTCCATGACGGAATTGGTGAAGGCGAAAATTTCGTCAACGGTGGCATCGGGATGAGCCTCGATGTATTTGGCAGTCTCGACGACAACGAGTGACTGGCCCACCGAGACAAAGCGCGTGTCCATGGAGAACACGTAGTCGCGCCCCTGGGCCGCAATCTTCGATGATTGATGCGAGCAGGTCGTGGCCTCGGAATACGCAAGATGCAAAATGGTCGCATCGGGCTGCTCGGCATGAATGCGGTCGTACACGTGAGCAAAATCCGCAGGCGAGCAGCCACTGGTCTTGGGCATAACGCCAAACTCGTTACAGCGCGAGTAAATCTCGAGCGGATCGATCGAACCGTCCTCGACGGTCTCGTCACCAATCGTGACATGCATGGGTACACGCACGATGCCATAGCGTTCGCAGAGCTCCGGCGTCACATCCGAACCAGACTCAACCACGATTACGTACTTGCCCATTATCATCACGACCCATCTCGACGTTGGTTATTTATTACGCGCGCACGCCCGTCGCCCAATTGAACAACGACTCCCAAGCACCAGAGAGACGCCGCCCTTCGTCACAACAAAGGACAGCGTCTCCCTGAAATACTCCGTGCTTGCCTGAGATTCTACACGGTTTAGTAATGAGTGTTACTTACTCCGCAAACGGTAGCTATACGCGATAAGCGGTAGCCACCAAGAAAGTATCCCATGCGCCCAACCTCTCAGGAGAGTTCCGCCTAAAGGGTGACTACACAGGACCCCCGCCGGGCCGCTTTGGGCTACTTTCCAAAACATTCCGCAGGACGCAAAGGGCTCCGCCGCGCGAAGCGCGCAGCGGAGCCCTTTGCATGTCCGAGGACGTTTTGGAAAGTAGCCCAAAGCGGCCCGGCGGTCCTGCGGGAGTTAAATCCCTTTAGAACTTGTTGTGGAAGGTACGCGAAATGACCTCGTCCTGCTGCTCCTTGGTGAGCGTGTGGAAGTTCACGGCATAGCCGGAAACGCGGATGGTCAGCTGCGGGTACTTCTCGGGGTGAGCCTGAGCGTCGAGCAGCGTCTCACGGTTGAAGACGTTGATGTTCAGGTGGTGGCCACCCTTCTCGGCGTAAGCGTCGAGCATGTGGACCAGGTTATCGGCCTGAGTCTCGGAAACTTCAGAAACCTTCATAATGTGTCTCCTTCGATCGATAGGCGCCGGCCGAAACCGGCGCGCTAATCAGTAATCGTTATTGTTAGTATAGCACTAACAATAGTTACTCGCCCAGCTGATCAAGGTCGATATCACCAAAGAACACCTGGTCCTCCTTGCCGAGCGCGCCCGGGATGATGGAGAAGGTGTTGGAGATGCCGTCCTGAGCATCGCGGAACGGGAGCTTGGAAACCGAAGACAGCGAAGCGATGGCGCCGTGGCTATCGCGCTTGTGCATGGGGTTAGCACCCGGGGCGAAGGGCTGGCCAGCCTTGCGGCCATCAGGCGTAGAACCGGTCTTCTTGCCGTACACGACGTTGGAGGTGATGGTCAGAACCGAGGTCGTGGGCACGGAGTTGCGGTAGGTGTCGTTCATGCGGATGTACTCCATGAACTGGTGCACAACGTCGTGAGCGATCTGGTCGACGCGGTCGTCGTCGTTACCGTACTTGGGGAACTCGCCCTCGGTCTCGAAGTCGACAATGATGCCGTTCTCGTCGCGGACGGGGTGGACCTTGGCGTACTTGATGGCGGACAGGGAGTCAGCCACGACGGAAAGGCCAGCAATGCCCGTAGCGAACCAGCGGTGCACGTGCTTGTCGTGCAGAGCCATCTGGATGCGCTCGTAGCAATACTTGTCGTGCATGTAGTGGATGATGTTCAGCGAGTTGACGTACACGCCAGCGAGCCACTTCATCATGTCGTTGTACTTTGCCACGACGTCATCGTAATCGAGCGTATCGCCCTCGACGGCGCGATACTTGGGGCCGACCTGCTTCTTGGAGACCTCGTCAACACCGCCGTTGAGTGCGTACAGCAGGCACTTGGCCAGGTTGGCGCGGGCGCCGAAGAACTGCATCTCCTTGCCGATGCGCATGGAGGACACGCAGCAGGCAATGCCGTAGTCGTCGCCGTGGTAGACGCGCATGAGGTCGTCGTTCTCGTACTGAATCGAGGAGCTGGCGACAGAAGTCTTGGCGCAGAACTTCTTGAAGTTCTCGGGCAGACGGGTCGACCACAGAACGGTCATGTTGGGCTCGGGGCTGGTGCCCATGTTCTCGAGCGTGTGCAGGTAGCGGTAGCTCATCTTGGTAACGAGCGTACGGCCGTCAACACCCATGCCGCCGATGGACTCGGTGACCCACTGCGGATCGCCGGTAAACAGGGCCTGGTACTCGGGGGTACGGGCAAACTTGACCATGCGGAGCTTCATGATGAAGTGATCCACGAACTCCTGGATCTGCTCCTCGGTGAAGGTACCGTTGGCAAGGTCGCGCTCAGCATAGATGTCGATGAACGTGGAGGTACGGCCGATGGACATAGCGGCGCCGTTCTGCTCCTTGACGGAAGCGAGGTAGGCGAAGTACATCCACTGGATGGCCTCCTGCGTGTTGGTAGCAGGGTTGGAAATGTCGAAACCATAGGTCTCGGCCATCATCTTGAGCTCGCCGAGGGCGCGGATCTGCTCCTGCAGCTCCTCACGATCGCGGATGTTGTCGGCGGTCATGACCGTCGGGGTGGAAGCCTTCTGGGCCTCCTTGTCCTTGATCAGGTAGTCGACGCCGTACAGGGCAACACGACGGTAGTCGCCGATGATGCGGCCGCGGCCATAGCCATCGGGCAGACCGGTGATGATGTGGGCCGAGCGGCAGGCGCGCATCTCGGGGGTGTAAACATCGAAGACGCCAGCGTTGTGGGTCTTGCGCTCGAAGGTGTAGCGCTCGACAACGTTCTCGTCGACCTTATAGCCGTGCTGGCTGGCAGCCTGGCAAGCGATGCGGATGCCACCGTTGACGTGCAGCGCGCGCTTGAGCGGCTTGTCAGTCTGGAGACCGACGATGGTCTCCTTCTCGCGGTGGGCGTTATCGATGTAGCCAGCGGGGTGGCTCACGATACCCGTAACGGTCTTGGTGTCCATATCGAGGACACCGCCCTGCTCGCGCTCCTTAAGCAGCAGGTCGAGAACCTCGCCCCACAGCTCCTTGGTACGCTCGGTTGGGCCGGCGAGGAACGACTCGTCGCCCTCGTAGGGGGTGTAGTTCTTCTGGATGAAGTCTCGGACGTCAACTTCTCCCGTCCAGATGCCTTCCTTGAAGCCTTCCCATGCCTCCTGCATTGTGTAACCACGCTCCTAGTTACGTGTAATGCGGCGCTCTCTCACACCGCTGCTTATTGAATTCTTGAATGTTCGGCTTGCACTACCGGCTTCTTCCGTTCTTCACCACACGTTGGTGCAGGGAAAACGTTTGTCCACCTTGGAACTACAACCCAAAACCCAAGATTTCACCCGTTTGAGAAGGATAACATAGCGACCCTCTCCATCTGGGCTGTTATATGTTTCTTTTTTTATATCATAAAGGCGTTTTTTACAAACCCGCAGGAAATGCGAGCGCGAACAACTACCGTTCACCGATTTGTTTGGTATTTTTCCTTGCCTTTGTACGACGTTCACTCTAGCTGTTATGCCAGCTTTAGCAGGGTAAAGTGTTCCAGAGACCCTACAGAAACTGCAGGGCGGCCACGGGACCCCCCGTGGCCGCCCTGTGGCGTGACTAGTTTTTAGCTTTGATTGCCGCTTGGCATTAGGCGGCTGAGGCGGCCTTGTCGGTCGTTGCCTTGCTGTTGCTCTGCTGGCCCTCAAAATGCTTGTAGCACCAGCTGGTGACCAGCGGGGTCAAAATAGCAGTCACGATTGCACAGGCAGCAACCTGTGCCGTGGCCGTCGCGAGCACCACACCGCCGTACAAGGCCTCGTTGACGCTTGCCATGGCAGCAGGCGTGGCCACATTGGCTCCGGCGCAGCTCGAAATGGCCGCACCTGCGACACCCGTACCGCCTGTGAGCTTATCGACCGCGATAACGGGAATTGCAAAGACCACCGAGCAGATCACGCCGAGCAGAATACCGGGAAGACCACCATTAATGAGCTGGCCAAAGGTCATGGTCGAGCCCATGGCAAAGAAGACGAGCACGATGATGGCGGAAAGTGCCGGTGCCATCATCTTCTTAAAGCTGGGGAAGAGGTTACCCAGAATAATGCCGACGACGATCGGCAGGATGGCGCCCACGAGCGACCAGCCGATCGGAGCCTGACCGGCAGCGCCGAGCACGATCATCGTGACCGGAGGGCCGACAACCAGCGTGGTGATGGCGACGGCGCCACGCTCGGCCTCATTGCCCATGGTGCCCATCAGACCAGCGTACATAGCGTTGTTGGCGCCGGTGCAAGCGGCCAGCATCACCATGGCAGAGATGCCAAACAGGTTGTCGTTGAATACATAAAGGATGAGCAGCGACACGGCAACGACCACGATCTGCTTGACGGCGATGATGATGGCGCCGCGGGCAGCGGCGGCAGGAGCGCTCTTAAACGAAATCGTCGTACCGACGATGAGCAAAAAAGCGCCAACAAGCGGGCCTGCGCCCTGCTGGGTCATGCCGAGCGTAAAGCTGCCGAGCGTTTTGAACAGATCGGGGAACAGCGTGTTGAGCAGGCAGCCCAACAAAAGCGGCACCAAAATATTGGCACCCGGGATGGAGGACATCTTAAAGAACGGCTCCTTTGCCGCCGGCGCCTCCACCGCAGTCGATTCACTCATATATATCTCCTTTGGATGCATGCGAATCGTAGCCGCACGCGCCTTTGTCAGAAAGAAGGCGACGGTCCCGAGTCGCAGGAGCCGTCGCCGAATTAACGTCGCGGGGTATTACCCGTCCAGAACGATGCCACCGTCGCAGTCACCGATCTCGCCGTTCACGAAGCTAGCGAGGTCGGAAGCGAAGAAGAGCACCATCTGCGCAGGCTCGCTGGCCTGGGCGGCGCGGCCCAGAGGAATACCGTTGATGATGCGCTGAGAGTTCTCGTCAGAGAGAATCGAGGTCATATCGGTAAGGGTGAGCGACGGGCACACGGCGTTGCAGCGGACGCCAAACTTGCCGCCTTCCTTGGCGACTGCCTTGGTTAGACCGTTAACACCGGCTTTGGAGCTGGCGTAGGCAGCGGTGCCGAGCAGGCCGCCGCCGATCTTGCCAGCAACAGAGCTCACGTTGACGATAGTGCCGGCATGGGCCGCCTTAAAGTGCGGGTACACGGCGTTCATCATGGTAAAGGTGCCGTTGAGGTTGATGTCGATGGTGCGACGCCACTCGGTGTCATCGATCTCGTCGAACTTCTTGGTGCTGATGACGCCAGCGCAGTTGATCAGGATGTTGGTTTGCGGCAGGTCCGTAAAAATCTGCTCGACGGTCTCACGCGCCTTAGGCGCATCGGCAACATCGAGCTGATAGAACTTGTTGCCCTCGCCAAGCTCGGCCACAGCGGCCTCGCCCTTGGCAGCGTTCCTTGCGATGAGCGCGACGTGTCCGCCGCCCGCGACGATGCCCTTGGCGATCTCGAGGCCAATGCCCTGAGTGCCACCCGTGACAATCGCGGTCTTGCCCGTGAAGTCAAATGCCATGACTCCATCCCCCTTGATTCAGGTGTCTCCTTGCGGGAAGTTGGAGCATCGCGCGTGGCGATAAATGAGTCCCAGTCGTCATGGTGATGACAACCCCTCGCCTAACCGCGTGCATGATAATTCTTTGAAACGTTACAATTATTGAATGATTTTAAGTCTTTATACGCTCTTTATATTGCCTAGCGACCAAGTAGATTTTTGGGACATACCTAGAAATCTACCGAATGGGATGGTTGAGCAGGGGTATCATCTTTCACCGAAAATAGTTTCTAGTGTTAGGGGTTTTCGGTGGAAGATACCGATTTCCATGAGCTTGGGCATCAGCTTTTAACTGAGTTTGGCAGCATGCATCAGCGCATTTCGCGCTTTGCGGACAAAGCTCTCGGCGGCGAGATGGCCGTCATGCGCGCCCTCATGCTCGCCGGCGGTTCGCTTACGCCGAGCGAACTCGCCGATCGCGCTTGGGTCTCGAGCGCCCGCATCGCCAACATCCTGCGCGCCCTCGAGGGCAAGGGCTGGGTCGAGCGCGAGCACTCAAAAACCGACCGTCGTCGCGTACACGTCACGGTGACCGACAAAGGCCGACAAGACCTCGAAATCAAACGTCGGGAATTCGAGGACCGCACCGCGGCCTTTCTCGAGCAGCTCGGCGAAACGGATACCCAAGAGATGGTGCGCCTTCTAAGGCGTGCCAACGAAATTATCGACCGCAACCAAGAAAGGAGAGATGCCGAGTGAGGATTCTCAAGCTCTTTAAAAAGCATGTCCTGGCGCTGCTCACGGCTATCGTACTTATCGTAATCAGTTGCAATGCCGACCTAGCGCTGCCTACGTATATGAGTGACATCGTCGATGTGGGCGTGCAGCAAGGCGGCATCGCCTCACCCGTGCCCGACACCATTCGCGCCGAATCGCTCGATGACCTCAAGCTCTTTATGGGCGCCAAGGACGCCAAAGCCGTGGATGCCGTGTTTAGCAAGGCGGACAACAACGGCATTCGAACGTACAAGGGCACCGAGGAGGAGCGCGCCGACGGCGGCAAGATTGCCGACATCATGAGCCTGCCCGAGACCGTCGTCCTTTCGCTCAACCAGGGCATCGACGCCAGCTCCATGGGCGACATGATGGGCACGTCCAGCGAAAAAGACAACAGCGCCGCCCAGGCCATGCCCACCCCCGAGCAGATGGCGGCGATGACGCCCGAGCAGCTCGCCGAGATGCAGCAGAAGGCCGCAGCGGCACAGAACATGCAAAAGCAGATTGATGCCGACGGCGGCAAGATCACCATGAAGAGCCTGCGTCTGGGCGTTGAAGGTGGCTTGATCGACCAGGGCAAGCTCGTCGAAGGCGCCAACGAAATGGCGGACAAAATGGGCTCCATGTCGGGCTCTATCGTCACGCAGCGCGCCGTGACCTACGTGCAGGACGAGTACAAGGCGCAGGGCATCGACCCCGCCGACGTGCAGAACGCCTACCTGAGCCGCATGGCGACCACGATGTTTGGCCTGTGCCTGATCTCGCTGGTCGCCACCATCCTGACCGGCGCTGTGGCGTCGCGCACCGCCTGCTCCATCGCCCGCGACCTGCGCCGCGAGACCTTCAACAAGGTCATGCACTTCTCGCCGGCCGAGGTGGGCAAGTTTAGCCAGGCCTCGCTCATCACCCGCTGCACCAACGACATTCAGCAGATCCAGATGGCAGCGACTCTGTTCATTCGCATGTGCCTCATGGCGCCTGTCATGGGTATCGTCGCGGTCATGCGCGTCCTGGCCAACCACACCGGCCTGGAGTGGACCATCGCCGTGGCCATCATCGCGGTCTCGGCCGTCGTCGGCGTGCTCATGGGCCTTACCATGCCCAAGTTCAAAAAGATGCAGAGCTTTGTGGACCGCGTGAACCTCACCGCCCGCGAGCTGCTCGACGGCCTTATGCCTATCCGTTCGTTCAACCGCGAAGAACACGAGCTCGAGCGCTTTGACAAGGCTTCGCTCGACCTTATGACCACACAGCTCTACGCCAACCGAGCCATGAGCTTTATGATGCCGCTCATGATGCTCGTCATGAACTGCATCACCGTGCTTATCGTCTGGTTTGGCGCGCAGGGCGTCTCGGACGGCGTGATGCAGGTCGGCAACATGATGGCGTTTATCTCCTACACCATGCAGATCGTCATGGCGTTTATGATCCTCACCATGGTGTCGGTCATCCTGCCCCGCGCCGAGGTCGCAGCCGAGCGCGTGGAAGAGGTCATCACCTGCCCCACGAGCATCAACGACCCCGTCTCGCCCAAACTGCCCGCGGCCAACGCGCCGCGCGGTGAGCTCGCCTTCCACGACGTGAGCTTCCAGTATCCCGATGCCCGCGCCGATGTCATCAGCGGTGTGAACTTCACCACGCACGCCGGCCAGATGCTCGGCATCATCGGCTCCACGGGTTCGGGCAAGTCCACGCTTGTGCAGCTCATCCCGCGCCTGTACGACGTCACCGGCGGCAGTATTTCGCTCGACGGCATCGACGTGCGCGATATGACCCTTTCCGAGCTTCGCCGCCGCATTGGTTACATCCCGCAGCAGGGGCGTCTGTTCTCGGGCACTGTCGAGAGCAACCTCAAATTTGCCGGCGACATGGTGAGCGATGATGACATGCGCCAAGCGGCACGCATCGCACAGGCCGAGGACTTTATCGCCGAGCGCGAGGGCGGCTACGACTCCCCCATCAGCCAGGGCGGCTCCAATGTCTCGGGCGGTCAGCGCCAGCGCCTGGCCATCGCCCGCGCGTTGGCCAAAAAGCCCGAGGTCGTGGTGTTCGATGACTCGTTTAGCGCCCTCGACTACAAGACCGACGCGCGCCTGCGCGAGGAGCTGGCCAAAAACGTCACCGACGCCGCGCTCGTGGTCGTGGCCCAGCGCATCGCGACTATCATGCACGCCGACCAGATCATCGTGCTCGACGACGGCCACGTGGTGGGCACCGGCACGCACGAGGAGCTGCTGCACAGCTGCCCGGCATACTTGGAGATTGCACAGTCACAGCTTTCTGCCGAGGAACTGGGGCTTACCCAAGAAGAGATTGCAGCCGTTATGGAAGGAGGCGAGCGCTAATGGCAGACGAGACCAAGACTCAGATTCCCAAGCCCACTCGTCAGCGTGGCCCCATGGGTCGCATGGGCGGTATGGGTCGCGGCGAAAAAGCCAAGGACTTTAAGGGCACCATGCGGCAGCTGCTCGGCTATATCGGCCAGCACAAGATTGCCGTGTTTGCCGCCGTCGCCTTTGCCGTATGCTCGGTCATCTTTAACATTGTGGGGCCCAAGGTGCTCGGCCAGGTTACGACCAAGCTGTTCGAGGGCCTAGTTGCCAAGGTCAACGGTACCGGCGATGTCGACTTTAACTGGATCGCCAAGACGCTCGGCTTTTTGCTCTGCCTGTACCTGGCGAGCTCCGCCTGCAGCCTGATCCAGGGCTGGCTCATGACCGGCGTTACGCAAAAGATCTGCTACCGCATGCGCAAGGAAATCGCCGCCAAGATCGCCGTCGTGCCGATGAGCTACTTTAACGGCCACAGCAAGGGCGACGTGCTCAGCCGCATCACCAACGATGTCGATACGCTCGGCCAGTCGCTCAACCAGAGCGTGACGCAGCTCATCACCTCGGTAACGCAGATTATCGGCGTGCTCGTCATGATGCTGTCGATTAGCCTGCCGCTCACCGGTGTCACCGTGCTCACGCTGCCGGCCGCCGCGATTATCTTGATGGTGATGATTCACTTCTCGCAGCCGTACTTCCGCGAGCAGCAACAGGTCCTGGGCACCGTCAACGGTATTATCGAGGAGGATTTTGCCGGCCAGAACGTTATTCAGGTGTTCGACCGCGCCGAGGCTTCGATCGAGGAGTTCGACAAAGAGAACGACCGCCTCTTTATGAGCGGATGGCGCTCGCAGTTCCTGTCGGGCCTGATGATGCCGCTTATGAGCCTGGTGGGCAACATGGGCTACGTGGGCGTCGTCGTGGTGGGCGCGCAGCTCGCGCTGACTGGTAACGCCACGCCCGGCGACATCCAGAGCTTCATTCAGTACGTGCGCAACTTTACGCAACCCGTGCAGCAGCTGGGCAACGTGAGCAACACGATGCAGTCGATGGCTGCCGCCACCGAGCGCGTGTTTGAGTTCCTGGCCGCGCCCGAGGAGGAGCAAAAGGCCGACGCGCAGATCCCCGAGAAGCGCCCCGGCCACGTGGAGTTTGAGCATGTCAAGTTTGGCTACACGCCGGACAAGACCATCATCCACGACTTTAGCTGCGAGGCCGAGCCCGGTCAGACCATCGCCATCGTCGGCCCTACCGGCGCCGGCAAGACCACGCTCATCAAGCTGCTTCAGCGCTTCTATGACGTGGACGGCGGTTCGCTGCGTGTCGAGGGCATCGACGTGCGCGACTGGGACCGCGCGGCACTTCGCGGCGAGTTTGCCATGGTGCTGCAGGATACCTGGCTGTTTAACGGCACCATCCGCGAGAACATCCGCTACGGACGCCCCGATGCAAGCGATGCCGAGGTCGAGGCCGCTGCACGCGCCGCACGCTGCGATCACTTTATCCATACGCTCGCAGGCGGCTACGACTTCATGATCAACGAGGAAGGCACGAACCTGTCGCAGGGCCAGCGCCAGCTCGTGACCATTGCCCGCGCCATTTTGGCCGACCGTCCGGCGCTGATTCTGGACGAGGCAACTTCCAACGTGGACACCCGCACCGAGGAGCTCATTCAGCGCGCCATGGATGCGCTGATGCAGGGCCGCACCAGCTTTGTCATCGCACATCGCCTGTCCACGATTCGAAACGCCGACGTGATCTTGGTGATCCGCGACGGCGACATCGTCGAGAAGGGCACGCACGACGAACTGCTCGCCCAAGGCGGCTTCTACGCCGACCTGTACAACTCGCAGTTCGACGAAGCGGCGTAAAACCGGCGGCAAACAACCGCAATACCCAAAAAACGGGGGCGCAGGTTCATCCTGTGCCCCCGTTTTTCGTTCTGTGGCCTCGAACCGACTCCCTGAAACCTATTTGATAGCCCCTTCCAGAGCCCGTGGGCAAAAAATGGCAAATATGAGTACTGTTACTTTTTTAGTAACATCCAAAACGACCCAAAACACCGCTCTTGTAGCTTGTATGCACCTCCACATTGCTCAATCAGCTCTGTATCAGGCTTATATGTACTAGCGTTAATGAACATATTTACTATTATGTCCACTATTTTGTGGGAGCAATATGGCACTACAGCAGCAACAGTACTCATATTTGGCATTTTTTGCCCACAGGGTCTGGAGAACACCAAAGATTTGGCAATGCCAGCGAACAAACCGCGCCCTGGTGCAAGGAGTGTCCCCAACTGCCGGCACAAAAGGAACGTCCCCAAGTGCCACCTTTAAACAAGAACGTCCCCAACGACTACATCGATGTTTTGGAAACGACAGACGCTATGACCCAATCCAGGGGCACGGAAACGACAGGAGCCCCC
>NZ_QSFE01000012.1:0-66889 GCF_003467145.1 Collinsella sp. AM44-11
CGCGCGGCAAGGAGATATATTGCCAGACCGGAGGGGCGCCGGGGGCGGGAATCGCGCACTCCATATTTTGTTCACAAATGAATAGGTCCCTCAGTCACGTCACTGAGGTTATAACTGAAGCATCAGCTTCTGATATTGGCGGTGACCAGCTGGTTTATAGATGTTGAGGCATCGGTCATCTCTGGAGCGCCACTTTACTCCAAAAGCATCGGTTATTTGTTTCCCGTCGGTAAAAGGCAGGTTTTGTTCGCCAAGCGTTCCTATATATAGAAGTTCGGGTTCGAACCGTGCATCGGTAACAAAAAAGCGACCAGCCGGAGCCGATCGCTTTCTATTCTATGCTGGAGCATCCAGAGGGGTTCTTCCGAACTCATTTTCTCGCTGCCATTCATGCTTTCGAAGCATCTTTCTACAGCCCTCGTTGTCTATCCTCGTATCTCACAGGTCTTCCGGAAATTCACAAGCAGTCTTAGGGTCAATTTAGTTCTGCTTTCAGAGACTTGTTTGAGAGTTTTTAAAGACAGTTCAAAACAATAAGTGAGACACCATAAAGCAGAGCAAGATGAGCCGGATAGAAAATGTAGAAGAAATATTTGAGCTTCAGCCCTCGCTTGCCATTATAAAGATTGATAAGCAGCAACGAAACGACCGCGGCAGCAACATCAGGATTAAATATATTAGCTGTAGCAAACTCAAATCCGCCGCCAACTATATGGCATGACGAAAGGAGCACTGCGCATACTGCAGCAAAGAACATCTTGGCCTTGCTGTCGTGGAATAAATAGAATGCAGCCACAAGCAGAATGCCATACACACCGCCATCTAGTTTAGTGTATTCAGCTGCCAGTGCTGTCAAAACAATCAGAGCAGTTTCTGCGATGTACCTCTTCCATTTTGAAAGGCTTTGTATCTTTTCCAGAATTATCAAGAAGACCAAGCAAAGCAGGAGCTCACACATAACATTTTGTTGCCGAAGGTCAAATAGTTGCCCGGTTTGAACGAAATCGTATATGGGCTCCGCAATGATTGCGAAGACAAGCATATTTCGCAGGTACCTCTTTATGTCATGAGTATGCAAAAATCCCTCAACTATCAAAAAGCAAAATAAGGGAAATGCAATTCTGCCAAGAACATGAAGCACATCCGAAGCCTCGCTTAGAATCGCCCACTGTTCGTCTGATATCTGATTGTACGATGCGTGAGTCATGATTCCATTGGTCAGGACGATCCTGCTTACATGATCGAGAACCATCGAAATGGCCGCTATTATCTTTAATGTGCTGCCGCTAATTCCGTATCTATCTGTTTTCATTTCGTTTTCCTTTCTTTGGGTGGGCCGTCAGAGGTTCGGCCTGCTCTGCAGACGGCCGCTGCGGCGCTTCGCGCCTTGCGCGCTGCGCTGGCAAACGCTCACGCGTTTACTCAGCTCCGCGCCCTTTCGGGTTCGAACCCATGTCGCGGCAACAAAAAAGCGGCCGGCATCCGCCAGTCGCTTTTCTATTCTATGGTGGGCCGTCAGGGGTTCGAACCCTGGACCTTGGGATTAAAAGTCCCCTGCTCTGCCAGCTGAGCTAACGGCCCGCGGGTGGCATTGTACCACGGTCTGGGGCTATTCCCAACTCCATTGGCCGTTCTGGAAAATCACAACTTCACGTCCATCAGGCGTAATGCCCGTAATATCGATATCGTCCGTGCCGATCATAAAATCGACGTGCGTGCTCGAGACGTTAACGCCATGCTCCAGGAGCTCCTCCTTGGACATGTCATACCCACCCTCGATGCATTCGGGGAAACCGACACCCAGCGCGAGATGGCAGCTAGCGTTCTCATCATAGAGCGTGTCATAGAATAGAACGCCACTTTCACGGATCGGCGTGTTCTTGGAGATAAGCGCGACCTCACCCAGATGAGCGGCACCTTCATCGGTGTCAATAATGCTCGCAAGCGTCGCCTTACCCACGCGGGCATCGTAGTCCACTACGCGGCCCGCCTCGAACTTAATCCAAAAATCGTCAACCTTGTTACCGTGGTGAATGAGCGGCATAGCCGAATACACGATACCGTCGGCACGCATACGATCAGGCGAGGTGAAGACTTCCTCGGTGGGAATGTTGGGGAAGAAGGGGTGCCCATCGGGCGTCTTGCCCTTGCCGCCGGCCCACTCGTGACCTTTCGTCATGCCAATCGTCAGATCGGTTCCATTTGCCGAGGTGTAATGCAGGTAGTCGAAACGATTGTCGTTCAGGAAACGCAGGTTCTTTTCGAATGCGGCGTCATGGAGTTCCCAGTCGCTCTCCGGGTCCTGGCCATCGGCGCGAGCGGTATGCAGAATCGCATTCCACAGCTTATAGATTGCAACCTCATCGGCGTCTCCCGGGAACACCTCGCGCGCCCAGGCAACGACCGGCGCGCCGGCGATGCACCACGGGTTGATGTTGTAGTCCAGTCCGCGGCGGAAGACCTTGCACTGCGTGTTCCTTGCCTTAGAAGCTGCAGCAGGCTTAGCGGGATCGATGCCCTTAAGAGCGGCAGGGTCCGCACCCTCGATAAAGATAAAGCAGGCACCATCCTGGGCCAGTGAATCAAGCTGCAGGCGCTTCCACTCGGGCGTCTGCTCAAAATAGCTTTTCTCGACATGCTCGTACGTGAGCCTCGTCACGGCGTCATCGGCCCAAATAACCGTCACGTGACCGGCACCGGAGGCATAGGCCTCCGCGACCACCACGCGCGCAAACGGCGCGCACTCGACCGGAGACTGAACGACAACCTCCTGACCGGGCTTGACGTTTACGCCCTTGCGGACAACCAGGCGCGCATAGTTTTTAATCTTGGACTCTAGGGCCTTCATGCCCTCCAGAGCCTCTTCGACCGTCAGGGCAGCTCGAATCATGTGCCACTCCATCTATCTATAGAACAGTAAAAAGGCGCGCCGCAAAAACGACGCGCCTTATATCTTAGCGATAAGTATGCATGCAAACGCTACTTCTTCTTGGAGTCCTTCTTGTCCTCCTCGGCAGCCGAGCGCTCGATAAGGGCGTTGAGCTTGTTCTCGGACATGCCCTCGGCCTGCGTGCGGTACATGTTGCGCAGGGGACGAATACGAACGAAGTCGTAGATGAAGTCACCCAAAATGACGACGTAGGACAAAACAATGCCGACCATCTGGACAGGGCTGGACACCATGCCAGCGGGAGCGAAGTACAGCGAAGCCCAAATGGCCACGACGAGCACCATGCCGATAGTGAGCACGGCCCACCAGATGCGGCGGCGCTTGGTGTAGTCCTCATCCTGCTTGAGAAGGATATTCGACACCGTGTAGATGCGATCCTCCTTGGCGCGCTGCTTAGCCTTGCGGGCGCGCTTCTCCTCTTTAGAGAGGCCCTCGAGGTTCTCGCCCTTCTCGAGCTCTTTGCGGCGTGCCTTAGACGAAGCCGGCACGACGCGGACAGAGCTCGCTGCCTGACGGGCAGGCTTAGCGGATGCGGCGGACTTGCGCGCAACCCCGGTAACCTCGTGGGATTGCGTGCGCTTGTTCGTGGCGCTACGGGTACTCACTTATGCGTTCTCCTTCATGCTTGTGAACTGGGAGCCCGTGATGATCTGGAAGGCCTCGCGATAGCGCTCGGACGTGCCATCGATGACCTCGGCGGGCAGGTGCGGGGTCTCCCCCGTCATATCCCAGTTGGCCTTGAGCCAATTGCGGACGAATTGTTTGTCGTAGCTGGGCTGGATCTTGCCCTCCTCGTAGCTGGCAGCAGGCCAGAACCGGCTGGAATCGGGCGTGAGGCACTCGTCGATCAGCGTGACCTTGCCATCGATGACACCAAACTCGAACTTGGTGTCGGCAATGATGATGCCACGGGTCGCGGCGTACTCGGCAGCGGCCTTGTAGATCTTGAGGGAAAGGTCGCGAATCTGCGTGGCGATGTCCTCGCCCACGATCTCGCAGCAACGATCGAACGAGATGTTCTCGTCGTGGTCACCGATCTCGGCCTTCGTGGACGGCGTGAACAGCGGCTCAGGAAGCTTGGAAGCCTCGGTCAGGCCCTCAGGCAGCTGGATGCCGCAGACGGTGCCGTTCTCGTCGTAGGTCTTCTTGCCCGAACCGGTCAGATAGCCGCGGACGATGCACTCGATAGGAATCGTCTGGGCCTTCTTAACCAGCATGGCGCGGCCGGCGAGGTAGTCACGATACTCAGCAAACTCCTCAGGGAAATCCGCCGGGTCGATGGAAACGAGGTGGTTGGGAACGATGTCGGCAAACTTATCGAACCAGAATGCCGAGATGCGGTTGAGCACCTCTCCCTTAAACGGAATCTCGTCGGGAAGAATGAAGTCGAACGCAGAAATGCGGTCGGTGGCGACCATCAGCAGGTTTTCACCGGCATCGTAGATATCACGAACCTTGCCACGGGAATCCGGACGACGCTCCATCGTTGTCACGTGAGTCACTCCTTACCAAAATACGACAGTAATGCGGGTTCTTTCCCGCACGTTTTCGCAAACTCGGAGCGGCAGGGATGAAACCCCTCCTTCACCGAATAGCGAAAAGCTAGTGCTCCATTGTAGTAGATGCTGCGTCTGCCGTGTGCTCGCGGGGCAGATGAATTGTAAAAGTCGTACCCTTTCCAAGCTCCGACTCCACGGATATGTATCCATGGTGACGCTCGACGATCTGCTTGGTCACGGCGAGGCCAACGCCCAGGCCGCCAGCTTCGCGGGCGCGGCTGGCATCGGCGCGCCAAAAACGACCGAAGATGCGCGACAGATCGTCCTTGGCGATACCGATGCCCGTATCCGAAACCGCGATATCGACGTGCTTGCGGTCGCTGAGCACCGACACCACGACCCAACCCCCCTCGGGGGTGTAGCGCATGGCGTTGCTCATGAGATTGATGACGCATTGTGTGATCATGTCGGGATCGGCCTCGACGACATCGTCGTGACCCTGGGTTTCATCTGCAAAGCGCAAGCGCAGATCGCGGTCAACAAACAGGCGCTCCTGAGCGTTGACGATGGAACGCACGAAGGGAACCATGTCCACCGGCTCAAGGTTGAGCGGCGCTGTGCTGTTTTCCATGCGCGATAGATCGAGCATCTGCTGCACCAGACGGGCCAGGCGACGTGTCTCGGATGCAACGGTTTCCAGATGCTCGTCGTCGGTGGGATACACCCCATCCTGCATGGCTTCGACTGTCGCGAGCATGGCCATAAGCGGAGTACGAAGTTCGTGAGCCACGTCTGAGGTCAGGCGCTTCTCGTGTTTCATATCCTTCTCGAGCGAAGTGGCCATCTCATCGAAGGTCTCACCCAGCTGATCAATCTCGTCATCACCGCGCAAACCAGTACGAGCGGACAGATCGCCATCGCGAATTTGCTTGGCCGTGCTCGTAATACGATGAATCGGCTTGGTGAGCATGCGCGACACGAGCGATCCGATAACGACCGAAATGCAGACGGCCACAACCGCAGCAAGGGCCATGGCATTAAAGGTCTTTTCTCTGAATGCTGAGTCTGCCTTGGTGAGCAGGGCATCGGAGCCAATCGCCCACAATTTGACCTGACCCACGTGCTCGCCGGAGGACGTCACGATCTCAACGTTGGCAACACTATTGGAATCGGTGGGAGCAGACGAGACCGGGCTGTGCGATGCCTTCTTTCCGCTCGTACCGTCGGTCGTCGCCTGATTTTCGCGCACATCGGCAGTAGCGCTTGCCGAGGGCCACGAGTCGTCGTAGACGATGACGCCCTTTTTATTGACGACCTGCATGCCAAGATCGTCGGACACCAAGCTCGATGTCGCGACCGCACGCAACTCCCCCGCGGTCCAATTGCCGTTTTCCTCGTACGACGTCGCAAGCTTTTCGGCTGCGGAATTGGCGATTTCAACGATATTGGAGCGCGTGTAATCCGAAAAGACCGTGCCCCACACAACAGAGACCACGCCCACCAGCACCAATACCGTCATGAGCGATGTCAGAGCAAAAGCAAGTGCCATGCGCGAGGGATAGCTCATCGTTGGCCGTGAATCGGAACGAGGCGTGTTCCAACTAGCCTTGGAACCCGCCTCGCTCTCCTGCTTGTGCTTTTGTCCGATTTCAAAGCGCGCAGGTGTCATATATGATTTCCCTATTTCTCGTCCGACTTATCGGTCTTGGCCGGAGCCTCGAAGCGATAGCCGACACCGTGGACGGTGTAGAGCCACTTGGGCTTCTTGGGATCATCGCCCAGCTTGGCGCGAAGGTTCTTCACGTGGCTATCGATGGTGCGCTCATAGCCCTCAAAGTCGTAGCCGAGCACCTTCTCGACCAGCTCCATGCGGTTGTAGACGCGACCGGGGTGACGGGCAAGCGTGGTGAGCAGCTTAAACTCGGAAGCCGTCAGGTCGACTTCCTTGCCCTCGACCAAAATCTTGTGGCCCGAGATATCGATGACCAGATCGCCGAAGTCGAGTACCTCGACGGCTGGCTCGTCGGCCTGATGGGCACGGCGGAACAAGGCGCGTACGCGCGCGACAAGCTCGCGCGGCGAGAACGGCTTAATCAGATAGTCGTCGGCGCCGAGCTCAAGACCGATAATACGGTCCTCGATCTCGCCCTTGGCAGTCAGCATGATGATGGGGACATCCGAGGTATCGCGAATGGTGCGGCAAACGCGCTCGCCGGGGATCTTGGGGAGCATAAGGTCGAGCACGACCAGGTCAAACTGATGCTTCTCGAACTCCTCGATCGCGGACTGGCCGTCGCCGACACCCACAACCCAGTAGCCTTCGCGCTCGAGATAGGCAGCGACGGCGTCACGGATTGCCTTCTCATCCTCGACCAGCAGAATCTTTTTTGCATCTGAAGCCATAACACGGCCCCCCTGTCTCAATTAGCTAAGAACAAGCCCATTTTAACGCACCTGAGCCCGCCGGATGCCACTATGACGCGGCAGCTCGGCGGGCGGTACTCACAATTACAACGCGTTTATTCCCCTGTTGGCGCCTTTTTAACCCCTCTAAGCTTAAAGAGAGAATAGGCGTGCGGTGACCGTCTCGGGTATACCCTGGCTGTTGCGCACCGTGGCGTACGTAAGGAATGAGTCCGATTTTCCCGCCGTAGCTGGATAATCGCCATATTCCAAAGCGCGGTCGGGCGACAACAGCGAGCCATAGGTCTTGGCAGAGGTGTCGATGAGAAAATGCGATGCCTGTACCTTAACGAGATATTTATTCTTCTTGCCGGCAGCACATGCGAGCGGCTCGCGGGACAGAAAGAGGTATGGCCCTCCCTCATTACCGATATACGTGCCCATGTTGCCCAGGCTGCCCACGCCACTATAGGTCGCCTCGATAGAAAACACGAAGGTATCGCCCATATATACGGCCTCGAAAGGCGAGACTGACGAGGGAAGGACTAGCTGGGCACGTTTGGTGTTGTTGCCATCGGTCAGATCGATTGCCGTTATGCCATAGTAGACGCCTTCGTCGTTGCGGACACGCGGCGAGATGGTCAAAATGCCGTCGCTCGCGCGCGGGGCCGATGCAAAGCGGCCCATCGATTTCCAAATTACCTCGGCCTTGGATTCATCAAGCGAGCGACGATAGCAAAACGAATCACTACTCGTTTTATTGCCGCCTGCCGAAGGCATTTTATACCAGATGACCGACGACCCATACGCTGTGAAGAGCGGCGGATCGTAATTATCGCCACCGCGATCGAGCTCGACAGCGTTGCCGGTAAGGGAGGAGCCTGCAAGGTTTTGCGCATAGAGCTTCCAAGACGCATTGGCAAAGTTCATCTCGACCCACGCGAACACGCCATCACCCGCACGAACGTCGTAAAACGCATAACCGGTTCCCTCAACGGGATCCTCGATAAGTGTGGTAAGCGAGCCATCGCCCAGGTTAAGCACACCAAGCGTATTGGCATGCAGGGCAGAAGCAGGCGCCATCATCGCGGCAGCATAGTCGCCATCGCAGTAGTACAGCAGCGTGCCCAGCGGCAGCGTCCACGAGGCCGCGGGCTCAAGATCGATATCGACAGCTTCGTACTCATCAGTGATCGAGACAATCTTCGAATCGTCCTTGATAACCTGTGGCTCGCCAGCGGCGTCATCGCTGGTACCCGTTTTCTTTGAGCATCCGGCAAGCACCGTGGCAGCGCCCGCGGCAGCCCCTCCGAGCACAAAGCCGCGGCGCGATATTCCGTTCTTGATCTGGTCGGCGATACTCATTAGGCGATCTCGGCGCGAGCGGCCTCGATAGCGCGCGTGAGCTGATCGGCGCAAGAAGTCTTCTTCATACCGCAGGTGTTACCAGCGAGAACCTCGATGACGCGATCGGCAGGAGCACCCTCGACTAACTTGGAGATTGCCTTGAGATTGCCGTCACAGCCGCCGGTAAACTCAACGCCCAGCACCTTGCTGCCATCGTCAGAGAGATTGAGGTGAATATTGCGAGAGCATACACCCTGCGGCTTGTAGTCAAAACTAATCATTGAGATCCCCTCTCAGAAAGAAATTTCAGACGTCTATTATCCCCGCCTGAGCCGACTTATGATCGCAAGCACCGATTCAACATCCTACGATGCGTGGACTCGTGGGGGCAAGATTAGCAGTCCGCACCCTGTGCGTGGACCGTGCGCTTCTCCCGATACATATTGTGGTCGGCGGCACGATATACATCGGCCAGCGTATTTCCAGCCGTCTCGACGGTCGCCACGCCAATCGATGCGCTGACCGTCAGGGCCTCATCGCTTACCGCGGCAAGACCGAGACGAAGATCCTGTTCCAGCCCGAGCGCAGACTCGTTGTCAGTATGGGGGCAAACCAGCAAAAACTCGTCGCCGCCAAGGCGCATCGGCAGATAATCCGCACCAGCCACCCGCCGCAGCACGGACGCCGTCCGTCGCAGCAGTTCATCCCCCATCTCGTGACCATAGATGTCGTTGGTCCGCTTGAGATAATTGCAGTCCAACATAATCACGCTCACGGGCAAGTCCTCGTTTACCAGGCTATCTCCGCGCGATTCAAGATAGTTGCGGTTGCGAAGCCCCGTCAGTTTATCTTGGTATGACAGCTCCTCGGCATGCTTGACCATCGATATGTTGTGCGTCGCCACGACGACCGACTCCAGCCGGCCTTGCTCATCGCGATGCTGGGGGACAACCTGTAGCGAGTACCAAGCGCCTCGACAATCTCGCACCTCGGCAGCCAAGTACGGTACGCCCTCCATACGTTCACGAAGAGTGCTTATATCTACGAGCCCCACGACCGCTTCGCGGCTTTCGGGGCTCACGATATCCCGGCAGACCGTGTCCATAAAGTCATATGCCTCGCTGTGCTCGGCAAATATCTTCGCTATCGCCGGCGACATATTGATCCCCTCGATCTCGAGGGTGTCGAGATGCAAAAGGAAGGTCGAATCGTAGATGGCGCTTATGGCATTGATAATGCCGAGCTGTTTATCCTTTTCGACCAAATTGCGGTGGTTAACGATATTTCGAGCCAACAGCACCACGACCCAAAACGCAAGGCTCACCAAGACGCCAGCAGCGACAAATGAAATCCTGTCAGACATGACCTCAGATTTGGGATATAGCGCAAACAGGCGGTAGTCCTTATATGCCGCACGCACGGCATACCATTCGTCTCCTCGATATTCGATGCGCGTCAGGCCGTCGTCTTTCCACTCAACTCCTACGCTGGTGAGGAGTCGGGCGAGCGACACGTCAGCATCGGCACTGTTGGATGAGACAATCTCCGCATCCTCCATAACAAGCACCGTGGGACCCTGGTGGAAGGTACTGTTCGAAAGCACGTCGGCTATGGCATATGAATAGTCGTCCGCCGTATCGGAAACAAGTGAGCGGTATGCCAGGGCAACGCCGTCGCCATACGGAACAGCACAGACGGCAAAAACGACACCACGGCGCTCATCGACAGTTGAGTAGGTCACTTTGGAACCTTGATACATCGATGCGACCGGCGAACAGGCCAACTCATCTCGCCACAACATAAGCGGATCGCGACCATCGATGTCGTAGTGGGCAACCATATGGCCATCGGAGTCCATGACCATCAGCCCCGAAAGGTTCTCGGCATGGACAAATCGCTCGATAAGATCGTCGTTAACCTCAACGCGATCAGAGGACAGGAACGTCGCAAACGATTCGACCGCGGCGAGCAAATCGTGCGTCGCCTCGGTTTTTCTCCCCTGTTCGTAGCGGTCATATTTTTCGCAAGCGTTCTCCAAAAACACCATGGTTTCTTGGCCAAACCCAAGCGTTTTTTCGAGGCAGCGATGGGTTCCAACCGTATACAACAGGCCTAACAAGACGGCGCTGACAATAACGCTGGCAGCTATGACGTTCAGAGTCTTTCGACTCAAGCGGTGCTCATCAGTTGTCATGAATTTCCTCCTTGCCCGCCCGTCGTCGCTCCTGTCTTGTAATTGCCCACAATACGGTC
The DNA here is from genome assembly GCF_003467145.1 of Collinsella sp. AM44-11. NCBI lineage: Bacteria > Bacillati > Actinomycetota > Coriobacteriia > Coriobacteriales > Coriobacteriaceae > Collinsella > Collinsella sp. AM44-11. The sequence continues at coordinate 10,453 of NZ_QSFE01000012.1, forward strand.
AATCGTGCCATCTCGATCCATGTCGAACAGCGCGGTATTGAGATCCTTTACGACCGATCCTTCATAGCTGTCATCAAACGCGACGCCCAGGTCAACCGTCATAACATTGTCGGCAAACACACGGTAAACGCCGGGATACTGAGCAACGAGTCGGTCAAGCGACTGGACATCCGCCATCCAGCAGTCAACGTACCCTTTGACTAGAGCGGCTTTGCAGAGTTCGGCAGAGCCATATGATTTGATTTGAACGTCCGACGAGACCCCCAGATCCCCCGCAAGCAATCGGCGTTCACTCACCGAACCCGCAATCACCGCAATGGTCTTACTTCCATCGAGATGTGCCAAGGACTTGATGCCACTCGTTTTCTTGGCGGCAACCGAGACCGTCACGGTTAGATACGGCTCGGTCCAGTAATACTTATCCTCGCGATAACAGGGAGAATAGTCACACCACAGGCAATCGATATCACCGTTTTTGAGCAGCCGGTCGCGATCGTTCCAGTCAATATCGACAAACTGTGGCTTGAGCCCCGCACGCTTGCAGGCCTCGCGGGCGATGTCGATATCGATACCGGCGTAATCACCCGTGGTATCGACATACACATAGGGGTCGTTATCCGTAACGCCGATTTTGAGCACCGGGAGATCTCTATCGGCTTCATTCGAGGAGGAAGAACTGCTTCGAACGGTATACGTCAGGGCGCCCGCACAGACGGCAACAAGGAGTATGAGCGTAAACGAGACGATGGTGGCCCGCTTGATGCGTCTGGGCACGTGCCCCCTTTCATCGAAACAGCAGTCGGAGTTCATTTTATTACCCGGGCGCATATGCGACAGTAAAAAAAGCGCCTCGCCCAAGACGGGCAAGGCGCCAAAGGTTGAAATGCATCCGCAAGCGGTCGAATTAGGTTAACCCTACTCGAAGTTCAGCTGCTCCAGGCGATCGAAGACCGTATCGATGCGGGTGAGGAAGTCCCACGGATCAAAAATCTCGTCGAGCTTCTCCTGGCTGACGGTGCAGCGCGGATCGGCCTCGAGACGCTCCTTAAAGGTGGGGCCAGAGACACAATCCTGCACCTCGTGCCAGGTGGCCATGGCGTTCTCCTGCACAATGGCGTACGCATCCTCGCGGGTGATACCCGTATCGACGAGGGCAAGCAGGACCTTGGAGGAGAAGATGAGGCCGCGGGTCTTGTTGAGATTGGCCATCATGCGGGCCGGATACAGCTGCAGGCCGTCGATAACGCGAATGAGGCACTGGAACATATGGTCAAGCGCGATGAAGCTATCGGCCTGGGCGACACGCTCGGCGGAAGAGTGCGAAATGTCGCGCTCGTGCCACAGGGCGACGTTGTCGAAGGCGACCTGGGCGTTGGACTTCACGACGCGCGACAGACCGCAGACCTTCTCCATGGTGATGGGGTTGCGCTTGTGCGGCATGGCGGAGCTGCCCTTTTGGCCCTTGCGGAAGGGCTCCTCGGCCTCGAGTGTATCGGTCTTCTGCAGGTTGCGGACCTCGGTCGCGATGCGCTCGCAGGTGGCCGCTGTAGTGGCAAGCACGCCGGCAAGATAGGCGTGGTGATCGCGGCTGATGACCTGCGTGGACAGCGGGTCGTGAACCAGACCCAGGTGCTCACAGACGTACTCCTCGACGAACGGCTCGATGGAGCTGTAGGTGCCGACGGCACCGGAGATGGCACCGAAGGCAACGTTCTTGCGAGCATCCTCAAGACGATCAAGGTCGCGCTTGAGTTCCCATGCCCAAGAGCCAAACTTCATGCCGAAGGTCATCGGCTCGGCATGGATGCCATGGGTGCGTCCGGCGCAGAGCGTATTGCGCTCCTCGAAGGCGCGGCGCTTGCAGATCACGCCGAGCTTCTTGACGTCCTCGATAATCAGGTCACACGCCTGAGTAAGCTGATAGCACAGAGCAGTATCACCCAGGTCGGAGCTGGTCATACCGTAGTGAACCCAGCGACTAGGCTTGGGCTCGCCCTCGGGAACATCGGCGTCGATATATTCCTTCATGTTGGTCAGGAAGGCGATGACATCGTGGCGCGTGACCTCCTCGATCTCATCGACCTTCGCCTTCTCAAAGTTGGCATGGTCGCGGATCCACTGGGCTTCGTCTTTAGAAATGCCGATCTTGCCGAGCTCCGCCTGGGCCTCGCAGGCCAGAACCTCGATCTCCTGCCAAATGGCATACTTGTTCTCGAGGGAGAAAATATGTCCCATCTCCGGGCGGGTATAGCGATCGATCATAGCGGCTCCTTTTTGGTTATTGGCACGTTGGTCGTAACTCAACCATTGTACCGTGCGCGGGTGCGAGTATGGGCAGCAGGCATTAACCTAACATTTTGGAATTGGAGCGGGCATGGGGACATCCGCGTATTTGCTTCGCAAATCCGCACCGGCTGCGATCGATCTCCTCGGATTCACGGAGACGATGGGGAAGACTTTGTTGAATTGGCCGTCCCAAGGTCTCCCGCGCTCGATGGAGCGGGCAACGGGACGTCCGCGTATTTGCTTCGCAAATCCGCACCGGCTTCAGGCGGAAAAACTTGGCCCTACGCACACGCGCGGGCAAAACGGGTTGAATCTGACGCTCCCGGCTGTCTCCCGTGCTCGGTGGAGCGGGCAACGGGACATCCGCGTATTTGCTTCGCAAATCCGCACCGGCTGCGGTCGCCTATCGGCGACCTTGCCTGCTCGCTATAAACGCTTCGCGTTTATTTAACGCTCGCACCCTGGCGGGTTCGAGTCCCGGCACTTTATTGAAAAAAGCACGGCACCGTGATGGCGCCGTGCTTGTGCTTTTTACTGGAGCGGGCAACGGGACTCGAACCCGCGAGTGTCAGCTTGGGAAGCTGATGCCTTACCACTTGGCGATGCCCGCTTATGTGTTGGCTAGTATAACGCGGTTGTCTTGTTCGATACAAGGGTGGCGATGCTTGTTTTAGCTGTGGAGATTCGTTTGAAAATCGCATCAATTGTGGAGACGAGGACCTTTGGCCTCCTGTTCTCCTTATCTTCTACCTGCGCTTTTGCCTGATTGTTGTATTTGAGCTCAATTTGTCAGGAATTGGGCAAGCTTTTGGTCAGGCTCCGGTACTTACCCGCATGAACCTCGGGGGTAGCCTCATCCTACGCGTCGCAACCTCCTCATGCGGCGCACGAGGGATAAGGAGCAGCCATGTCCAACGCACCCACGCACTCTGTCCACAGCGCAATCGCAACAGGTCCGCTGCTCCTGCTCCTCTTCCTGCTTTTCGGCTGCCTGGCACCGGGAGCCGCATTTGCCGTCGATGGCTACGACCAGCTCGGCTTCCGCACTATCAGCGATGATTGTGGGCCCTTCTTTATCGGCAAGTATGAAGCTCAAGACGCCTCGATTGCCTACTGCATGAACCAGGAGCGTCCCGGCCCCACCAGGCCGGGCGGCCCATGGCTCAACTTTGATCAAGGCTGGGTGTGGCTCGACGACGAGTTCGCAGCAATCGTTTGTCACGGATATCCTACCGCCACGTCGTTTGGCGGTTACCATCTTTCACCCGATCGCGCCCGCGCCGCCACCCAGCTTGCCGTATGGATGCTCAACGGCACTACCCATGTCGACGGCACCTACTCCTACACGACCGCTCAGGGCAAAACCAAGAGCGGGCACTTTACCGCCGACAATGAAGTCGTGGCGGCTGCGCGGTGGCTCCACGACAGCGCAAAATCAGGAAGCATCAAAGCCGCTCCGCACCGCGCGCGGCGCTATCTAGGAACCGTATCGGGCGGCAGCAGACGTCAAGACATGCTCTATGTACTGCCAACGGTCTCTGTTTCCTTCCAAAAGCAGTCTGCGAACACTGTTATTACCAGCGGAAACAATACCTATCAGTTTACCGGGGCAACATTCGATATTTTTGAGAGCGCCAGCGACGCACGTGTCGGCACCATCCAGATGGACGGCAACGGTCGAGCACAGGCAACACTCCTACCCAACACGGCATACTACCTAGTTGAAACGAAGGCGCCGGCCGGCTATGTCCCCCGCCCCGATCGCGTTGCCTTTACCACGGGGAATGACGGCGGGCAGGTCGCCATCGATGAACAACCCGGCGCCATCACCCTGCATGTCGTAAAACTCGATGCCGCGACGAATGCCGGCCCCCAGGTGGGATCTTCACTCGCAGGAGCAGAGTTCACGTGTGTGTCGCAATCAACCCCTGGATGGTCGCAAATTCTCACGACTGACGAAAGCGGTCGGGCCACCCTCACCGATGTCCCCCTGGGAACTTTTACCATCTATGAGTCAAAAGCCCCCGAGGGCTACCTGCCAGCCAACGACAGCTGGTCCTATACCGTTGGAGCCGACCAGCTCGGTGATTCAGGCGTGGTCGAGATCGAATCGCGCATTTCCGATATCCCCATTGCGTTTGACCTTGAGATTTCAAAATTCAAGGACTACGGCAATAGCGATCAATCCGGCCTGGAGCAGCCGGCAGGAGATGTTGTCTTTGAGGTTGTCAGTAACAGCTCTCAGCAGGTTGTTGGCACACTGACCACAAACATCTATGGTTTTGCCTCCACCAAAGATCAGCCCGAAGCATGGTTTGGCGCAGGCAAGCGACCCGCCGGTGTCCACGGAGCCATCCCATACGACCGCGCCGGCTACACCGTTCGTGAGGTTCCGGAAACCGTCCCAGAGGGTTTTAAACGTGCGGGGGAATGGACCGTCGAGGCCAATCAGATTTCCGACGGCGCCGAGCTTCAATATATCGTGGACAACCACGCCCTGTCGACGCATCTCCAGATTGTAAAACGCGATGCCCAAACAGGCGCCTCTGTTCCCCTAGCCGGATTCACCTTCCAACTCCTCGATAGCAATCACAAACCTGTCTCACAAACATGCTGGTATCCAGCATATAACGTAATGGACACCTTTACGACTGACGCGACCGGCACCGTCACACTGCCCGAATCGCTCATGCCGGGCACCTATTATGTACGCGAAACCTCGGCCAAAGAGCCCTATCTTGTCGGCGGAGAGATCGAGGTAAACATACCCGCCGATATAAACCTAACGCCCGTTGCAATCGTCTCGTATTATAACCACGCCGCGACCGGAAACATCAGGATCGTTAAAACCGATGCCGTAGACGGCAGCAGCCTCGCGGGCGCCACCTTTGAGATCCGTGCCTCAGGTGATATCGTGCGCCCCGACGGTAGCATTGCCGCGCTCGACGGTGAGACTGTCGCTACCGTCACGACGGATGAAACTGGAGAAGCACGCGCGGACGACCTCCCGCTGGGATCTGGCACCGCACGCCACGAGGTTGTCGAGACTCAAGCGCCGACCGGCTTCTTACTCGACCGGACGCACCATATCGTCGACCTTACCTATGCCGACCAGAAAACACCCGTTGTGGAAGCACGGCTTAACGTATCCGACGATTACACCAAGGTTGATATCTCCAAGGTCGATGCAAGCGGAGAGCAGGAAGTGAAAGGCGCACAGCTCACCTTATATGGTCCCGATAAAACCGAAATAGACTCCTGGACCTCATCCGACAAGCCGCACCGCATCGAACATCTTGCACCCGGCACCTACTCGTTGCGCGAAACGATGTCTCCGCGGACCTATGACCTTGCCGAGGAGATAACGTTTGAAATAAAGGATACGGGAGAAGTCCAATCCGTCGCGATGAAGGATGCGCCCATCGAGATCAAAGGACAGGTCGACAAGCGTCAGGAACTTGTCCAACCTATCGGGAAGGGTCTGTTGGCTAACGGCGATGGAAAAAACCGCGCCGCGATGCAAACCAATACGGATGGGCTTTTCTCCTATACCATCGATGCTCGAAACGATTCCGCTACTTGGGTTGATGAGTTTACGATTACCGATGATCTTGAGTGCGCCAAAGACGGCACGGCGAGATTCGTCTCAATCGAAACCCCCGTCGCCATCGGCGACCTCAACGGTCTGTGCAACGTGTGGTATCGCACGACGCCGTTGGACTCGACAGACGTCGATGAGCCGGCAAACGCGACGCTTGACGATGGGCACGAAAATCCTTGGCTTGAGTCCGACGAAGTAAAAGAGAGTCTGGGTGAAGATTGCCGCCTCGTCGATTACGACGGCTGGCACCTCTGGAAGGCGGATGTCTCGACCACGGAATCCGCCACACTCGAGGCGAAAGAACTCGACCTTGCATCCAATACCGTCGTGACGGGCATTCGCATTGAATACGGTGCGGTAGCCGCCGACTTTACGACTCGAAGCGATACGGATTCTTGGACCCGTGATGATCTCAAAGATGAGCACGACGACCTTGACGATGCCAAAGCAATCCTTGGCACAGATGCTCGGGGCGCAGTCGTGCACATGCAGGCAACGTCGGCTTACACACCCCAAACTGCACTCACCAACAGCGCACGCGTCGATCTTTGCCGCAACGGCGGCGGCGATAAACTTGAGTCACATGACGAGGACAGTGTCATTCAACGCTGTACCCTACCGCAGGACCTACCGGCAACAGGATCAGCTCCCATCGCCGCTTGCATCACCGCGCTCCTGACCTCGGGTGCCGCAGCCCTATGGCTCGCTCGCCTTAGGTCAATCCCAAAGAAGCGCTAGAGCGATGAAAAAGCGGGCGAGCCAGTCCCCCGGCTCGCCCGCTTTCAATCATTTAAATCGCCGCATCTACTCTGCAGACGAAGATCCACCATCAACGATTGCTTGCTCGGACTCAGGAATCCCATCGGCACCCGTGCTCTGTTCTTGCTCCACCTCTTCGCTGATTGCGGAGGCGGGGGTCGAGCCCTTCGCGCCCACGATGTAGGCAGCTCCAAACCCTAACGCAATGGCAATCAAGGTCAAAATCACGTAGACAGGCCAATGGCGCTTAATATACGAAAACACGTTGACTCCTTAGAGCTCCGTCTACGAACGGCGGATAACCTCGGTCACGACCTCGGATACCGTGGCAATGTTCGTCGGGTTGACATTGTGGGGCAGGTCGTCCTCGGTACGAGCGCAAGCCAGACGCGTGCCGTCCACGCCGGCGATGGTGAGGGCTCGGCGGCTCGCCTCGAGGGCGGCGTAGGCATCGGTCTTGGCATAGGGCATCTCGAGCGCGCCACAATCGACATGGAACGACTTGCACACCTTGCTGACCAGGTTCATGATGCGGCGATCGCCCTTGAGCAGCTGCTGTTCGCCCTCAACCGTCACCACCGAAAGCCTACCGGCGCCGACGGATTCAAGATTGATGAAGAAGACGCCGCGGAGCTTATCGCGATGCGAAGCCAAGAAGGCCTTCATACCGGCGCCATCACAATCCGAGGCGCCCGTTGCCACAAACCAGATATCGTGACCGAGCAGCTCATCGTCGCCCATAGAGGCGACAGCCGAGAGCATATCTTCGGAAGAAGCGCCGTCGGAAGACGTAGCGCCGCCCTTCCAGCCATCGTTATCGTCCTCGAAATTATCCCACGAACCGATGCCGCGACCGGACTTCTTGGCATCGTAATCGTCTTCGACGCCCAGCCAATCACTCATGCTGTCCTGTTCGTTTTTCTTTTTACGACCGAACAGGCCGCCCAGGCCGCGCTTGCGAGACTTGGGCGTCGCCGGGGCGGGAGCCGAAATGGTCTCGATCGGCTGAGCGCCCGACGCAACGGGCCTAGGAGGCGCAACGGGTGCCGATGTTGGTTCGGGACCCTGAGCGGTAGCAAAGGGGTCGTTGACCTGTGCGGAGGGGTCGGGAAGGTCGAACAGCGACGTGCGAGACGCAACGTTTGCCTGCTTCATCGACGGCAGCGACGGATCGGGGACCGAAGCCAGCGGTGACGAGGAAGGTGCAGGCGACGGAGCCGACGCCGGATCGGGAACATTCACCTGCGGACGCGGTGATGCCTGGGAGGAAATCTGGGCCATAAGGGAATCGACCGTTTCGTCCTGGGTGGGAGCAACATCGGCAACCGTGGCACCGGAACCACTCGGGGTCGGCATGGTGAAAATCTGCGTGGAGTAAGGCCTCGACTCATCTGTCTCGGGAGCCTCGGAAACCGCAGGCACTTCCTCCTGCTCGACCTCGGTCGAATCACCTTGATCGGCTGCCGCGTATTGCTCTTCGTCACAGTTGACCTCGACGGGCTCGTGCCCGGCGGCATCTTGGATTTCGGCAGCATCAATAGGCTCGTCATCGTCTGCCGCGTCGCCCTGCTCATCGGAAACAGGAAGGGGCTCGGCAATCGCGGTGCCTTGCTTTTCAAACGTTATCGTGGAATCGAACTGCGCGGCATCAAACGACATGGTGCTATCGACGTGCTGCTGAGCCTCAAAGGACGTTGTAGCTTCGGCGGCGTCGACAGGCACGGACTGCATAGCCTCGTTCTGCTCGAACTCTTGCGCCGCGCGCTCACGTGCCGCCTCGGCTGCCTGCTGCTGAGCGATAGCCTCCTGCTCGGCAGCCTCGCGTGCGGCAACGCGCTTCCCCTCGAAATCGTCGACAAATTTCCTGCCCTTTGCAAGCGCACCCTTAAAGAAGTTGGAAGCGCTGGCGCCAATCGAAGAGAACGCGGATGCAATATCGGCATGGGGCGTTGCCGCGGGAATCTCGGCCGAGAAATCAGTATCGCTCTCGTAAGACACGCGCCTCGGCTGTTCAGCGTAATCGTCGTCAGGCTCGTCCCTAACGTCTTGCGCCGGCGCGGCGGGAGCCAAAATGTCCAGTCCTGCCGCGGGATCGATCGCGGACACCGCCTCGGGCTCGGCAACGGCAGCGGCAACCGCGGCAGACTCATCATCCACGGCGACAACGGGCGCAGATGCAGTCACGACGGGGGCAGGCTCGGGCTCAAACGTCGGCTCCTCGCCTTCCTCGTAATCGAGCGTGCAGGACTCGGGAAGCATTCCGAGTGCACGGATGGCATCCGAACCAAAGCGGATGTTGCCGGCGGCATTGCGATAGAGCCTGGGCTCGGGCTCGGCCGCGACAGGCTCCTCCGCCGGCTCGGCAGTGGGAACCTCGTCATTGAACTCTTCGGCCTGGACAGCCTGATTCTGATCCTCGGGCACGATGGCGCCAATCAGCGTCTCGTCGGCAGACGCACCCTCAAAGCCCTCGATCTGCTCGTCGAAAGCCTCGCCCTGTTCGGGCTCGGTCTGAGCGTCGGGAGCAATCGGCTGACCGAACTCGTCCTCGGCGTAGGTAGGCTCTTCATACTCGATGGTGTTGCCGTAGTCGTTTTGCTGTTGGGCCGCGGCATACTCCGCTGCTGCGCGCGCCATCTCCTCGGCACGACGCTTCTGCTCCCCAAAATAGGTATCGAACGGAACATCGTCGGGAAACTCGTTTTCGCCCTGGAAGGGAGCAACGTTGTCCATAACGCCGAGCATAGCGGCGACAGAAGACTTGTTGCACACTGCGCCGGACGTATAGGGAAGCACAAAACGGTTAGAAATGATGTTTGCCGCGTTGGCGAGCGCAACGAGGGAAGCGAGGATCGCGACAATCCACAGCAGAACCTTGAGCGCGCCGGGGAGCGGCAGGATACGCAAGATGGCAACGGCAGCAGGGGCAACCGTGGCAACGGGCAACAGCTTGGCGATGAGCGCACGATACGAAGCATAGGGCTCGCGGGCGAGCAGCTCAGCACGGGGAGAGTCGTAGTGTGCGACAACGACCACCGGGCGGTTGCGCGGAGACGCGAGCGGGCCCGAGGCCTTGTGGTAGGCGATGACATTTTGGCTCACGCCCGTCTTGCCCAGGCGCGAAACCACGGGGTGGCCCGTGCGCTCGAGCACGTAAAGAACGGCGCCGACAATGGCCAGCAAGGTGCCGACCAAGCCGATGCCGCCACCGATGCCCATCAGCAGGGCGCCGGCAAACGCAAGAATACCGGTAACGGCAAATGCCAACCTGCTGGGCGCCGGGGCATTGAACTCCTGAACCTCGGGATCAAAGCCGTGGTTGCGGAAGATCTGAGCGATATCCTCGGCAGCCAAGCGCTCTTCTTCGCTGCATGCCGGCGTGATGCCGGTGTTCTGCAGCAGGTGGTTAATATAGTTCTGGGTGTTCGCCATGTGCGCTCCACATCCATAATCCGACAAATAGGCCCAATGCATGCACATTAGAACCGTATATAGTCGAAAGTATACCCCGAGCGAGCGCAAACGACCGAATTCGGGCCATCTTAACGCCCCGAGCGGACAAGGATATAGCCTAATCTCCATATCGGACTAAAATCATGGCAGCAAACCACCTTCTCATGCGAGGACTCTATGACGGCAAGCGACGCGACCGCGACAATTAAAAAGGGGAATTCGGAGCCCAGTTTCGATAAAACGGCTCAGCGCATCCTCAATCTTTTCTTTGTGCTCAACAGCTCCCCCGAACCGCTGACGACCGAGCAGATCGTCTTGGATTCTGACCTGGGATATGGCTCGGGCAATATCGACTCGGATAAGCGCAAGTTTCGGCGCGATCGTGACAAACTGCTCGAACGCGGCATCTTAATCAAGGAGGTTCGCCCCGCCGGCGCGCAGGAGACCGAGGAAAGCTCATGGACAATCGACCGCGAGCACACGTTTGCGGCAGGCGGCCTCATCACCGCAGACGACGCCGATATCCTGCTCAACGCTATCGACCAGACAATAGCGGCCGGCTCATCCACTTTTGCCGCGCCGCTTGCCGATATTCGTTCCAAGATTGCCTACCTCACCGGCAGGACGACGGCGGACGAAGCACCGATCCGCCGCTCTCCCACCGTCGATGCGGTATGGAGCGCCTTTGCCGAGCGATGCGCGCTGCGATTTTTATATCAGAACGGACGCGGTGAGCAGAAAGAGCGTACCGTCTGCGTCTACGGCATGTTCGAGCGCGAGGGCGTTGCGTACTTCTGCGGCCTCGACAATGCCACCGACGACATCAGGACATTCCGCTGCGACCGTATCGTTCGCGCTTGGCGTCCTTCGAAGGCCTACGCCATCCCTGCAGACTTCAATCTCAACGACTACCTGTTCTTTGAATTCGATTTTGCCGACCGCCCGCCCGTTGCGGCTACGTTCTCGTTCGCCCCGCAGACGCAGATCGATATGATCAACGGCCTCACGCGCGGGCGAGGTGAGCTCGCACACACCGATTCGGGATGGACTTGGACCGTTGACGTGCGCGATCTTGAAGCCGCCGCCTCATTTTGCATGGCCCACGCCATGGACGGCATGAGGCCCATGGCCCCCAAATCGCTCAAGCAGGCGTGGAACCACCTCATTGAAAGGACGGTGCACGAGCATGCCCGTGCGTAAACTCACCAGCGAGCAGAGGCTCTCGCGCGCCATCGACATCATGGAGGCCCTCTACGCCGCCGGCGAGAACGGCATGACTCGAAACGAGATTTGCAGTCGCTTTGACATCACGGGGGCGTCGCTCGACGAGATTCTCGAGATCGTCTCGACGCTCGCGGACCGAGAATCGGGTGCGCGCATCATCTGCGAATGCCACGGCGAGCGCGTGGTCCTCACCGGTGACGCCGGGCGTGTACTACCGCTGCGCCTGAGTGCCGCCGAGGGCGCTGTGCTCAACCACGAACTTGAATCGTTGGGGATCGAGCCCCAGGCGGCGGCTCGAATTCGACATGCTCTTCTACCCGAAGAGCTCGGCTATAACCAGCACGTCTCTGACACCGTCAACCACGGGTCGCACTGGCAGCAGCTGAGCTGCGCCATTCAGGACGGCGTTCGCTGTCGTATCTCGTATCGCTCGATGGACGATGCGCGGCCACGCGAGCGTCTGGTCGACCCCTTGCGCATTACAGCAAACGGCGACCAAACATATCTGATTGCCTGGGACATCGCGGTCGATGAGCAGCGCACCTATCGCATGGATAAAATCGAGGGACTCGCCTTGACGGAAGACTCCGTCGTGCCTCACGTACCGGACGTTGCATCCCTCCACGATTCCCTTGCCCGGACGCAGCGTAGCGCAAAGCTCTTGATGCCATTCGATATGGCGGAGCATCTGGACTGGGCCGGCATCACCCTCATCGAGCGCAGCGGGACAGACATGGCAACGGTAACCGTACATTACGGCTCCGAGCGTTGGCTGCTGAGCCAGATAATCGCAGCGGGCGGAGCCATCCGCATCTTGGATGACCCCGCCCTGTCAAAGCGTCTGTGCGATATGGCAAAAACCCTCGTCTGTCCGCTTTAGCGCCGCCGCTCGTGGCGTGCACGCCACAGTTGCAGATAGTGACCGATCTGTGCCGATTCGATGCGCTGGTAGGAGCTCGTGGGCAGCGACGTTAAGAACTTCTTTCCGTAGCCCTTCGTCACCAGGCGAGGGTCGGCCAGAATCAGCACGCCGCAATCAGTCGACGAGCGGATAAGGCGGCCGGCCGCCTGCTTGACCTCGAGCACCGCCTCGGGCAGCGAATAGCGCGCCCAAGCGCGGTCTTCGCGCAGGTTGCGCTCGCACGAGAGCGGGTCCGTGGGGCTCGAGAACGGCAGCTTGGGAATGATGACGCAGCGCAGCGTCTCGCCGCTGGCGTCAAACCCCTCCCAGAAGGCCTTGAGCGCAAAAAGCGACGAGGTCGGTTCGTTGATAAACCGGTCGCGCAGGCGACGAGGAGATGAGTTGCGCTGTTGGCAGTTGAGTTCCAGACTCGCACGGGCAAGCTTGGGCTCGACGCGAGCGTACAGCTCCTCCATATCACGCCTGTTGGTGAACAGCGTGAGCACCGAGCCGCCCATGGCAAGATGAGCGTCGACCAGCACACGCTCGAGCGCCGAAAGATAGCCTTCGCGGTCGCGTGGATCGGGAATATCCCCAGCCACAACCACGGCCATATTCGAATCGAAGTCGTAGCTCGAGTCCAAGTGCAGCGATGAAGATGTTGAAGCACCGATGCGATCGAGCCCGACAGCATGGTTGAAGTGCTCAAAGCTTTTGGACACCGTCATGGTCGCTGAGGCAAAGATAGCCGTGTGAACCTCGGGCAGCCACTCGGTTGCCAAGGCCTCGCCAATGTCGATGCGCTCTGCGGTCATCGACTCTCCGCCGGCACGCAGCCTGCGATTGACCTGCAGCGAATACACGTAGTGTTCATCGGTGCCATCAATGATGAGTTTGAGGTTCTCGGCCAGCTCGTGCAGGCGGCGCGAGATATCACCCAGGTCGACAACAACCTCGGGCTTGTCGGCGGCGACGGCTTGCACCAGCGCGTCGACGCTCTTGTCAGCTTGTTCCAATGCGTCGATGCCAGTGTAGGCCGACTGTAAGAAATCATGCCAGTCGTCAGATTCGCGCAGCTCGGGGCCAATCCACAGATTGGCATTGTCATAACTCCCACGCGCACGGCGGCCGAGCTCGCGTACTCCATCGAACACGTCGGCGATCGCCATGCTCGCGCGCGCAACCGTCGACGTCGCCTTGGCAGTAAGGCCCAGATAGAGCGTAGAGCCCTCGGAGGTTGCCAAATCACGGGAAACCTGGCTCAGCGCACCGGCGCTCGAGCCACCCAGGCGCTCAAACAGAACGCGCGATTCATCCGCCGACACCACGCGCGCCCATTGACGGCGTGCCTCGCGCTCGATGGAGTGGGCCTCATCGATCACCCAGTGACGAATCGGAGGCAAGATTCTGCCCTCGGCCGCAACATTGCGGAACAGCAGGGAATGGTTGGTGACCACCACATCGGCATGCGCTGCACGACGGCGAGCGCCGTGGACCAGGCATTTATCGGGGAAGAACGGGCATAGGCGACGGGCGCACTCGCGCGACGCCGTCGTAAAGTCGGGACGGTTGACACTGCGCCAGCGAATGCCGAGCGAGTCGAGGTCGCCATCGGCCGACTGACACACGTACGCCATGATGACCGCGACTGCCGTAAGCGTGTCGGCGGGATCACGCTTAGTCGTAATTTCGACTTGGCCGCGGCTCATGCGCTCAAGCTTGCGCAAGCATGGATAGTGGTCATAGCCCTTAAGGGCGCAAAACGATAGGCCGCCGTCCAGCTGCTCGGCAAGTTTGGGCAGCTCGTGATACATGAGCTGGTCGGCAAGATTATTCGATTTGGTCGCAATACCAACCGTGATGTTGTTGCGGCGCGCGGCCTCGGCAAAAGGCACTAGGTAAGCCATCGATTTGCCGACGCCCGTCCCCGCCTCAATCACGCGATGCGTTCCCGTAACGAGTGCGTCACGGACCTCGAGCGCCATCGCGATTTGCTCATCGCGCGGCTCGTACGTGGGATACATGCGATTAACCAGGCCGCCCGGCGCATAGTCCGCCTCGATTTCCTCGCGGCTCGGCATCTTAAGGACCGGCAGCTCGTCCGCATCAACGCGATCATCGGCCCGATCGGCCTTGAGTACGTCGGCGCGGGCGGCGCTGAGAGAGAAGATGGAACCGGGGTTCTGTCCCGCCAAGAAGGAGAAGATGGGACGATAGGACCAGGGTACGTCGGGGTGCATGTCGGCCAGGCGCGCCATTAAGCCCTGAGGCAAGTCGGTGAGCGCCACGAGTAACACGCGCCACACACCACACAGGGCGTCGACATCGGCGTTGGCGCGGTGCGACACCGAGTCGCAGCCAAACAGGTCGGCCATGAAAGACAGCTTATGCGAGGCCAGGCGCGGAAGCGCGATGCGCGACAGTGCCAGCGAATCGATCCAGATGTCGCTGACGTTGACACCGCCCTTGACCGACTCGATAAACGAACGGTCGAAGGTGGCGTTATGCGCAATCACCGGGCAGCCGCCGACAAAATCGGCGAGAGCGGCCACGGCCTCGACGGCCGATGGGGCATCCACCACATCGGCGTTTGTAATGCTCGTGAGTTCGGTAATCTCGGCGGGAATCAGCTGCTTGGGATGCACGAAGGTATCGAACCGATCGACAACCTCGCGGCCCGAAAGGCGGGCCGCTGATATCTCGATAAGCTCGTTGTCCTGCACCGAAAGACCCGTGGTCTCGGTATCGAGGACGATAACATCTTCCTCGATGAGACCAAACGATTGGGTTTTGGCGCGGTCGGCAAGCGTGGCATAGGAGTCGATGACAAACTGCGGCGTTCCTGACGAAACCGCGTCCTTGATTAGCATGCAATGCCCGCTCGACGAAGGCCCATACGGATCAGGCTGTCACAGACCTGCGGGAACGTCATGTCGTCGGTGTGGCGGATCTCATCCGGATACAGCGACGTATCGGTCATGCCGGGAATGGTATTGGTCTCGAGGATAACGGGGCCGTCCTCGCTCACAATAAAGTCGCTGCGCGAGATACCCAGGCAACCGAGGGCCTTGTGAGCGGCACAGGCAAGTTCCTGAGCGCGAGCGTAATTCTCGGGTGAAATCTGCGCCGGAATGCGATGGATATCCGTAGGGTCGACATACTTCACGTCCAGATCATAGAACTCGCAGTCCTCGGGCTTACGAATCTCGACAATCGGCAGGGCGCGCACGTCATCTTCGCCGTATACGCCGACGGTGATCTCGGTACCCTCGATGCACTTCTCAACCAGCACTTTGTCGCCGTACTCAAACGCCTTGGCGATTGCCGCGGGCAGCTCGGAGGGCTCATGGACCAGGGAAATGCCATAGCTGGAACCGTTGACGGCCGGCTTCACAAAGCAGCGCTCGCCACAAACCTCGACGATATGATCGATATCGACTTCATCGCCCACCTCGAGCGCGAGGCCGAGGGCAATGGGAATGCCTGCCTTGGCGTACAGGAGCTTAGAGACCTCCTTGTCGGCACCGCAGGCGCTGGCAAGCACGCCCGAGGCTGTGTAGGGGATACCCAGGGTCTCCATGGCACCCTGCATGGCACCATCCTCACCGCCGGCGCCGTGCATGGCGATAAATGCCACGTCGAAACCACCGGTCGCCATGGTTACCATAAAATCATCGGCAGCCGTGTCGAGCAGCTCCACCGAAGTGTAGCCGGCCTCCTTCAAGGCCGCCACGACGTTCTTTCCCGAATTGAGCGAAATCTCGCGCTCAGCGGAATGACCGCCCGCCAAGACCGCTACGTGCATGTTCTCTAGGCTTTTACCCGGCATGGGCAGACTCCTCCTCTATAATTTCTGCAGCTGATACCATATTGTAGCGATACCCTCTACGTTTCCCCAAAATCGAAAGGCTTCCATGAATCCCAGGACTAAATCTCAGGACATTCGCGACTTGAGCCAAAACGATATTCGCGAGCTCGTGGCCGAACTTGGCCAGCCCACCTTCCGCGCGAAGCAGCTCATCGAATGGGTCTTTGAGAAGAACGTTTGTTCGTTTGACGATATGACCAACCTCCCCAAGGCTTTCCGTGAGCAGCTTAAAGAGGCTTTTGCCTTTGATACGCCGACTGAACTCACCAAGCAGGTTTCCAAAGATGGCTCGCGCAAGTATCTGCTCGAGTACCACGATGGCATTTCCGTCGAGACTGTCGGCATGCCCCGTCGTAACAAGCTTTCCGTCTGCGTTTCCACCCAGGCAGGCTGCGGCATGGGCTGTGCCTTTTGCGCTACCGGTCTCAACGGCCTCAAGCGCTCTCTGACCGCTCAAGAGATCGTCGACCAGGTGCTTCATGTATCCAACGACTTTGGCGAGCGTGCCACAAGCGTTGTCTTCATGGGCCAGGGCGAGCCGTTTGCCAACTACGACGAGGTTCTCAAGGCGCTGCGTATCCTCAACGACCCCGATGGCATCGGTATCGGCGCTCGTCACCTCACCGTCTCTACCAGCGGCGTTATTCCCGGTATTCGCAAATTTGCCGATATCCCCGAGCAGTTCACCCTTGCCGTTTCCCTGCATTCCGCCATCCAGTCGACGCGCAATAAGCTCATGCCCGGTGTTAAGAAGTACACGCTGCTTCGCCTTCACGAGGCGCTTCAGCTCTACACCGAGAAAACTGGTCGCCGCCCGACCTATGAGTATGCCATGATCGAAGGCGTCAACGATACGAATCCCGAGATGCAGGCACTCTGCGACTTCTGCGAGGGAACGCTGTGCCACGTTAACCTGATTCAACTTAACGACATCGAGGGCAGCCCGCTCAAGCCGTCGCCGATCCATAAGGTTGAGGATCTTCAGCGTCGTCTTGAGTCCCGTGGCATCGAGACCACGATTCGTAACTCCCGTGGTAACGATATTGACGCCGCTTGCGGACAGCTGAAACAGCGCTTTAAAGTTCAGAAGAACGCATAGGGGAGTCGCACTCCAAAACGTTTCATGTGAAACATCGAACGGCCCCGGTTGCATATCCTGCAACCGGGGCCGTTTCATTTATTGACCTCAATTTTGGAGCAGCTGCCACCTTTCCCATTTTTTACGGACAAAATAGGGGGCCCTTGTCTCATGAATCAGACAAGGGCCCCTTAAAATATGCAGGGTAATTGTTAGGTACCTAATAGCCTACATTTTCCCATTGGTTGCTAACCCAACCTTGATTAATCTTAGGATTTTTCGTTACCTGAGCAGTGCGCATGGCAACATCTTCTGTCATAACATCCATTTTCTTCTTGGACGTATCAACGACATCTTGCGCGCCACGAAGCAAACGACCTCGAAGTTCATCGTCTGTCGCGATCTTATAGCCAGCAAAGGCACCAGCTGCGACAGTCGTCGCCAATGCAATCGCAGTAAAAATCTTATTCCTCATCTTGGCCTCCTTGGTCAAACTGAATCATTTCACCAAGAATACGAGAGAGCTCTTCCTCGTCTTTAAACTCAATTTCAATCTTATTCTTTCCACGCGAGCTCTTCACACGCACGTTGGTATTAAATACCTGGCGAAGCACACGGGCAGCCTTTTTAAAAGACTGAGGCGTTGCAGGCCTCGGCGTCTTAGGCGTCTCTCCGGCAGAAAACAACGGAGCAAGATTTTCTGTCGCTCTTACGGAAAGGCCCTCTGCAACAACCTTTTCTGCAAGTCTAACTCGAGCATCCTCATAGGGAACTGCAAGAATCGCACGTGCATGACCAGCAGTAAGTGTACCCTCAAAAATCATCTGCTGAACTACTTCGGGGAGATCAAGAAGGCGCAACGAATTTGTAATTGCAGAGCGTGATTTGCTTACTGCCTTCGACAATGCCTCCTGGGTCATGCCGCTGGCATCGATAAGCTGTCGATAGCCCTTAGCCTCTTCGACGGGATTCAGATCAGAACGCTGAAGGTTTTCGATAAGAGCAAGAGCCAGCATCTCTTCATCATTAACATCTTTAATGATGACAGGCAGTTCCTCAAGACCAGCAAGCTTTGACGCCTGGTAACGACGCTCACCAGCGATGATCTCATAGCCGTTTCCATGCTTGCGAACCAAGAGCGGCTGCAAAACACCATGTTCTTGGATTGACTCGCTCAACTCGCGAAGTTCAGTTTCATTAAAGTGAATTCGCGGTTGATTAGGGTTGGGAACGATATCCTCAATAGGTAGTTTTGTTTCAGATGCGGCATTTGAAGCAGATGCAGCAGAACTACCGGTCTCATACTCAGCCTCTGAGACCAAAGCATTGAGTCCGCGTCCCAATCCACCACGTTTCTTTGCACTAGGCACGCTTGATCACCTCTTTTGCAAGGTTCATATACGCTTTTGCACCCTTGTTTTGAGGTGCATAGGTAATTACCGGTTCTCCAAAAGACGGAGCTTCAGAGATTTTAACCGTACGGGGAATCAGCGTCTTAAACGCCTTATCACCAAAGTACGATTGAACTTCCTCAACAACCTGATTCGATAAAGAAGTACGTGAGTCATACATGGTCATAAGCACGCCATAGGTGTCTAAGCCCTTGTTCAGACGCGATTTGACCATCTTCATTGACTCAAGCAGCTTCGTAACGCCCTCGAGTGCGTAGTACTCACACTGGATTGGAATCAAAACGCTGTCTGCTGCGGTCAAGGCATTGATAGTAAGCAGGCCGAGCGAAGGAGGACAGTCAATGAAAATAAAATCGAACTCGTCCTGAATCGGCTCAAGCAAATCTTTGAGGCGTGTTTCACGAGCAATTGCGCTTACGAGCTCAATTTCGGCACCTGCTAGCTGAATCGTAGCTGGAATTACGAATACCTTTTTGCAATTTGTATCAAGAACAAGCGATTCTGCCGGCACATCATTCAACAATGCATCATAGATGCAGTGATCAAGGTCTTCTTTTTCAATTCCAAATCCACTGGTGCTGTTTCCCTGCGGATCAAAATCGACAATCAGTGTCTTACGACCCTGCTCACCCAGTGCTGCTGCAAGGTTCACAGCCGTCGTTGACTTACCGACGCCGCCTTTTTGATTGATGATTGCAATGATACGCGTGTCTTTTGCGCTCTTAGAACGCTTAACGTCGCGAAATCCCACGGTCCCTCCTGGTGTGTATTAAAGCTGTCAAACGGAGGATGTTTCACGTGAAACATTCCGATTCGATATCAACCGCCATGTTTCACGTGAAACACTGCAAGTTGTTAGTATCCATTATGTTTCACGTGAAACATCTAGGCAAGCGGATTCTTCTTTGCCATGCCATTTGCACGAGGCAATGAAACGGATGCCGGATGACTCTTTTTAAGAACAATGAACTCCCTGTGGCCCAAGCCCTCAGGCAAATCGATTGCGTCATTCAGAAGCAAAGTGAAGCCGCAAATCTTAGCTGCTGACATGCCGGAAGCAAGCTCCTCATCCGAAGGATTACCCTTGGTGATAACAAATAGCCCTCCGTCTTTGAGGAACGGAGCAGCATACTCAACAAGAATCGGTAGAGGGGCAAGTGCGCGGGCGGTTACGACAGAAAACTGCTTCTTATGGCTTCGAGCATATTCTTCAAGGCGATCATGAACCGCATGAGCATGTTTCAATCCAAGAACATCAACAAAAGAATTGACAGCATCAACCTTCTTACCAACAGAGTCAATATAAGTAGCTTTACGATGCGTGGTTATGGTTAACGGAATACCAGGGAAGCCCGCACCTGTTCCCATATCGAGCAAAGCTCCCTCAGGAGCCTTATTGATATAGGGGAGCAAAACAAGTGAGTCGAGGATATGAAGTACCACAGCATCTTCTATGTTAAGAATACGGGTGAGAT
Organism: Collinsella sp. AM44-11; assembly: GCF_003467145.1. NCBI lineage: Bacteria > Bacillati > Actinomycetota > Coriobacteriia > Coriobacteriales > Coriobacteriaceae > Collinsella > Collinsella sp. AM44-11. The sequence continues at coordinate 30,510 of NZ_QSFE01000012.1, forward strand.
TGGTTGTCTTATTTGTTTCCAGAACCAAATCCAAATGTTGAATACATTTCCTCAGCTCAGTATCAGTTAAGCTCAAGGAATACTCTTTGCAATAGGAAGTTAGACGACTCAACATCTCGTCAGCCTGCTGATCAGTAAGTACTAACAACGAAAGCTCCTTTCTGACAAAAATCAGTGTATCGAGAACTTTTGACAAAAAAAGGGGACGTGGAAACCACGTCCCCTTAGCATAAGCTCGAGTAGATTATCGAGCAACAATCACCACATGGCGATCGGGGTCAGAACCCTCAGAATGAGTATCGACGGCGTCATTGCCACGAAGTGCAATGTGAACCAGTCGGCGCTCGTAGGCATTCATGGGCGGAAGCGAAACACTCTTATGAGTGCGGATGGCACGCTCGGCAGCAGACTGAGCCATGGAGGCAACCTTGTCCTGACGGCGGCTCTTGTATCCCTCGACGTCCACTACAACCGGATACCTAAAGCCGAGCTTGCGGCTCACCAGCAATGAGAACATAACCTGAAGGGCATCAAGGGTGCGACCATGACGGCCAATGAGAACAGCAAGGTCGGGAGCCGCTACATCCAGAATCAGCTCACCCTCGTCGCCCTCATACTCATCGATAGGAGAGTTGGCGGCATCGAAGTGCGAAAGGATGGAACGCAGGATGGAAATCGCGACATCGGCAATGGTGTCGAGCTCCTCGTCGGTCAGCTCTTCACCAGCCTTATAGCGCTGTGCAATCTCGGGATAATCGCCCGCGACCTGCGGGGCAACCTCCTCAAGCATATCCTCGATGATCTCTTCAGACATAACGTACTCCAAAAGTTAGGTACCTAAATAAGATTGATATCCCGCTACTTCTTCTTGTGCGGGCGCGGCTTCTTCTCGCGACGAGTGACCTCAACCTGCAGCGGCGCGTTCTTAAGGCGCTCCTCCTCATCGGCCTTCGCCTTGTCGATGACCTTCTGCGTCACAAAAATCTGCTGGATAACCTGCCAAGCAGACGAGACGTCGTAGTACAGCAGAACACCAACGGGAAGGCTCCAGCCCATCCAAAGCATCATGACCGTCATGACAACGGCCATCATACGCATGCTCTGAGCCTGCTGGCCGGTCTGGTTGCGCGACATATAGAGCTGCGGAATCAGGGTCAGGACAGCGAACAGGATCAGGCAGACCAGCGCAGGCAGCGCGACCATAAAGCCATCGGCAAAGGAGGCACTCGGCGTGGTGGTCAGGTCGGGCAGAATATTAAAGAACGAGAACGTGCCGTCGTTAAAGTAGTCCGGTAGGTTACGCAGCAGCGTAAATAGGGCGAACAGGACAGGCATCTGAATCAACAGCGGCAGACAACCAGCCATCGGGTTGAACTTGTTCTCGCTGTAGAACTTCTGCATTTCCTCGGCCTGACGCTGGGGATCGTCGGCATAGCGCTCCTGGATCTCGAGCATCTTGGGCTGCAACACCTGCATGCGAGCCGTCGACTTGGTCGACTTGAGCATAAGCGGCGTCAGCAGCAGACGGATGATGACCACCAGGATGATGATGGACAGGCCCCAGTCGACCGCAAAGGTCTGGATGAGCTTGAGCAGCTCGAAAAGGATGTTAACGATCCAATCCCACATGTAAGTTTTCCTCCGATAGCGAGTGCCCGCTAGGGCACAGGGTCATAACCGCCGACGTGCAGGGGATTGCAGCGAGCGATGCGCCTCACGGCAAGCCAGCAGCCTCTCAAAACACCGTACTTCTCAATCGCCTGGACGGCGTATTGCGAGCACGTTGGGTAATAAATGCAGGCGTCAGGCAATAAGGGCGAAATAACCTGTTGATATATGCGAATAGGAGCGATGGCAACACGTCGCAAAACGTGATTGCTCATCGCTCCTCCCCGGCAACGCCGGCGCGTTTCATAAGCGAACGCAATGCATTGTCCATCTCCTGTGGCGAGGAAACCCTCGTCTTGGGAGTTGCGAACAAGATGATGTCATAACCCGCAACGGGAAATCCACAGCTGCGGGCGGCCTCGCGCATCACACGCTTAGAACGGTTGCGCACGACAGCACAACCGAGCCGTTTAGCACCAACGAAGGCGACCCTTCCGGAGTCGCCTTCGCCAACCGATTCACATATGGTCATTCGAATCAGAGGGTGATTGAAACGACGCCCCTGACTGAACACATGCTCGAAATCTTGCCGAGACTTAATAGTCTTCATGCGAGATGTGTGTATCGCTGCTAGACAGTGAGACGCTTGCGGCCCTTGGCGCGACGACGGGCGAGCACGGCACGACCACCCTTAGTGGCCATACGGGCACGGAAGCCATGGGTCTTGGCACGCTTACGCTTATTAGGCTGATACGTACGCTTCATCTTAAGTTCCTCCTGCTGCATTTCGAGTGTCCGCGGGGGCGCGGACGCAGATATAGACACGTGAGCTTGAAGATTGTAGGGAAATCAATGTTCAAATGTCAAGAAATCAAAGGTAAAAGGTTGCGCAGTTCACACGGTTCCCCCATAAGCCGAGCTCGATTTAGCGGTGCATGGCAACTTTTCACGATATTTCATCGAGTTTTCAACAGGTCATGTTGGCAATGTTGAGAACTTTTTGTCCGTTTTCCAAAGTTTTCAACAGGTTTTGAAAAGTTGTCGAAAGATGAGAAACATTGCACGGTGAGCTACTATTTGTTCGAAACCTTTTGAAAGATTGCGAGCGGCATGTCTGACGACTTTTACACCATGGTCGATTCCGGAGACCCGGCACCCGACAACGAGCACATCACCGGCGTGCGCGAAGAGCGTGAGGAAGGCGAGCAGACGACCACGCAGGCGCCAAAAGCCATGTACGCCGCGCGCATCGCCGTCTATGACGACATGCTGTCGACACCGCGTGTGATCGTCATTGATCCGCAAGATGTCCGCACGTATTTGGAAGAGACGACCAACACCGTCTACCAGTGCATGAAAGAACAGGGAGGACGCATCTCGCTGATGGTTATCCGCGAGATTGTCGAAAACTTTATCCACGCTCATTTTGCAGAGCCCATCATCTCGATTCTCGACGGTGGCGATACCATCCGCTTTGCCGATCAGGGTCCTGGCATCGACGACAAAGAGCGTGCCTTCGATTTTGGCGTAACCAGCGCAAACAGCAAGATGAAACGGTATATCCGCGGTACCGGCGCCGGGTTTCCCATGGTACAGGAGTACTTGGAAAACGCCGGCGGCGCCGTCTCCATCGAGGACAACATGGGCAACGGCACCGTCGTGACGGTAAGTCTAAACCCCAAGCGCGTGCAGGAAATCGAGCGTGCCGGCGGGCGCGGGGCAGCCGTGCGACCCGAAGCAGAGCAGCAGGCATATCCCCTAACCAACACGTTTGCACAGCAGCCTGCGGCGCAGCAGATGCAGCAGCCTGGAAGTTTCCCCATGCAAGACTCCCAGGCACCGCTGGGCAACGCAATGCAAAACATGCCGGAGAGCATAGGCTCGGCAGATCTGGACACAGGCACCGTGCAGCAGGCAGCGGCCATGCCAAACGCCCCGCAAATGGGCTATCAACCGTACCCGCAAGGGTATCCTCCCCAATATATGCCGCAGCAGGGATACGCCCAGCCGTATCCCCAACAGTATCCTCAGGGGTACCAGCAGCCGTACCAACAAATGCCCCAGGCGCAGTACAACCCATGGGCCCAGCAGATGCCTCCGCAGCCTTACCAACAGTGGCCGCAAAGTTTTCAACAACAGCCGCTGCCTATGCAGAGTTCTCAACAACCAGCAGCTCAAATGATGTATCCTAATGCGGCGAATCAATATGCACAGCCACAGCAAAACGTATTTGTGAGCGAGCGCGGCGAAGCGGCGCTGGGCTATCTGGCTCAAAACCAAGAGTGTGGCGCAACCGACCTGGCACGAGCGTTTGGAAACTCAGCGCCCACGTGGTCGCGAACGCTCAACGACTTGGCACAGGCCGGCTTGGTAATCAAACATGGCCAGAAATATCATCTGACCGAAATAGGCAGCGCTCGCGTGCGAGCCCAAAGCTAAGGAACGGGAGAAACAGTGGACGAGGAAGCAAGCATCATCCTGGGGGATGCCATCGCCTTTTGCCAGCGCGACGGCCAAGATGCACGCCTCATCAACATGCTGGGGCAATCGCGCGCCATAAGCCTGACCGAAGACACGCTCACGATCGAGGCGCCCTCGCGCTTTGCCATCGCGCAGCTCAAAAAGCATCAGCCGACTATTGAGGCTTATCTGGAAGAAATCGCCTTTGCACCGATTGCGCTCGACATCGTGGCACCGCAAGGCGCCGCGACGGAATCCGCTGCCGCGACGGCGCCCGCCACGGCTCCCGCTGCTTCCCCGGCGGCGCCGGCCTCCGCGGGCGACGTGCCGACAATCGAGCACCAGCACGGCGATGTTTCCCGTGAAACCATGACACCATTGCCGACCGCGGCGGCGACGTCAACGAACGCGCCCGTCACGCACATGCCCATCGCTCACGACGCAGCGGCGGGCGCGGATTCGGGCATTGCAATCAAGAACACGCTCTCGGCCGATGATTTTCGTCGCATGATGAACCAGATGAAGGGCGGAGCGCCGACTAAATCCACGCAGGCTGCGACCCCCGCTTCACCCATGCCAGCACCGACCGCGCCGGCCGAGCAGAATACGGATGGAGCCCCACTCGCCGCGAACTCAAAATTTACCTTTGAGAACTTTGTCTACGGCCCCGAGAACAGCCATGCCTATCGCTCGGCACTCAAGTTTGCCGCCCTCGCGGACGAACGCGGCACGTGCACATCACTGTTCATCTACGGCAAATCGGGCCTGGGCAAGACGCACCTGCTGCTTGCGATCAAAAACGAGCTCGCCGAGAAGTCGCCCGAGATCAAGGTCAAGTATGCCAACTCCCAGGCATATCTGGACGACCTGATGACCGAGTTCGACCGCCAAAAGAAGAGCAACGCCCCCATCATGCAGGCGTACCACGGCGTGGACGTGCTCATCATCGATGACATCCAAAACATCATCGGCAAACGCGCGAGCGTGGACTACTTCTTCCAGCTCATGGACGAGTTCATCCGCAACAACAAGAAGGTCGTCATCGCGGCAGACCGCGCCCCCAAGGACCTGAGCATGGACGAGCGTCTGACCAGCCGCTTCAACGCCGGCATGCTCTGCCTGGTCGCAGAGCCCAGCTACGAGATGAAATACAAGATCTTGCAGCGCTATTACGAGAACACCATCGTCGCCGCTCCCGAGGCAGGCGACGACTCGCTGCTGGCGGCCTATGGGGGCGACGGCGGGCACCTGACCGACGAGCACTTTAAACACATGGCAGAGGTGTCGGGCACCAACATCCGCGAACTCGAGAGCTTTTGCGAGCGCTGCGCCGGCGAGGCGGGCGACCGCGAGCGCGAGGGCGGGGAGCTCACCTTTGACGATATCGACGCCATCGCCAGCCAGTACTTCGACACATCGGCCAAAAAGATCAACGTCCAGACGGTTCAGTCCGTCATCGAAGAGCAGTACGGCGTGACGCACGAGGAGCTCATCGGCCCGCGTCGCAACGCCAATATCGCCAAAGCACGCCACATTGCCATCTATCTGGCCATCGAGATGTGCGAGATGACGACCACGGCGGTGGGCGCCGAATTTGGCAATCGCAACCACTCGACCGTCAGCACGAGTTACAAAAAGGTCCAGAAGATGATCCAGGAAGACCGCACCGTCACCGAAGACCTCAAGTCGCTGCGCGATAAAATTACACTGCGCTCGTAGGGAAATAGAGACACCTGTTGAAAACTTGTCGAAACCACGGGCATAAGGTGTCTAAAACCCAACCCGCGGTGATGAAAAGTTTTGCGCAGGTTTTGAACGTGGAAAACCACCCCTGTTGCACACAGGTTGCTGTCGATTCTCTTTCTAAGTCTGACCTGCGTCTTTGGGAGTAATCAACAGTTTCGTCAGTGCTATTACTATTATTAAGATATTTATATCTATAGAAAGGTATTAAAAGATGAAGTTCACCGTCAGCCAGAGCTCGCTTACACAAGCCATCGGCGTCGTTATGAAGGGTGTCGCTTCGGCATCCACCCTTCCCATCCTGTCGGGCGTGCTCGTTAAGGCCCAAGACGGCATCTTGGAATTCCAAACCTCTAACTACACCATCTCGATCCGTCATCGCATCGCGGCGCATGTCGAAGAAGAGGGCGAGATGGTTATCCCCTGTAAGATGCTCTCCAATATCACCAAGACCCTCCCCGATGCCCCGGTCACCTTTGAGCTGTCCGAGCGCCAGGTACTGATTGGTTGCGAGAAGAGCTCGTTCCGCCTGAACACGCTCGATGCCAATGACTTCCCCGAGTTTCCGGCCTATGCCATCGAGAGCGCCGTGGAGCTGCCGACCGATATCTTGTCCGAAATGGTCGGCCGCGTGTGGCGCGTCACCTCGACCGACAAGGCCCGCCCCATCCTGGGCGGCGTGCACATGAAGGTCGAGAACAACACCGTACGCCTGGTGGCGACCGATTCCTTCCGCTTGGCCGTGTGCGATACGCAGGTCGAGACCTCGACCCTCGAGGGCTCCTTTGAGCTCAACGTTCCAGCCGACGCCTTTAACGACGCGCTGAACATCATGGCCAGCCAGGCGACCATTATGATCGGGGCTACCGACACCCAGGTCGTCTTCGAGGCCGGCAACACTACCTACGTGTCGCGCCGCATCGAGGGCGTGTACCCCAACTACAAGCAGCTCATCCCCGATTCGTGCGTGACGAGCGTCAAGATCGACGTCGCCGCCTTTAACGCCGCCCTCAAGCGCGTGGCCGTTATCGCGAGCGCCAACCCCGCCGTCAAGTTCGAGATCGATGTCGAGAACGGGCAGATGGGCCTGTCCTCCATTTCCAATGACCAGGACCTTGCGCAGGAGACGATCGATGTCGAGGCCGAGGGCGAGTCGGGTACCATCGCCTTCAACTACCACTACATCTTCGGCTGCCTCAATGCCCTGTCCAAGGAGAAGGAGATCACGCTGGAGCTCAAGAGCTACTCGCAGGCGGGCATCTTCAAGTCCTACGACAAGATCAACTACCTGTACCTAGTCATGCCGGTCCGCATCTAGCGCTGCGCCATGACCATATTCGCCCGCGATCTTTCCGTTGCGCACTACCGCAGCTTCGATAGCTATCGCCTTGCCCTGGACGAGGGCGTGACGATACTTGCGGGACCCAACGCGGCGGGAAAGACCAATCTCATAGAGGCGCTGCAGCTGCTGACGAGCGGCGCCTCGTTTAGGCATCCGACCGCAGCTGAGCTCGTCCATGACGGCGTGGGCTCGTGCAAGGTCGAGCTGAGACTCGAGGGCGACGGCCGCGTGCTTGATATGGGACTGAGCGCGGAGGACGGTAAGCGCTCGTTTAGCCGCAACGGCAAGAGATGCTCTGCCGCCGGTGTGCGCGGGGTTCTGCCGAGCGTGCTGTTTTGCCCCGACCATCTGGACATGGTTAAGCGGGGCGCCAGTGTGCGCCGCGCCGCCCTCGATGACTTTGGCATGCAACTGAGCGCACGCTATGCCGATCTTGCGAACACCTATGGGCGCTGCGTGACCCAGCGTAACGCCCTGCTCAAGGAGACCTGGTGCTGCCGCGAGATGCTCGGCGCGTGGAACGAATCGATTGCCCGCGCGGGCTCGGCCCTGCTCGTGCACCGGTTGGCCCTGCTCGACCGGCTGGCGGGCCATGTGCACACTGCCTACGGGCAAGTAGCGTCAGGTGAGGCCGCCAACGTGACCTATGCGTCCACGCTGGGGGCTTTGCCCCAGGTCGAGGATCGCGAAGAGCTGAAGGGTTGGGCGTACGAGCGCATGCTGGCCGCCCTTGACGAGCATGCCGACGAGGAAATTCGCCGCGGCGTGACGTTGGTGGGACCGCATCGCGACGAGATTGAATTTACCGTGGCGGGTCGCTCCGCCCGTTCATTTGCCAGCCAAGGACAGCAGCGAACGTTGGTGCTGTCCTGGAAGGTGGCCGAGGTTGCCGTGGCTCGCGATGTCCTGGGCACCGCCCCACTGCTGCTTCTGGACGACGTGATGAGCGAGCTCGACGGCGAGCGTCGCGGCGCTTTCCTGCGGCTGATCGGCGATGATATCCAGACGGTCATAACTACGACCAACCTGGGGTACTTTACCGATGACCTGCTTGATCGAGCCAAGGTGGTGAGCATGGGTGAGACGTGCTAATTACGAGCGAGAGAGCGAGACAGTCGCCTTCAGCGGATTTTTGAACGCAGAGCGCCAGCGCATCCTGGCGGCTGCAACGCCTAAGCGCCGTGCGCAGATGGAGGCCGCCGAGGAGTCGCGTACGGTCTATCGCGCATGGAACGCGGTGTGCTCGGGCACGCGCGAGGGACGGCATGTGACGGGACTGCGCTACCTGCCCGAGTCCAATGAGCTGCTGGTGTATCTCGACTCGCCCTCGTGGACGCAGGAAATGACGCTGTTGCGCGAGATCATCCGCGCGCGCATGGAGCGCGCCGGCGCGCATGTGGACGGCCTGGCGTTCAAAACCACCGCGCCCGGTCACACGCCGCCCGCCGCCAAGAAACGCCTGCGCCCGGTGCCGACCGAGCGCCCGCCGGCCCCGCACGCCGACCTAAGTGAGGCCGAGCGCACCGAGATCGAGCGCCAGGTGGCGCCCATCGAAGACCAAAAACTGCGCGAGGCCCTCGAGAATGCCATGAGAGCCAGCGCCGAGTGGGCCAAGGGCGTGCAAAGCAAAAAAGAGCCTTAAATCGCATCTGGTGGCCTTGTAGAGCCAAATACCCTCGTTCCCGAGGGTATTTTTTTACGATAAACTAGTAAGGCTGTACACATTTTCTTGACTGAAGGAGGACGTGTGGCAAACGAAAACGATTACGATGGCGGCGAGATTAAGATTCTCGAAGGTCTCGAGGCCGTTCGTAAGCGCCCGGGCATGTATATCGGCTCGACGAGCGCCAGCGGTCTGCATCACCTGGTGTGGGAGATCGTTGACAACTCCGTCGACGAGGCCATGGCCGGTTTCTGCACCGAGATCCAGGTGACGGTCCACGCCGACAACTCCATCACGGTCGTCGACAACGGGCGCGGCATCCCCGTCGACGAGCACCCTGTTAAAAAGATCCCGACGCTCGAGGTCGTCATGACGATCTTGCACGCCGGCGGTAAGTTCGATAACTCGGCCTATAAGGTCTCGGGCGGCCTGCACGGCGTGGGCATCTCCGTCGTCAACGCGCTGTCCAAGCGCGTGGTCGTTCAGGTTCGTCGCGATGGCAACACCTACGAGATGGAGTTCTCGCGCGGCAAGACCGTCAAGAAGATGGAGGTCGTGGGCACCTCGGATTCGACGGGCACCACCGTCACCTTCTGGCCCGACGACGAGATCTTCGAGACCTGCATCTACGATTTCGATACGCTGCACAACCGTCTGCAGGAGACGGCGTTCCTCAATAAGAACCTCAAAATCGTGCTGACCGACGAGCGCGAGGCGACTCCCCACGTGGAGGAGTTTTGCTACGAGGGCGGCATCATCGACTTCGTCAAGTTCCTCAACGAGGGTAAGGACGTCCCCGAGGCCTTTAAGGAGCCCATCTACATCGAGGGCAAATCGGACCCGGATGCGCCCGTGGCCAAGATGGGCGAGGTCGAGGTTTCCCTGCAGTGGAACAGCGGCTACGGCGAGAACGTCATGTCGTTTGCCAACGACATCTACACTCCCGAGGGCGGCATGCACCTTGAGGGCTTTCGCACCGCGCTCACCCGCGTGATCAACGACTACGCGCGCAAGCAGAACCTGCTCAAGGAAAAAGACGCCAATCTGACCGGCGACGATGTGCGCGAGGGCCTTTCGGCCGTTATCTCGGTCAAGCTGCCCGATCCGCAGTTTGAGGGCCAGACCAAGGCCAAGCTCGGCAGCTCCTATATGCGCGCGCTCACGCTCAAGATCGTGACCGACGGCCTTGCCGATTACTTGGAGGAGCATCCCAAGCCTGCCCGCGAGATCGTCAAGAAGGCGCAACAGGCCTGCAAGGCGCGCAATGCCGCCCGCAAGGCGCGCGAGGCGACCCGCCGCAAGAGCCTGCTCGAGACGGCGTCCCTGCCCGGTAAGCTCGCTGACTGCTCGGTGCGCGATGCCGAGCTGACCGAGCTCTTCATCGTAGAGGGCGACTCGGCAGGCGGTTCGGCCAAGGACGGCCGTCGCCGAGACATTCAGGCGATTCTGCCCCTGCGCGGCAAGATTCTGAACGTCGAACGCGTTGGTGACCATCGCGCGTTCTCGAGTGACACCATCCAGTCGCTGATTACCGCGATCGGCTGCGGCGTCACGACGAGTGCCGGCGACGGCGGCGACTTCGATATCACCAAGGCGCGCTACCACAAGATCATCATCATGACCGATGCAGACGTCGACGGTGCGCACATCCGCATCCTGCTGCTGACGTTCTTCTACAAGTACATGCGTCCGCTGATCGATGCCGGCTACGTCTATGTTGCCTGTCCGCCCATCTTTGGCATTAAGGTGCGCAACAAGATCCACTACGTGTATCCCAACGGCCGCCAGCCCGAAGACGAGATCCTGCGCGACACCATCCAGAGTCTGGGCCTGAACCCCGACGATAACGACGAAGACGGCAAGGCCAAGGATGGCAAGATCACCAAGAAGCGCAAGGGCTATACCGTCCAGCGCTACAAGGGTCTGGGCGAGATGGACCCCAAGCAGCTCGCCTCGACGACGATGGATCCCAAGACCCGCATCCTGCAGCGCGTGTCGATCGAGGATGCCGTGGTGGCAGACCGCGCCGTGCGCGAGCTGATGGGTTCCGAGGTCGGCTATCGCCGCGAGTACATTGAAAAACACGCGCACGATGCGCGCTTCTTAGACGCCTAGGTTTCCCAGGCACCCCATCTTGCCCTTCAGGATTTCGGGCGCCGCACGCAAGGCGCGCGCCCTCATCCTTCAGGGCAACCTGGGGCACCTGGAAAACCTAGGAGGGTTATCCGGTGTTCCCGGTAATTCGTCTCCGTGGCAGGGAACTAATGGACCACGCAAACCATGAGGAGGTAACGTGGCAGACGATATCAGCAATAACGAGGGTATGGGCGAGGCCGGCGATGCCGGCATGCCCGACGATTTGAAGCGCCTGCTCGCCCGTGCTGAGCAGGGCGAGGACGGCGATCCGGACGCCTATAACCCCGATGCCGATGATGATGAGGAAGAGGACGACGACGGTGAGCTCGAGGAGAGCTTTGGCGAAGTCGACCGTGGCGCCTCGGCCGGCGAGGATATCAACGGCGGCCAGCTCCAGATTTCGGAGTTTGGCCGCGAGATGAAGCAGTCATTTATCGAGTATTCGATGTCGGTCATTACGGCGCGCGCCCTGCCGGACGTGCGCGACGGCTTAAAGCCGGTGCACCGCCGCATCCTGTACGCGATGAACGAGAGCGGCATCTACCCCAACCGTCCACACAAGAAGTCGGCCTGGACGGTCGGCGAAGTTATCGGTAAGTATCACCCGCATGGTGACTCCGCGGTCTACGAGGCAATGGTTCGCCTGGCGCAGTGGTTCTCCATGCGCACGCCGCTCATCGACGGCCACGGCAACTTCGGCAACATCGACGGCGACGGCGCGGCGGCCATGCGTTACACCGAGAGCCGCCTGGCAAAGCCCGCCATGGAGCTGCTGCGTGACCTGCAGAAGGATACCGTCGACTGGCAGCCCAACTACGACGAATCGCTCGCCGAGCCCGTGGCGCTGCCCGCGCGCTTCCCCAACCTGCTGGTCAACGGCAGCCAGGGCATCGCCGTCGGCATGGCCACCAATATCGCCCCGCATAACCTCACCGAGGCGATCGAGGCAACCTGCTACCTGATCGATAATCCCGACGCCACTGTCGACGAGCTCATGCAGATCATGCCCGGTCCGGACTTCCCCACCGGCGCCATCATCATGGGCAGTGCCGGTATTAAGCAGAGCTACGAGACCGGCCGCGGCTCCATTACCGTGCGCGCCAAGGCTCACGTGGAGTCCACCAAGACCGGCCGCAGCCGCCTGGTCTTTACCGAGATTCCCTACATGGTCAACAAAGGCACCCTGCAGGAGAAGATCGCCCAGCTCGTCAACGACAAGCGCATCGAGGGCATCTCGGATATGCGCGATGAGTCCAACCAGAAGGGTATCCGTCTGGTCATCGAACTCAAGAAGGGCGTCATTCCGCAGGTCGTGCTCAACAACCTGTATAAGTACACCTCGCTGCAGACGACCTTTGGCGCCAACAACCTGGCGCTTGTCAACGGCGTTCCCAAATGCCTGAGCCTGCGCGAGATGCTGCAGCACTACATCGACCACCAGGTCGACGTCGTCACTCGCCGCACCCGCTTCGACCTTAAGAAGGCCCAGGCCCGCGCGCATATCCTTGAGGGCTACTTGATGGCTCTCGACCATATCGACGAGGTCATTAGCATCATTCGCTCCTCGCAGACCGATTCTGAGGCCAGCAGCCGCCTGATCGAGCGCTTTGGCTTTACGCCCGAGCAGACCACGGCCATCCTCGAGATGAAGCTGCGCCGCCTGACCGGCCTGGAGCGCGACAAGATTCAGGAAGAGCTGGACGGCCTGCGCCGCGCCATCGCCTACTACGAGGACCTGTTGGCGCACGAGGAGAAGATTCTGGGCGTCATCAAGGAAGAGATGCGCGAGATCTCCAGGAAGTTTGGCGATAAGCGCCGCACCGAGATTAGCCATGTCGAGAAGGACCTGGATGTTGAGGACCTCATCGCCGACGAGGACATGGTCGTGACCATCACCCACACCGGCTATGTCAAGCGCATCCCGGTTGCCGCCTACCGCGCCCAGAAGCGCGGCGGCAAGGGCGTGTCGGGCGTCAACCTCAAAGAGGACGATGTCATCGACGAGATGTTCATCGCGTCCACGCACGAGTACGTGCTGTTCTTCTCGAACAAGGGCAAGGTCTATCGCCTGAAGGTGCACGAGCTGCCGGTGGGTACGCGCCAGGCACGCGGTACCGCGATCGTCAACCTGCTGCCCTTCGAGGAGGGCGAGAAGATCGCGAGCGTCATCAGCTGCCGCGAGTTCCCTGCCGACGAGTATCTGATGTTTGCCACCAAGAGCGGCATGGTCAAGAAGACCGTGATGAGCGCGTATGACCGCAGCCGTCGCGACGGCCTGATCGCTATCAACCTGCGTGACGACGACGCGCTGCTGAACGTGCGCCGCGTGCGCGAGGGCGACAAGATTATCCTGGCCACCACCGCGGGCAAGGCGATCATGTTCTCCGAGGAACAGGTGCGCGCCACCGGCCGCGATACCAGCGGCGTTCGCGGTATCGGTATGAAGGACGGCGTGAGCGTTCTGGGCATGGAAGTCACTAACGGCAACGGCGATCTGTTCGTCATCACCGAGCGCGGCTACGGCAAGCGCACGCCGGTCGCGGACTACCCGGAGCAGAATCGCGGCGGCCAGGGCGTCTACACCATCCAAATGACCGAGCGTAAGGGCAACCTCGCGGCCATGAAGACGGTGGGCCCGCAGCACGAGCTGTTCATCGTGACGGAGGGCGCGACGGTCATTCGCGTCAAGACCGACGAGATCAGCCAGACCGGCCGCGCTACCCAGGGCGTCAAGATGATGACCGTCGACGACAACGACCGCGTATGCGCGGTAGCCCGCATGACAGCCGCCAAGGAGAAGCCCGAAGCCGAAGCCACAGAAGACGGCTCTGCCCCCGAAGAAACCCCTGTCGATCTAGGCGACGGCAACGACATGCCAGAAGATCTCCTCGACGAGTAAGAGGCCCTAGCTGATAGAAAATATCAGACCCCATATATCGGCGGTCGGCGCACCTGCGCGCCGACCGCTTTTTTGAAAACCTTGGGACCCCATGGTCGCCGGGCTGACGAGATGGTTTTGGTTTGTCGCGAGTTCCGCACGCAAAGAAGGCCACTTAATGTGGCCTTCGTCTTGCGCAGGACTGTCCGAGCAGCAAACCAAAACCATCTCGTCAGCCCGGCGACCACCCCTCTCAAAGATTTTCAAAAAAGTTGTTGACGCGCGCGTAACGACTCGTCTAATATATCCCTTGCGCGATGGACCTGTAGCTCAGTTGGTTAGAGCGTCCGGCTGATAACCGGGAGGTCACAAGTTCGAATCTTGTCAGGTCCACCACTTTCTTTCGCAATAAACACCCCAGCGAGAGCCGAGTCGCCGCTGGGGTGTTTATTACTGTCTCCGTGGGGGTTTAGCTCAGCTGGGAGAGCGCGGGCTTTGCAAGCCTGAGGTCAGGGGTTCGATCCCCCTAACCTCCACCATGATGGACCTGTAGCTCAGTTGGTTAGAGCGTCCGGCTGATAACCGGGAGGTCACAAGTTCGAATCTTGTCAGGTCCACCATCAAAACTGTGAAGAGCCCCGGGGCGTTGCCTCGGGGCTTTTTTCTTACCTACTGAAAGTAGTCAAAAAGCCCCGTCCCAAATTAACTACTTTGATTTTGTGTGCTGTGCGAAAGTTTGGGTAGTATAGCTATTCAATGCGGCGGGCTGCCGCGTGTTAACCGCTACGTACCGGAGGTGTTCCATGGTTCGTGTCGACATAGAGACCATCGTCATGGCCGCCGGTCCCGTGCCATCGCTTATCGTGCTTCGTGAGCGCAGCAGCAAATCGGACTCGCCCGCGCCGCTGCGTTCCCTTTCCATTCAGACTGGTTCGTTTGAAGCTGCTGCCATCAGCCGCGGCATCGATAGCGGCCGCGCCGAGCGCCCGATTACCCATGACCTGCTGCTCGATACCGTTGACGCCCTGGGCGCCAAACTCGAGCGCATCGAGATCGTTCGCGCCGAGTCGCCGGTGTTCTACGCGACGATCGTCGTACTGGCCGATGGCGAGGAACGCAAGATCGACGCCCGCCCCAGTGATGCCATTGCCCTTGCCGTGCGCAGCAATGCCCCCATGTTTGTGGAGGACGACATCATGAATCGCCTGGGCACTGTTTCCACCCACGCCGAGGATGTCGACGACGAGCAGGAGTTCGAGAAGTTCGACGAGTTCGTCCATACGCTCTCCCCCGATGACTTCTAAATGCGGGGCGGCAGAGTTGCGGAGTGTTCGCTGATGGCCGGCGGTATGTCGGCTGAGGCGGCGGCCATTGCGCGCGAGGCCCAGATGCGCTCGGAGGCTTCTGAGGCGGCACGCATTGCCTATGTGACGCAGGCCCGCACGCTTCGCGAGCGCCGCGGCTCGTTTATCAAGATGGTTGTCGTCTCCGCCCTTGTCGCGGCAATCTGCTCGCGCCTTCGTGGTACAGTTGGTGCGCTTGGGTTTTCGATTTCAACAGGCTTGGTAATCTGGGGTGTGGTCGATGCAGTAATGCTGACCAACCAGATCAAGGTGCTCGACAAGCGCGCGATGGATATGATGCGCGCCCGCGACGCTGCCGCCAAGATCGCTGCCGAGGCACAAGAACTGTAACGACGCCAGACTCGATGGGAAGGTCTAAAGATGGCACAGGATATGCAGGACGCCGGTAACGTCTCCGCCGAGCTCGACGCCATGGTGTGTGACCTGATTGGTGCGTTCTTGGACGACCTTGCCGCCGGCGAGAATCCGGGTGTAGTTGTGGCGATCGAGGACGCTGCTTCCAACCGTTATCTGGCGGCGCTCGATGAGGATGGCGAGGAGGCGTGCCTCGAGGCGGCCACCAACTTTATCTCCGAGCACAAGATGGGTCTTAAGGACGAGGGCCTGGGCCGCATCGCCCGCTATGCCATCGGCTACACCGGTTGTGTCGAAATTGACGGCGGCTATCACGACGCCCTGCTCGTGAGCTTCTTCGAAACCACGCTCGAGAGCGGTTTTTCGGCATACGTGCTGTATGAGGGCATGGGTGCCGGCGATGGTTTTATGTGGAGCGACCCTGAACCTGCAGGTGAGGAAACCCCTCTCATCTAAAATCGCTAAAATAAACGAGTTTTCGGTAAAAGGCTCAATATTCCCGCTGAGCGTTGTGTCGCTGGGCGGGCCGCATACGCGTGCCGTTTGTATATGGATAGAAGATAGGGGAACTACATGCGCGTAGACAATCTGAGGAACATCGCCATCATCGCCCACGTCGACCACGGCAAGACGACGATGGTCGACAAGCTCCTGCGTGCCACGGACGCCTTCCGTGCCAACCAGCAGGTCGAGGACCGTGTCCTGGATTCCAACGACCAGGAGCGCGAGCGCGGCATTACGATTCTCGCCAAGAACATCTCTATCGAGTACAAGGATGTCAAGATCAACGTCATCGACACCCCGGGGCACGCCGACTTTGGCGGCGAGGTCGAGCGCGTGCTGCGTATGGCCGACGGCGCCCTGCTGCTGGTCGACGCTTTTGAGGGCCCCATGCCCCAGACCCGCTTCGTGCTGCGTCACGCTATCGACACCGGCCTTAAGATCATGATCGTTATCAACAAGATCGATCGTCCGGGCGCCAACCCCGAGAAGGCCTACAACGACTGCCTGGACCTTATGGCCGACCTGGGCGCTACCGACGATCAGCTCGAGTTTGCCATGGAGCACGTCATCTACGCCAGCGGCGTCAACGGCTTTGCCCGCCATGATCCCGAGGACGGCAACATGGACATGTACCCGCTGCTCGATATGATCATCGACGACATGCCCGCGCCCGAGGTTGACGAGACCGCGCCCCTGGCCATGCAGTGTGTGACCATCGACCACTCCAACTTCGTTGGCCGCATCGGTATCGGTCGCGTGTACTCCGGTACCATTCACCAGGGTGACCAGATTCTGGTCGTCAAGAACGACGGCTCCAGCGCTACCGCTACCGTCAAGCAGCTCTTTACCTTCGACTACCTGGGCCGCACCGAGTGCCAGGAAGTCGGTGCCGGCGATATCGCTGCTGTCGTGGGTATTGACCGCACCGATATCGGCGATGTTTACACCGACCCCGAGAATCCCGTCGAGCTCGAGCCCATCGAGATCGACCCGCCGACCCTGTCCATCGTCTTTGAGGCTTCGACCTCCCCGCTCGTCGGCCGTGATGGCGACATTGTGGGCGCCCGTCAGCTCAAGGAGCGCCTGTTCAACGAGGCCGAGAACAACGTGACCATGAAGATCGAGGAGCTCGAGGACAAGAGCGGCGTCGAGGTCTCTGGCCGCGGCATTCTGCACCTGTCCGTCCTGATGGAGTCCATGCGCCGCGAGGGCTTTGAGTTCCAGGTCGGCCGTCCCCGCGTTCTGTTTAAGAAGGACGAGAACGGTAACAAGCTGGAGCCCGTCGAGCAGGCTGTTGTCGAGTGCCCGGACGAGTACTCGGGCAAGGTCGTCGAGGTCTTCGGTACCTCCGGTGGCATCATGACGAGCATGGACACCTCGGGCATCGTGACCCATCTTGAGTTCAAGATCCCGACGCGCGGCATCATGGGTCTTAAGAACCGCATCATGAACGTCACCCACGGCGAGGGCGTGTTCTACCACACCTTCCTGGAGTATGGCCCCTACGCTGGCGAGATCGGCAACCGCCAGAACGGCGCCATGATCTCCATGACCACCGAGAAGGCCGTTGCCTACGCTCTGGGCACGCTGCAGGAGCGCGGTCAGCTGTTTGTTGAGCCGGGTACCGAGTGCTACGAAGGCATGATCGTGGGCGAGCGCAGCAAGGCTGGCGACATGGTCGTCAACATCGCCCGCACCAAGAACCTGGGCAACCAGCGTTCCTCGACCTCCGATATCTCCGTCCAGCTGGTGCCGCCCCGCACCTTCTCGCTGGAGGAGGCGCTGGAGTACATCGCCGACGACGAGCTGGTCGAGATCACTCCCAAGAACATCCGCCTGCGCAAGCGTCTGCTCAACGCCACCGACCGCAAGAAGGCTGCCGTTCGCGCCGGCCAGGTCAACAAATAAGCGCTGGGGCTTATAACTGCCAATAAGAAAGGGCGTCGACCGCAATGGTCGGCGCCCTTTTTGGTGCACGGGGATTGAGAAGGCCTTCACAACCACAAAGGTGCCTGTCCCCTTTGCGGTGATTGGTGGTTAGGCGGTGGGGAGTCCTGGCGTGTTAGCCGGCTGCTGCGGCTTGAGGTGGGCGTTGCGCCAGATGATCTGGATGACGTAGCCGAGCGTGAAGACGAAGGCCACGCCGCTGATGAAGTCGCCGATGAGGGGGAGTCCTGTGAGGACGCCTGCGGCCACACCGCCGACGGCTGCCATGGCATAGCGGTTCTGGTTGTGTCCGACCATGCGGGCGATCGCGCAGCCAGCAAAAGCGGTGGAGACCAGCGCGATGCCGATCACGGCGCACATGAGGGTTCCGGCAAGCGACAGGCCGGCGATAGAGATAATCAGCAGTAGGACGGTGGGGACGATAGCAATCGTGCCCAAAAGACCGCTCACCCACAGGGGCGTGGGACGTTGGTGGAGCATTCCGGCGGCGCTGGCGGTCGCACGCGGAAAGACGAGCTCGAGCAACAGGGCGATAAGGCAGGTCGAGAGCGCTGCGGCGACGATGCCGCCGATGGTGTCGTTAACCGTAGAGGTGTTCTCGTTTTCGGTTCGGTCGATCTTGAGGGCTCCGACCCGGGCACCCTCTGCCCGCTCGGGATCCTGTGAGACGTGGGCGCTCACCGTGCCGGTGATGCAGGCGTTTTTGCCCAGGATGAGCTTGTCGGCCCAGACCTCAACATCGCCATCGACGGTGCCATCGATGGTCACGGTGTCGCCCGCGAGCACTGCCGACTTGGTAGAACCGCGCAGGGCAACCGTCTCGCCTATCGCATAGAAACAGCTGGCGGTGCTGTCGGCGTTGAGTACAACGTGCTGCCCGGCCACTGTAACACTGCCATCGATCGTGGTTTTGGCGATGTCGATGGTGCGTGCCGCAAGACGAACGGCGCCACCCACGGTGCAGTCGCGAATCGAGAGGGTCTCGCCCGCCGCGATGATATCGCGGCCGATGGAGGTGTCGTCCAGGTTGAGGCTCTGACCGGCCCAGTACAGGTCGCCTTCGACCCCGGACGGGGTGGAGCCTTCGTCGGTCGTGAGTACGTTGCCGGCGGTGTCTGTGCCGGCGAACGAAGCCGTGGGAAGTACGGTCAGCGCAAGCACAATCAGTGCGAATAGGAGGGTGATGCGGCCACGCGCTTTACGGCGCCGCGACGACGGTGCTAGGTTGCAAGGCATAGTGAATCCTTCGTTAGATACTCGACATGTATCTAACAGGGTACCCAACGCGCGGGTGCTCTAAAAGAACCTCTCGGTTGCATTTCGGAGGGCTGTGCCGTGCTGTCTACTTTTTGCGATGCAAAAAACGTGCGATGTCGTCCTCGGTGGGACTTTTGATGTCAAAGCGCAGCGAGAGCCAGCGCAGACCCATGGTCACGACAACGCATACGACTAGCGCGGCGACATTGCTGACCAAGCCACTCATAACGAGGCTTACATAGCTTGCCGATCCGGCGATGGCCGCGATGGCATAAAAGTTGGTGCGTTGGAAAATGCCCGGAACCACGCCCATAAAGCCGTCGCGCAACATGCCGCCACCCACCGCGGTGAAAAAGCCCATCATGATGCATACGGCCGGCGCAAAGCCGTAGACCAGTGCCTTGTCCGCTCCGGTGGCGGCGTAGATGCCGACCGAGATGATGTCGAGCAGGGGAATGAGTTTCTCGGGTTTATCGACGATTGCCGGGAAGATGTAGATGATGGCCGCCGTGGCAATGGAAAGTGGTAGTGCCATCGGCTGGTTGAGGATGTAGACGTTGCCCACTTGCAGTGTCATGTCGCGTAATAGACCGCCGCCCAGGCCACAGACCACGGCGAGTGCGACCGCGCCCACCAGGTCGAGCTTATGCTCGCGCGCGACCAGCACGCCCGAGATCGATGCCGCGACAACAGCGAACATCTCGAGCCAAAAGGGGATAGCGACCATGGCATCCGAGGCATGTGAGGTAACGGTCATAGCGGCGACGACGGGCAAGATGGAATCCTTCTGATTGCGAGTTTAGACAATGCCCGTACATAGTACATGGTTGGCGGCGATTGCGACCCCATTGCTCGGCAAACGGTAGGGACTGGGCGCGGCCATAGGTCCCAAACATGTACATCAGCCTCCAAAGATGTCGAAAAATGTCGTTTTTGAAGGATGGTGTACATGTTTTGGCGCGCGCCGAGCGGGTGACGTTACTCGGAGGGCGTCTCTATGTCCTTCGTGCCCTTCCAGTTGCGGATAAGTGCCTTTCGCAGTTCGTTTTGCTTTCGCTGATGCTCGGCATCCGTGCAGCGGGGCATACCGAGTGCTTCGCGGATATTGTTCATGGCACGGTGAAAAGCGAGTTGACTGGCAAATTGCGCTGAGGTGAGTGTGACAATGCGATAACCCATTTGGGCGAGCACAGCTTCGCGTTCCGCATCTGCTCCCTTACGGCCAGTCTCGTCGTGAAAGCCACCCTTATATTCGATGCCGAGCTCTCTGCGCTTATAGGTAATGAGGGCATCGATTTTGAGTGTTCGGGCTTTGGTGCAATGCCAAAGACGTTGAGGGATCTCGAGCGGTCGGTTGAGCTCGATGCCTCGAATGCCAACGCCGCCTTCGCTTGTTGGAAGTGAAAGTGCGATTGCCGATGCAGCCTCCATAGGCGAGACCGAGTGGTCGTAGACATGTCTGAGCGCGAGTCGCGCGCGTGTGGCACCGGGTTTGCCAGGGTGTTGATCGAGCAGTTCGACAATTTCGTCCTTGGAGGTGGTTGCTGGTTGCTCGGTATAAGGGTCAGAGGGATTAAGGCCCATGCGATAGTCGCCGCAAACTTCGTAGCCATACTCGAGGTATTCGATTCTATCCATCCACTCGGCGGCGAGCACGAAGGTGAAGGCTTCGTCGGTGATAAAGATGCCGGGCGTAAGCTCGTCAATATGGCCATAGGGTAGGCTTTGGCCGAGAACATGGCAAGTGACGCCGTTGGTGCGAATTCGCTCGAAAGCAAACACTACGGAGATATCGATAGTCTTGAACATATCGGGCGGAATGCCGCAGTCGGTGAGGGCCTGTCGTATGCGCGCGATGCGTTGCTGGGTGGAGAGACCTCTTGCGCCTATCTGGTAGTCGTGTTGCGCGACCGCTTGAACCCGGCCTTGCGGCGCGTGATGGACGAGCCATGCAGTTTTATGCGAAATGAGAACAGGGGTATCCATTGGGGACCTCTCGCTCTGAGTCGATACCCAACTCTTATGTCCGTTGAGGTGGGGAAATATACCGAATGCGAGTAAGCCGACTCATGCACGGCGTGTGTCATATACAAACGTGTACACCACCCTCCAAAAACGACATTTTTTGACATCTTTGGAGGGTGATGTACATGTTTGGGATGTTGGGTTGGGATTGAACGTGATGGGGGTGTGGGTTGAAGAGGAGGGATGTCTAAATTTTGAGCAGCGCTCAAAATTTATCCGGTCGGCTTACGCCGACCGCGCTGCGCTAAAAACGCGCCACTGGCGCGTTTTCTTTACGCTCCGCGTCCTGACGGGTTCGAATCCCTCCTCCTCCGCCGTATTTGCTTGTAAGGGACTCTAAACAAAAAAGCCCCCGTTTTCGGGAGCTTTCTCAACCAAAATGGCGGAGGAGGAGGGATTCGAACCCTCGTGACCTTATACAGGCCAAACGGTTTTCGAGACCGCCGCATTCAACCACTCTGCCACCCCTCCGCGTGGGGTAAAAACAAAGCAGGCTCGAAGGCCTGCTTTGGAATTAACTGGCGGAGAGTCAGGGATTTGAACCCTGGAGACGCTTTTGACGCCTACACGATTTCCAATCGTGCTCCTTCGGCCACTCGGACAACTCTCCGTTAAATGCGAAAGTCAGTATACACGAGGAATCGCAAAGTGCAAACAGAAAAGTTGGCATTTTTTAAAACGCTTGGCCGTGCTTGGCGCTGCAGTGGGGCTTGAGGTCCCAAAAAACGGCTTCCGACCAGCGTGGTTGATCAACTCAATTGTTCAAAAAAGGGTATTCATAAGCGACTTGGCAATGAATTTAAAAATCTTTGGGTGGTGCTGTGGGCCACTGGTATGCATTTTGCGACCACAGCCTTGTGCCCGCTGACCTGCGGCTTGGCTCAGCTTGTCCCCACGGCACCGTATCTTGAACACAGATCCGTCAAGCATTTGGTCAGCATTTGGTTGGAATGCGCATGAAGTGCCGTGTGAGCATGGACATATGTGGAGGTCATGAGGTTGTAGCTGCATATTCTTGCAGCCTAGGAGGTTGAAAGATATTATTACCAAGTCTTTTCCTGCTTCAGGCGCACCTTCACGACCTGAAGCCACATTTGCCCAGAGGAGGTGACAATATGAAGGCTTATGAACTGCTGTTCTTTGTTGACCCGTCGCTCGACCCCGAGACTCGTCTCGCCGTTATGAAGCGTATCGATACCACGATCGCTGAGGGCGCTGGCAAGGTCGACTCCGTTGACGAGTGGGGCAAGCGCAAGCTCGCCTACGAGATCAACGACCTCACCGATGGTGACTACACCCTCATCAACTTCCACGCAGATCCTACCCAGATTGCCGAGCTTGATCGCGTCCTGCGCATCACCGACGCTGTGGTCCGCCACATGATCGTCCGTCGCGACGACCAGGAGTAAGACTGTCGTTTTGGACTGGGCTTGTGCCCCAAGAGGAAGTAGTGAGTTATGAGCATCAATCGAGTGAACATCACCGGTAACCTCACGCGTGATCCCGAGCTGCGCGCCACCGCCGGCGGAACCCAGGTTCTGTCCTTTGGCGTCGCCGTGAACGATCGTCGCCGCAACCCGCAGACTGGCGAGTGGGAGGACTATCCCAACTTTGTCGACTGCACTATGTTCGGCACGCGCGCCGAGGCCGTGAGCCGTTTCCTGGCAAAGGGAAACAAGGTCGCGATCGAGGGCAAGCTGCGCTACAGCTCTTGGGAGCGCGATGGCCAGCGCCGGAGCAAGCTTGAGGTCATCGTCGATGAGATCGAGTTTATGAGCTCCCGTGGTGGCCAGGGTGGCTACGATCAGGGCGGTTACGCCCCCGCAGCTCCCGCGCCCGCAGCACGTCCTGCCGCACCGGTGGCTACGCCGCCCGCGGTCGACGTCTACGATGAGGACATCCCGTTCTAAGGGCTGTTCACCTATTTTTGAGTGAGAGGCGGCTTCGGCTCGCCGAAGTTGCCAAATGAAAGGTATTTTGACATGGCTAATGATTATTCTGCACGTCAGCCGCGTCGTAAGTACTGCCAGTTCTGCAAGGAGAACACTGAGTTCATCGACTATAAGGACACTCAGCTTCTCCGTAAGTACATGACCGACCGTGGCAAGATCAAGCCCCGTCGCGTCACTGGCGCTTGCACGCAGCATCAGCATGACATCGCCAACGCCATCAAGCGCGCCCGCGAGATGGCTCTCCTGCCGTACACCGTCCCCGTGGTTTCCTCTCGTGGCAACCGCGACCGCGGCTAAGAAGGGAGACGCATCATGAAGGTTATTCTTCTCGATGAGATCAAGGGCAAGGGCGGCGAGGGTGACGTCGTAGAGGTCGCTCAGGGTTACGCTGAGAACTTCCTGTTCCCCAAGAAGCTCGCTGTTGCCGCCACCAAGGGCAACCTCAAGCAGCTTGACGAGCGTCGCAACAACATCGCCAAGCGCGAGGCCGTCCGTCTGGCTACCGCCAACGAGACCAAGGCTGCCTTCGAGGGCAAGACGGTCACCGTTGACGTCAAGGTCGGCGACGAGGGCATCCTCTTTGGCTCCGTTACCGCCGCTATGATCGCTGACGCCATCAAGGCTCAGCTCGGTATGGACATCGACCGCAAGCGCGTCGAGCTCGGTAAGCCCATCAAGGTTGCCGGTGCCCACACCGTTGCCATCTCGCTGTACCGCGAGATCAAGGCCGAGGTTGTCGTTCTCGTCGGCGTTACCGCCGAGGAGCTCGCTGCCGAGGCT
Organism: Collinsella sp. AM44-11; assembly: GCF_003467145.1. Classification (NCBI taxonomy): domain Bacteria; kingdom Bacillati; phylum Actinomycetota; class Coriobacteriia; order Coriobacteriales; family Coriobacteriaceae; genus Collinsella; species Collinsella sp. AM44-11. Next base: position 54,523 of record NZ_QSFE01000012.1, read on the forward strand.
GAGGTCGAGGAGGCCGCTGAGGTCGCCGAGGCCGAGACCGCCGAGGTCGAGACTGAGGCTGCTGCCGAGTAGCATTTGCTGCAACGCAACAATCTTGTTCTAAGAAGGGCGCTCTGGGAAACCGGGGCGCCCTTTTTGTTTTTTGCGCTGAGTGAGTGTCATGGTGAACGTTGCGTCGAAGTCCTATATACGGGACCGTTCATCCGTTTCGTTCGGTGATGATTGGCGGCGCGTGGCCCGTTTTGGGACCGTGGCTGATACTATGGATGCTCGCAAGCGATATGAATGAGGATGCTCATGGCATACGACGATAGGGAGACGGGGCTGACGGTTGAGGACCGCGGCTCCAAGTTGGGTCTCCCTCAAAACCAAGATGCAGAGGCCAACGTACTGGCCGCTATGCTGCTGTCGCCCGAGGTGGTCGAGGAGGCCCAGGTCGAGCTGCAGCCCGATGACTTCTACCGGCCCATTCATAAGACCATCTACACCGCGATGGTCGATATGTACAACAGCCGCATTCCCATCGACTCCATCTCGCTGATCGATTACCTGCGCAGCATCAACAAGCTTGATGCCGTGGGCGGCGAGGCCTACATTTTGGAGCTGATGGGTCAGACCCTGTCGCTCGTGAACTGGCAGCACCATGCCGCCATCGTTCGCCGCGACTCGATGCTGCGCGAGCTGATCGGTGCCACCAACGAGATCAACGCGCTGGCCTATAACGCCCCTACCGACACCAAAGAGGTCGTGGAGCTGGCCGAGAGCAAGCTGCTCAAGGTCACGGCACGCGAGGTCAAGTCGAGCTACAAGACGTTGACCGAGTTTATGGTCGAGGCCTATAACGAGGCCGAGGAAGTGTGCCAGGCCGGTGGCCAGGCTGCGGGCGTGCCCACGGGCTTCCCGTCGCTCGACCGCATGCTCATGGGTTTCCGCGAGGGTCAGCTCATCATTATCGGCGCTCGCCCTGCTGTGGGTAAGACGTCGTTCGCCCTGAATCTGGCGCTCAACGCTGCCGCTGCCGGTTATACCGTCGGCTTCTTCTCGCTGGAGATGTCGGGTAAGGAAATTGCCCAGCGTCTGATTTGCGCCTATGCGATGATCTCGATCAGTGACTTCCGCATGGGCCGCATTAGCCCCGAGCAGTGGGCCAATATCAACGAGGCCACGCAGACCTTGTCTAAGCTCGACATTCTGATTGACGATACGCCCGGCACCACAGTGACTGAGATTCGCGCAAAGAGCCGCCGCATGCTCCACAACAAGGAGAAGGCCATCATCATCCTGGACTACCTGCAGTTGGTGAGTCCTCCGCCGGGACGTCGTTCCGAGAGCCGCACCGTCGAGGTCTCCGAGATGTCGCGAGGTCTGAAGATTATGGCCAAGGAGCTCAAGATTCCGCTGATCGCGCTGTCGCAGCTGTCGCGTCAGGTTGAATCCCGTACCGGCAAGCGCCCGCAGCTGTCCGACCTGCGTGAATCGGGCTCCATCGAGCAGGACGCTGACATTGTTATGTTCTTGGACCGCTCCGCCGATGAGGCCGAGGCCTCGCGTGACGATCGACCCGACGAGGGCGTTACGCGTATCGTCGTGGCCAAGAACCGTTCGGGCCCGATCGGTGACGTCGACCTGATGTTCCTGCCGGCATCCACCAAGTTCTATGAGCTTGATGGGGCGCATACCGAGGAGTAGGACAGGCGCCCGTTGCACGGGTATACTGGGAATGTTTTGTGCTTCTGCGTGCCGGCGTGGCACGTAGACAGTCCATGAATGTAAGGAGTAAACATGCCGTCAACCGTTTTGGTCGGTGCCCAGTGGGGCGATGAGGGCAAGGGTAAGATTTGCGACCTGGTCGCTGGCGACTTCGATGCCGTCGTGCGCTATTCGGGCGGTAATAACGCCGGCCACACCATCGTCGTCAACGGCAAGAAGTACGGCCTGCACCAGGTGCCCTCCGGCATCATGTATTCCGACCATGTGTCGGTGATCGGTAACGGCTGCGTCGTCAACCCCAAGGTTGTCCTTGAAGAGATTGACATGTTCGAGGCCGACGGCATCACCACCAAGAACCTCAAGATCAGTGGCAACGCGCACATCATCATGCCGTACCACATCGATCTGGATGGTGCTTTTGAGCAGAAGCTCGGCAAGAAGAACATCGGTACCACCAAGCGCGGCATCGGTCCGTGCTACCAGGACAAGATGGCCCGCATCGGCCTGCGCATGCAGGACATGCTGGACGAGACGCTGTTCCGCGACAAGCTGGAGACCGCTCTTGCCCGCGTGAATCCCGAGCTCGAGCTCATCTACCACCTGCCCACCTACACCGTGGACCAGATCTGCGACGAGTACCTGCCCATGGCCGAGCGCCTGCGCCCCTACATCACCGAGACGAGCCTGCTGCTCAACAACATGATCGACGAGGGCAAGGACCTGCTGTTCGAGGGTGCCCAGGCGACGCTGCTCGACATCGACCACGGCACCTATCCGTACGTGACGTCTTCTAACTGCACCGCTGGCGGCGCCATCACCGGCTCCGGAGTCGGCATGAAGAATGTCGACCGCGTGCTGGGCGTCATGAAGGCCTATATCACCCGCGTCGGTTCGGGCCCCATGCCCACCGAGCTTTCCTATGAGTCCGAGGCCGGCCACACGCTGACCGAGGAAGGCTATGAGTACGGCGTGACCACCGGTCGCCGTCGTCGTTGTGGCTGGTTCGACGGCCCTATTGCCAACTATGCCTCGCGCGTCAACGGTCTCACCGATATCGCCCTGACCAAGCTCGACGTGCTTTCGGCCTTCGACACCATCAAGGTGTGCGTGGCCTATGACGTCGACGGCGAGCGTTACACGAGCGTGCCCGAGCATCAGGTGCGCTTTGAGCATGCCAAGCCCATCTACGAGGAGCTCCCGGGCTGGAAGTGCGATATCACCGGTTGCCGCAGCTTTGACGAGCTGCCGCAGGAGGCTCAGGATTACGTGGCGTTTATCGAGGATCTGGCACACACCCGCGTGACGTTCATTGGCGTCGGCGCCGATCGCGAACAGATCATCAACCGATTCTGGAAGTAATCGGCACTATTCGGTTATTGCGATATACCCCTTTGCAGCCCAAGCGGGCGGCCGAGGGGTATATTTGCTTGCAAAGGGCTCGCGCGGAGCGGGCCGTTCATCCATAGAGGAGGCACCCTTGAAGGCGGACACTCAAACCATCGACATCCTGTTGTTGGGCAGCGGCGGCCGTGAGCATGCTTTGGCAGCTAAGCTCGCAGCATCACCGCGCGCCGGCAAGCTCTACATCGCGCCGGGCAACGGCGGCACCGCGAGCTGCGGCGAGAACGTTGTTCTCGACGACTGCGATCCTGCGGCCGTGGCGGCGTTTGCGCAGAGCCACGGATGCGGACTCGTGGTAATTGGCCCCGAGGCTCCGCTCGTGGCGGGTGTGGCCGACGCCGTGCGCGCGGCGGGTATTCTCTGCTTTGGCCCGGGTGCCGAGGGCGCCCAGATGGAGGGCTCCAAGCTGTTCTCCAAGCAGCTCATGGAGCGCGCGGGCATTCCAACGGCAGCCTACGGCTCGTTTACCGACGAGGCTTCGGCTCTCGCCTACGTGCGCGAGCAGGGCGCCCCGCTGGTCGTCAAGGCCGACGGCCTTGCCGCGGGCAAGGGCGTCATCGTGGCGATCGAACTTGAGCAGGCCGAGGAGGCCGTGCGCGAGTGCTTTGGCGGCACCTTTGGCGATGCCGGCAATACTGTGGTCATCGAGGAGATGCTGACCGGCCCCGAGTGCTCGCTGCTCGCCTTTACCGACGGCAAGACCGTGCGCCCCATGGCCACCTCGCAGGACCACAAGCGCGCCCTCGAGGGCGACAAGGGCCCCAACACCGGCGGCATGGGCGTCTACAGCCCGGTGCCCATCGTGACCGACGAGGAGCACGCCACCATGGTGAAGGTCATGGAGCAGACCGTGGCCGAGCTCGCTGCCGAGGGCATCGACTACCGCGGCTGCCTGTATGGCGGCTTTATGCTCACGCCTGCCGGCCCCAAGGTGCTGGAGTTCAATGCCCGCTTTGGCGACCCCGAGACGCAAGTCGTGCTGCCGCGCCTTAAGAACGACCTGGTTGAGGTCATGCTCGCCTGCGCCAACTGCGAGCTCGATCAGATTGAGCTCGACTGGCGTGACGAGTGGGCTGTGGCCGTTGTCCTGACGAGTGCGGGCTATCCCGGCAGCTACGAGAAGGGCAAGGTCATCACCGGTATCGCCGACGCCGAGGCCATGGAGAACGTGACCGTGTACCACGCGGGCACTGCCATGGTGGACGGCCAGCTCGTGACCAATGGTGGCCGCGTGCTCGCCGTGACCGCGCTGGGCGACACGTTCGAGAACGCTCGCAACCTTGCCTACGAGGCCTGCGAGAAGATTGATTTTGAGGGCAAGACTCTGCGTCACGATATTGGCCTGCGCGCGCTGCGCGGCCGCGACGCCTGGGATGCCTAAAGTCCGAGAGGAATGAGACGGATGGACGAGAAGAACGAAGAGCTCGTGGATGCGCAGATCGTCGAGGAGGACAGCCGCATGTATGGGCACGCCGAGGGCGAACCTGGTGGCGAGGTCGCTGACGAGCCGGCGCTGGTGCTGGGCGATGACGACCCGCACGATGCCGAGCTGCACGAGAAGATTCTTTCGGAGGAGTGTGCCTGGAAGGGCAAGATCCTCGACGTCCACCGTCTTGAGGTTGAGCTGCCCAACGGTCGCCGCAGCGCCCGCGATATCGTTCGCCATCCGGGTGCGGCGGCCGTTGTAGCGCTGACCGAGAGCGGCAAGATCGTACTGGTGCGTCAGTACCGCACCGCTATCGACCGCGTGACGGTCGAGATTCCCGCCGGCAAGCTCGATCCAGGCGAGGACCCGCTCGATTGCGCCAAACGCGAGCTGCATGAGGAGACGGGCTTTAGGGCTGATCGCATTCGCTTTTTGACGTCGATTGTCACGTCCTGCGGTTTTTGCGACGAGATCATTCACATCTACTTGGCTACCAAGTTGGAGTTTGATGCGCCCAACCCCGACGATGACGAGTTTGTCAACGTTGACCTGGTGCCGCTGCACGAGCTGATCGACGCCGTGCTCGACGGCAAGATCGAAGACGCCAAGACCGTCGTGGGCGCCTTGGCCTGCGATAGCATCGCGCATCGCCTTGGGGGTGCGGAGCTTTAACGAGCGGGGATGATCCCGCAGGTTTGTGTAAGTCAGCGAAAGTGCTCCATTTGAGACAAGGTGGTCTAAAAGAGGAGGGAAGCGTATGGATATACGCGACCGACGATTGAAGGCCAGATTGTCTAAATGGGGCGCTTGCAGCGTCGAGACGAAACGCGGTTTGGTAAAACCGCGTAAGGTGATTATGCTGAAGAGGTTTCTTTCTTACTACAAGCCCCAGATGGGGCTTTTTGTTGCCGATACTGTTTGCGCTCTGGTGCTTGCCGCCATTGACCTTGCGTTTCCTATTATTCTGCGCAATTTGACCGGTGGGCTGTTTACTCAGGGTCAGGCTGTCATTATGCAGGCGCTCGGCATGATCGCGGTGGGCTTGGTGCTGATGTATGCCGTCCGCTGCGCCTGCCGCTATTTTGTGAGCTATTGGGGTCACGTGATGGGCGCGCGTATGGAGTCCAAAATGCGCGAGGACCTGTTTGACCAGTATGAGCGCTTTAGCTTTGCGTACTTTGACCGCAACAGCTCGGGCGACATGATGAGCCGCGTGGTCAACGACCTGTTCGATATCTGCGAGGCGGCGCACCACGTGCCCGAGTGGATCATCATCTGCGGCATCGAGATTATCGGCTCGTTTGTGATCCTCTTTACCATCGCCCCGGTGCTGGCGCTCGCCATGGCCGTGGTGACGGCGGCGTTTGCGGTCATCATGTTTTGGCAGAACATGCGCATGCGCGAGGTCTTTAGCGACAACCGCAAAAAGATCAGCGGCATCAATGCGCAGCTGCAGGATTCGCTGGCGGGCATGCGCGTGGTCAAGAGCTTTGCCAATGAGGAGACCGAGCGCTCTAAGTTCCGCGCCTCCAACAATCGCTATCTTTCGTCCAAGGAGAACATGTATCACGCCATGGGCGTCTATACCGCGACGTATGGCCTGCTCTCGGGTGTGCTCTATGTGATCGTGGTGCTGCTGGGCGGCTGGCTGGTCGCCCAGGGACAGCTGCAGGCGGTCGATATGGCGACCTTTGCACTCTATATTTCGCTGTTCTGCACGCCGCTCGAGACACTCGTCAATTCGGCCGAAACGTATCAGAAGGCCATCGCCGGCTTTAAGCGCATGGACGAGGTGCTCTCGACCGCGCCGGATATCCAGGACAAGCCGGGCGCCACGGATCTGCAGGTGACTGCCGGCGCCGTGGAGTATCACGACGTGTGCTTTAACTACGAGGACGTTGAGCTGGGCGAGGGCGATGTCGAAGAGCGTCCCGTTATCGACCATATGAATCTGTCCATCAAGCCCGGGCAGACCATCGCTTTGGTTGGCCCTTCGGGCGGCGGCAAGTCCACGACCTGTTCGCTGCTGCCGCGCTTTTATGACGTGGCTACCGGATCCATTAGCATCGACGGCCAGGACGTGCGCGATGTGACGCAGCAGAGCCTGCGCCGCGCTATCGGCCTGGTGCAGCAGGATGTCTATCTATTTGACGGTACGATTGGCGAGAACATCGCCTATGGCAAGCCGGGCGCTACGGCTGAAGAGATCGCCGAGGCCGCCCGTCGCGCCAACATCGATGCCTTTATCGAGTCGCTTCCACAGGGCTATGACACGGTCGTGGGCGAGCGCGGCAGCCGTCTTTCGGGCGGACAGAAGCAGCGTGTTGCCATCGCGCGAGTGTTTCTCAAGAACCCCAAGATCCTTATTTTGGATGAGGCGACGAGTGCTTTGGATAACGAGAGCGAGGAGGCGGTGCAGGAGTCGCTCGAAGAGCTGGCACGCGGCCGCACCACGATTATCATCGCCCACCGTCTTTCGACCATTAAGCATGCCGATGAGATTGCGACCGTTGAGCATGGTCGCGTTGTGGAGCGTGGCACGCACGAGGAGCTTCTCGCCCGTGGCGGCACCTATGCCCGTTACTATCGAATGCAGTTCGAAGGCGCGCGTGCGCACGAGCTCGACTGATTGATATGACAGGAAGTTTATGGCTGACAAGAACCCTTTGACTCCGGAAGAAGTGACGGAGTTATTCTCCGAAATCGATGCATCCGGTGTCTTGGATCCCACGCTTGCCAAAAAGCGAACCGAGCGCATGCGTGAGAAGGAGGCTGCGGCCAAGCGCGGTGACAAAGCGGCGCTAGCGCAGCTGCGCAGCGAGGACCGCGCGAGCCAGGCAAAACATATCGACCCGCTGTCCGAGGACGACCCTTCGGGCTCGCAGGTGAGCCATACCATTACGAAGACTGCCATGGCCGTGGTCATTGGCATCTTGGTGCTGATTGTGGGCATGCAGATTGGCTACGGCGTGATGCGACGCCTGAACACCGCCAACCTGTCCGAGAGCGTTTCGGTGGATACCGTTTCGACGGCGCTGAAGGGCGGCCTTGAGTGGGGCAACGGCTTTACGCAGTTTCCGCTCGATTTTTCTGTCGATGAGGCCGATGAGCGTACGGGCACGGTCGAGGTAACGGTGCTGGATACGTCGTCTGCCAATGAGCTCGAACTGCTGTCCAACGGGCAGATCCAGGCCGCGGCGCTTGCGACCAACGCGCTGCTCAACGATAAGATCGACCGCGTGGTGTATAACGTGCATGCCTATATCGACGAGGATAGCAACATTCAACACGATTCCTTCTTTGGCATGTTTCCCGCGCGGGGTCATCAGAGCGCCATTTTGACGTTTGTGTGGACCAAGAGCTCATCGACTGCCACGAACATCGACTGGAAGATGCATATCGTGAGCATGGACGACACCATTGCCGAGCGCATTCAAAAACAGGTGAACTCGGTCTCGTCGCTGATCGAGGACCCGGTGGTGAGCCAGACCAAGATTGACGAGGAAAAGGCCGAACGTGACCTGGAGCATCGTCTGCATGGCCGCGAGATTTTCCGCGGCGGCAAGCCCGACCGAACGCCGTCCGATCTGCTGGAACAGGACAAGAAAAAATAAGACGCCATCATCCCGTGTGAGCCACAAGCCCCGCGGGATGATTTTTAATCCCCGTCCCAGAAAAATCATTATGCATAGAAAGTCATAATTATCATTTCGTAAACATTTCGATGAAATTAACGCCATGAGGCATGCTTGCGGTTACAATACCGCGAGGCCTAACTACACACCTTTAAGCCGGTCCTGTGAGACCGGGAAGGAGAATTATGGCGAACAACCATACCGCGGGCGCTGCCGCCCGCACCTTCGCGCCCAGCGAGCTTTGCCAGCGTATGCTGGCCAAAACCAGCAAGGGCACCTGCGGTCCCTGTATCCTGTATCTTGAGGATGGGACCATTTTTTATGGACGTGCATGCGGCGCCGAGGGCACCGCGACCGGCGAAGTCTGCTTCAACACCTCGCTTGAGGGCTACTTTGAGGTCATGACCGACCCGAGTTATGCCGGCCAAATTGTAACCATGACCTATCCGCAGATCGGCAATTACGGTATCGACGAGACCGATGTCCAGTCGGCCTTCCCCGGCGACGCCGTGCGCCCTGCGAGCGCTCCGGCTATGCGCGGCATGATCGTTCGCGACATGTGCGCCACGCCTTCCAACTGGCGCTCGGCCGTCAGCGTGCCGGAGTACCTGCGCGCTCACGGCATCGTCGCTATCGAGGGTGTCGACACCCGCGCTCTGGTGCGCCATCTGCGCGACAATGGTTCCAAGATGGGCATTATCTCGACAGAGATCTTCGACGTCGACGAGCTCGCCGAGCGTCTGGACGCAGCGCCCACGCTGGTGGGCGAGAACCTGGTCAAGACCGTGAGCTGTCCCGCGCCTCACGAGTTTGTGGCCGCCGACCTGCCTGCCACGCATGGCTTTGCGCTTGCGGTTGCCGCTCCTGCCCGTCACAAAGTGGTCGCCTACGACTGCGGTGTGAAGCGCGGTATTCTGGAGGGCCTGGTCCGTGCCGGCTGCGACCTCACCGTCGTGCCGTGGGATACGCCCGCCCAGCAGGTGCTCGACATGAATCCTGATGGCGTCTTTTTGTCCAACGGCCCCGGCGACCCCGATGCCGTGGTGGAGACCTACGAGCAGGTGCAGCAGCTGATCGGCAAGGTGCCGGTCTTTGGTATTTGCCTGGGTCACCAGATGATCAGCTTGGCGTGCGGCGCCCAAATGGAAAAGCTTAAGTTCGGTCACCGTGGCGGTAACCAGCCGGTTATGAACCTGGTGAGCCGTCGCGTGGAGATTACCGCGCAAAACCACGGCTTTGGCCTGCTGTTCCCCAGTCTGGGCAAACTGATCCCGGAACTTTCCGGCGGCGAGACCGAGCATGCGGCCGATGGCGACCTGCGCGCCTGGGTGCGTCGCGGCATCGCGCCGGTCGTGATGAACGAGCGCTTCGGCCGCATTCGCCTGACGCACGTGAACCTCAACGACGGCACCGCCGAGGGCATCCAGCTGCTCGACGCCCCGTGCTTCTCGGTCCAGTACCACCCCGAGGCCTCGCCCGGTCCCACCGATGCCCACTATCTCTTTACCGCCTTTACGCGACTCATGGACGGCGAGGAGAACTACCTGGACATCGACACCGCGAAGGACCGCCTCGCCGGCTGGAATTTCGCCGATGGTGGTTCCGCCGCGACCAAGAACGAGGAGAACTAACATGCCTAAACGTACTGACATCAAGCGCATCCTCGTTATTGGTTCTGGCCCTATCGTTATTGGCCAGGCCTGTGAGTTCGACTACTCCGGCGCCCAGGCCTGCAAGGTGCTCAAGGAGGATGGCTTTGAGGTCATCCTGGTCAACTCCAACCCGGCGACCATTATGACCGACCCGGGTCTTGCCGACCGCACCTATGTCGAGCCCATCACCGCCGAGTTTATCGAGCGCGTAATCAAGAAAGAGCGCCCGGACGCGCTGCTGCCCACACTGGGCGGCCAGACCGGTCTGAACGCCGCCGTCGAGCTGGCGAAAGACGGCACGCTCGACAAGTACGGCGTCGAGATGATCGGCTGCGACCTGGCCGCCATCGAGCGCGGCGAGGACCGTAAGCTCTTTAACGAGGCCATGGCCGAGATCGGCCTGGAGGTCGCGCGCTCGGGCTATGCCTACAGCGTGGCCGACGCCGAGGCTATCGCCGAGCGCGTAGGCTATCCCTGTGTACTGCGCCCGAGCTTTACCCTCGGTGGCGCCGGCGGCGGCATCGCTCACACCCACGAGGAACTCGTCTCCATCGTGAGCCAGGGCCTGGAGCTCTCGCCCGCCCACGAGGTGCTGGTCGAGGAGTCCATCGAGGGCTGGAAAGAGTATGAGATGGAGGTCATGCGTGACCACGCCGGCAACGGCATCATCGTGTGCTCCATCGAGAATCTCGACCCCATGGGTGTGCACACCGGCGACTCCATCACCGTGGCGCCGGCGCAGACGCTCTCCGACCTTGAGTATCAGCGCATGCGTGTCGCGTCGCTTGCCATTCTGGAGAAGATCGGCGTCGAGACCGGCGGCTCCAACGTGCAGTTTGCCGTGAACCCCCAGACCGGCCGCCTGATCGTCATCGAGATGAACCCGCGCGTGAGCCGTTCCTCCGCACTGGCCTCCAAGGCCACGGGCTTCCCCATCGCCAAGGCTGCTGCTCGCCTGGCCGTTGGCTATACGCTCGACGAGATCGTCAACGACATCACCAAGGCCACGCCCGCCTGCTTTGAGCCCACGATTGACTACTGCGTGGTCAAGGTGCCGCGCTTTGCCTTCGAGAAGTTCAAGGGTACCGATCCCACGCTCACCACGCGCATGAAGGCCGTGGGCGAGATTATGGCGATCGGCCGCACCTTTGAGGAGGCCTTCGGCAAGGCCATGCGCTCACTGGAGGACGGCCACCAGGGCATCTGCGCCGGTGGCAAGGAAGGTGCCGACAAGCTGAGCGACGATGGGCTCGCCCAGGCCGTGGCAACCCCGACCGAGCACCGCATCTTCTTTGTGGTCGAGGCCCTGCGCCGTGGCTGGGATGTCGCGCGCATCCATGCCATCTGCGGTATCGATCCGTGGTACCTCAACCGTATCAACGATATGGTGCAGGTTCAGGAGAGCATCCGCGGCCTGCGCGTGGAGGACATTGACGCCGACGCGATGCGCCTGCTCAAACAGTATGGCACGAGCGATGCCGAGATTGCCGCGCTGACCGGCTCGGACGAGCGCTTTGTGCGCGCTTACCGTAAGGGTCTGGGCGTGGTCCCCAGCATGAAGACGGTCGATACCTGCGCTGCGGAGTTCTCGAGCGCCACGGAGTACCATTACAAGACCTACGAGAACATCTACCGCACAAGCCCGGATGCCAAGAAGTGCGTGGCTCCCGACGAGACCACGCCGGCGGACAAGCCCAAGGCGATGATCCTGGGCGCCGGCCCCAACCGCATTGGCCAGGGCATCGAGTTTGACTACTGCTGCGTGCATGCGAGCTATGCGCTGGCGGCCCGCGGCTTCGAGACCATCATGGTCAACTGCAACCCCGAGACCGTCTCGACCGACTATGACACCTCCGACCGCCTGTACTTTGAGCCGCTCACCTACGAGGACGTCATGGACGTTATCGATGTTGAGCGTCCCGACGGCGTCGTGGTGACACTCGGCGGCCAGACCCCGCTTAAGCTGGCGCGCATGCTCGAGGAGAGCGGCGTGAACATTATGGGCACCAAGCCCGATGCCATCGACTTTGCCGAGGACCGCGAGCGTTTTGCCGCTCTGCTCGACAAGCTGGGCATCATGTACCCGCCGGCGGGCCAGGCCACCTCGTTTGAGGAGGCCGAGGCCGTGGCCGCGCACATTGGCTACCCGCTGCTGGTGCGTCCGAGCTACGTACTGGGCGGCCGCGGCATGATGATCGCCTACGATGCCGAGCATCTGCGCGATTACATGGCCGAGGCTGCGCGCATTAGCCCCGACTACCCGGTATACCTGGACCGCTTCCTGGAGGGTGCGATCGAGTCCGATGTCGACGCCCTGTGCGATGGCGAAGAGGTTTACATCGGCGGCATCCTGGAGCATATCGAGGAGGCCGGTATTCACTCCGGCGACTCTGCGACCTGCATCCCGCCGTTCAGCTTTAGCGAGAGCCTACAGGCGAAGCTCCGCGAGACCACGCGCCGCATCGCGATGGCGCTGGGCGTACGCGGCCTGGTCAACGTGCAGTACGCCATCAAGGGCGAGACCGTCTACGTGATCGAGGCAA
>NZ_QSFE01000013.1:0-64107 GCF_003467145.1 Collinsella sp. AM44-11
GCCGGCCACCAGCCGAAGCTGATGCCCAAGGGCTCCGGCGTCCCCCTCGAGATAAGGATGCACGGGAGGAAGGGGGCCGAGCGCCTGCTCCGGCGACGCGAGGAGATGCTCGAAAGGGGCATGCCCCAGGCTAAGGCGAACGCGGCCACCGCGGCCGAGCTCGTGAGGTGGCTCTGGGCCCTCGGCATGATGTGCCGGGAGGGCGAGGAATAGACATAAGCCCCCGTCCCGGCGAGCCGGGCAGCCTTCGGGGACACCCCCGTTCTCGCTGTGCGCGCGGCGACCGCCGCATGCGCGAAGACAGACTAGGGGAACCCCGCCGAAGGAGAGGATTGCGGGCCGCCGGAGCGGTATCCGCGGATATGAGACTGAGCCGAAGGCGTCGATGACATGCCGGGGGCGGACCGGGACGGGTTAACGGCAGGCCCCGCCGACCGATTGCAAGCGGTCGGCGGGGCCATTGTGGCTCTTGACAGAGGATTGGGTCATATGAGCGAGCGGGCCGCATTTGAGACAAGGTGACGTGAAACGAAAGGGCGCTGACCTTCTGGTCGCGCCCTTGAAGTTGAACGTCAGATTGTCCAAATGCGACCCGCGCAGCGTCGAGCCGTTACGCGGTTTGGTAAAACCGCGTAACTAAACCCGCTCCGCGATCTCGTGGATGAGGTAGTCGGTCTTTTCCCAGCCCAAGCACGGGTCGGTGATCGACTTGCCAAAGACGCCGCCATCAACCGGCTGATTGCCGTCCTCAAGGTAAGACTCGATCATAAAGCCCTTGACCAGCTTGGAGATGGACTCGTTGCGGCGGCAGCTGTCGAGCACCTCCTTGCAAATGCGGTACTGCTCCAGCGGGCGCTTGCCCGAGTTGTCGTGGTTGCAGTCGATAACCGCCGCCGGGTTGGCGTAGCCGGCGTGCTCGGTGTAGCGCTCGGCCAGACGCTCGAGGTGCTCGTAGTGGTAATTGGGGTAGGTGCGACCGTCGAGGCCGATGTAGCCGCGCATAACGGCATGCGCGAGCGGGTTGCCGTCGCACTCGACTTCCCAGTTACGGAAGATAAAGCTCTGATGCGCCTGGGCGGCGTAGATGGAGTTGAGCATGACGGTGGTAGAACCGGCAGTGGGGTTCTTCATGCCCACCGGCACCGAAATGCCGCTCGACACCAAGCGATGCTCCTGGTTCTCGACCGAACGCGCGCCCACGGCGACGTAGCTCAACAGGTCGACGAGGTACTGGTAGTTGGACGGGTAGAGCATCTCGTCGGCAGTGAAGAAGCCAGTCTCCTCGATGACGCGCAGGTGCATGTGGCGAATGGCCTTAACGCCTTCGAGCAGATCGTCGGGCGCCTCGGGATCGGGGTTGTGCAGCAGGCCCTTGTAACCGGTGCCCTTGGTGCGAGGCTTGTTGGTGTAGACGCGCGGGATGATGATGAGCTTGTCCTTGACCTCCTCGGCGGTCTTGGCCAGTCGGTTCATGTACTCGAGGACCGAATCCTCGCGGTCGGCAGAGCACGGGCCGATGATGAGCACCTTGCGCGCGTCCTCGCCGGTAAAGACCTTGGCGACCTCGGCGTCGAATGCCTGCTTTTTGGCGGTAAGCTCGGCGGAAAGCGGCATTTCCTCGCGGATCTCCATGGGGATCGGCAGCCTGCGTTTGAAATCCATGGCCATAGGGGCCTCCTCAATCAATTGATGGCAACGAGAACATTGTCGAATGCTCGGCATTATCCGCTGTCGCACGCTAAAGTGCAAGCACGGCCAGCCAAAAAGGGAATGGATAACGCGAGGGCCCGCTTACCACGAGAGTGGATAATCTCCCGTTTTTGACCTATGTTCGCGCTAAAAGTGGGAGATTATCCACTCTCGTCGAGCAAGCGTCCGAAAATCCTCGCTCGTGGCCCCTTTTCCTCCGTCCCCGAGAGATCGAAGCTCGTCTACCGAATGGTTGATGCGGCAGCGGTGCGCCCATGTCACACTCAGAGGTGGCCTGACCCACCTTGGAAGGAGCCTCCATGAGCCTTGACAACGTAACCCTGCGCGCCGCCACGCTCGACGACCTGGCTGGCATCGCCGCCATCTACAACCAGCTGTGGTGCAACACGCTGCGCAACCGCGGCGACGTCGAAGCTGCCGATTTCTGCGCGCGCTTCAACATTGCCATGCAGCTGCAGCGCTCCCCCATCGCGCTCGTCGCCGAGGCAGAGGGCCGCATTATCGCCGCCTGCTGCATCGGTATCTTCGAGGACGGCAAGCCGCGCACCAACCCCACGTGGGAGTCCTGCTACAACGAGATGCTCGCCCAGGCAACCGAAATGGCAAAGGCTGCCGACGCCAAGCTCGAGGGCTCGCTCTTCGGCGACAGTCGCGAAAAGGCCACGGCGGATCGCTTTGCCGCCACAGGCAACGAGTATGCCCAGGGCCAGCTCAACCTGATCATCATCGTGCCCGAGTGGCAGGGCAAGGGGCTCGGCCGCGCGCTTATCGACCTTGCGCGCGCCGAGCTCGCCAAGGCAGGCTGCACCAAGTTCTTCCTGATGAGCGACTGCAACTCCGACTGGCAGTTCTACGAGCACCTCAACATGAAACGCATCCTGGAGGATCACAGCCAAGACACCGGCGACGGCTTTATCGTCTACATGTACGGAGGCGACACGCAGGATTAGCCTGAGTGCCGCCTCATGGGCTTTCTCCAAAACAGCCCAAACCAATCAGCCACGCCAAAAGGGACATGCCAAAAAGGGACAGGTTTATTTTGGCAGGTTTTATCTGGGCAAACGCCGACCGCCGCGGAGGAGCCACTCCACCTCGCGGCGGTCTTCTAACAGAAAAAACCAAGTGAGTAGACCTTTTGCAGGAGGTCAAGCACGCCCCAAAACGCCACAGCTCTGACCTGCGGCTTTATTGAGCATTTGTCGCGATGTGCTCGGCATATCCAAATTAGTCTACTCACTTGCATCTAAGACGCACCAGATAGGCAAAAAACCGCCGCAAAAGGGGCCGGTTCCCTTCGCGGCGGTCGTTAATACGCCGAGCCTGTTATCGCAAAAGCCAATCACGCGCCGAGACCACGCTACAGTCTTTCGACTCATACGTTGAATCCACGCGGGCCACAACATAGCGCGCATCTTTTGCAATGTCGATCTCATCGCATACAGCCCGTAAATGGCGGGCGTACTTATCGTGATACGTTCTGGATGATTTTATTTCGATAGCCTTGGGACTCCCTGAGTTTGTGCAGTCGAGCAAATCGATTTCTCGCTTGCCGTCGTCCCTATAGAAATACAACTCGGGATTCTCGCCCACGTTGAGATGGCTCTTCGCCGTTTCGGAAACGATGAGGTTTTCGAAAACTGCCCCCAGATAAGGGCTCTCCAAAAGTTGCTCCAGTGATCCAATTTTGAGCAAGTAGCAGAGCAGCCCCGTGTCGTAAAAATAAAGCTTGGGCGTTTTAGTCAAACGTTTCCTGGCATTTGCATAATAGGGCTGCAGTGAAAACGTCAGGTAGCTCTGCTCCAGGATAGACAACCAGCTTTTAATGGTCGATACGTTCACACCCGTATCTCGAGAAAGCGAAGATATATTAATGAGAGCACCGGCGCTCTGGGCAATTATGGACAGAAACTTATGAAACTCCGCTTTATTGCGCACGTCAAGCAAGCCCACAACATCGCGCTCAACATAGGTATCAATATAGCTGGGGAAATAAACCGAGGACGGCATTCCGGCGGAACGCAGGCGAGGGTATCCCCCTTCGAGCGCAAACAAATCCACTTCCAACTGCCCCTGCTGGCCCCTCTCCGCTTCTCGAAACGAAAATGGCAGCAATTTTAAGATCCCGACTCGCCCGGCAAGAGACTGGCCGATGCTTTTCATCATCAAAAAGTTTTGCGATCCCGTAAGGATGTATTGACCGGCGTCTCCCCGCTCATCCGAAACAACCTGAATCATCGAGAACAAATCCGGGGCGTATTGCGCCTCATCGATGATGAGTCCGCCCTTTCGGTTGCGGATAAAACTCACCGGATCCTCCAAGGCCGCGCGCCTCGTTTGGGGGTCCTCAAGCGTGACATAGGAATAGTCGGGAAAGGCATGCCTAACCAGCGTAGACTTACCGCTCTGCCTAGGCCCCGTCAACGACACAACAGGAAACCAACCCGCCATGCGAATGAGCAACTCATGCAAATCCCTGTTAATGTACTCGGCCATATCAACGCCCCTTATAACGCTGTTACCATAATCGTATAGTATCATTTGCCATAATCTTGCAGTAGCGTTTTCCATAATCTTATAGTAGTGTTTTCCACAATCTTTTAGTAGCCCAGTTCAAAAACGTTATTTATAGAGCCGAAATCTCAGACCCTAAATAACAATAGCCACCACAATGGGAACTGTCCCCATTGTGGTGGCTTGCAGGCGAGTTGACTTATTCGACTATCGCGGGCTGGCCGTGCCCGAGTCTAGAGCGTGGCAAGTCGCTTGGATTCGCGGACGGCGAGGGCGATGGAGATAAGACCAGTGATGGCGTCAGCCGCCACCAAGGCAAACCAGACACCCTGAACGCCCATCATGTTGCCAAGCAGGTACATAAGCGGCACGGAGCAGATCACGTAGCGGAGCAGACCGGTGAACGTGGCGATACCCACCTTCTCAACCGCCTGGAAGTACATCGACATGGTCATGGCAAGATAGCCCAGGGCCACGGCCAGGATAACGATGCGCGTGGCGTTGGCGGCAACCTCGACGAGCGCCGGGTCGCTACCAGCAAAAAAGGCGCAGACCGGCGTTGCGGCCACCCATAGCACAGCAGACACCGCAGCAAGCGTCACGACCTGGTACTTAAGCGTGCAGGAGAGCGTTTCCTTGAGGCGCGCCCACGCCTTGGCGCCGGCGTTGAAGGCGGCAATGGGCTGCAGGCCGTACGAGAAGCACTGGGCGACCATCATGGTAATGTAGAGGATGTAGCCGTTGATCACACCAAAGGCCGCGATGTAGAGCGAACCCATGTCGCCGCCGAGCTGGCCAAGCAACGAGTTGGCAACGGTGTTGAAGATGAACGTGGCAGCTTGCACCAAAAAGAACGGGAAACCAATCTTGATGATCTGGCCGCAGATGGCCATGTCGAGTTTGAGGTCGGCGGCGCTGATCTGGAGCTGCGACTTCTTACCGCCGATGAACCAGAAGATACCGATGGCCCAGATACCGATGGAAAGACCGTAGTACACGCCAGCTCCCATAACGCCAAGCTTGAGCACAAACGTGGAAAGCGCAAGCCAGCAGATAGCGACGATGGCAGACACGGTCATGAGGTTGGCCTGGATCTGAACCTTCTCGTCCACACGCATGACGGCGGTGACCATCTGACCAATGACCGTGAGCGGCAGCAGCACGGAGAAGGTGCGCACGCCGGCAACGGTATCGGCCATGATGTCGGGCGTGGCGCCGAAGAATGCGCAGATGGGCTCGGTAAACACAGCCATCACCACAGCAAGCAGCACACTCACAATCGTGGTAAGCCAAAAACCCTGGCTAAACGCCTTGCTGGCGCCCTTAATGTCGCCGGCACCCAAAAGGTTGCCCACCACGGCGGGCACGCCGGTGCCAAACAGGTTGCCAAAGGCCAGGTTAATGTACTCGACCGACATGATGATCGAAACACAGGCCAGGCCGTGTGCACCCAGGCCCCAACCCATCACGAGGCCCTCAAGGACCACCATGATAATCTGGGCGAGCATACCCTGGCCGGTGATGATGGTGTACTTGCGCACCAGGCCGGGAATCGGCTGCGAGGCAAGCTCACGCTCCTCCTCAACAGCGGCGGTCGTTTCTTCTGCCATTGTTCTCCCCTTTCCATGAGAGATTGATGAATGGATGCATGAATGGATGGGCGGCACGCACAGGCCGCGGCACCGCCCAGCGATGCAGCAGCCCCGCTAGGCCTCGTAGACCACCTTGCCGGCAATCATCGTGAGATGCGCCGTGGCCTCGAGGACCTCAGCCGGTTCGCAGTCAAAGAGGTTACGGTCGAGCACACAGATATCAGCCTGTTTGCCGCATGCGAGCGTACCGATGCGATCCTCGGCATGCATGGCGTAGGCGCTGCCGTAGGTGTAGGCGCGCAGGGCCTCGGCCATGGTGATGCGCTCCTGCGGGAACCACCCTTCTGGGTTGGAGCCGTCCTCGAGCATGCGGAAGACCGCGCCGTACACCTCCTCCATGGGCTCCAAGCCCACAACGGGGAAGTCACTGCCCAGGTGCACCACGGCACCGCTGGCAAGCAGGCTATGCAGGGGCCACGAAAGCGCAGCACGCTCGGGGCCCACGGCATCGTCCTTGGCAAGGTCAGACATATCGAGCAGCATGTGCCACGGCTGCATACCAGGGCATATACCCAGCTCGGCATAGCGCGGCAGATCCTCGGGCTGAACCGTCTCGTTGTGCTCCATGGAGTGGCGGCAACCCCGCTTACCATGCAAGCGCTCGCCCTCCTCAAAGCAATCAAGCACAAAACGCACCGAGCGATCGCCGATCGTATGGACGCGCGTGTCAACGCCCCATTCCTGCGCCCTGACAATGGCGGCACGGATGCGCTCTGGATCCTCCGCGGGCTCACCGCAGGTATCGGGCGCGTTGGAATAGGGTTCAAGCATCCAAGCGGTGTGGTCGGAGCACACGCCATCAAGAAACTGCTTAAAGCCGTGCCACTCGACCTGCGTACCCGAGAAGGCGTATTTCTCCTTGATCTGCTCGAGCGTTAAGGACTCGTTTTCGAACAGATCGGTGTACAGGAACACGCGCAGTGGCAAGTCGCCCTTGGCATTAAGACCTGCCAACACCGCATACGGGTTTTCCATGCTCACAAACGTAGGATTGACCATGCCGACCGTAGTGATTCCCAGGGCATTGGCGCGCCGGGCGGTTTTTGCAAACGACGCGTCAACAACCTCGGGCGCTGGGTCGTAGACCTCGTCCATAAAGAAGACGCCGGCGTTGTTGGAAAACACGCCCGTCAGATTGCCCTCGGCATCCTTAAGGATCTTGCCGCCTGCGGGATCGGGCGTCTGCGAAGTTACTCCCACCTTGTTGATGGCGCAGGTATTGGCACTAAAGGTATGCAGGTCAACCTGCTGCAGAAAGACCGGGCGGTCCGAGATGTACTCATCGATCATCGCGGCTGTGGGCATCTCGGGGACATCCCACTGGAACTGGATAATCTGGCAGCCCAGAATCCACTCGTTATCGGGATGGTCGGCCGCAAACGCCACGACACGTTCCATCGCCATCTCAAAACTGGTGCAGTCGATGAGGTTGACGGCAAAATCGGGGTCGGTCATAAACGCGCCCTGGGCAAAATGCGTGTGCGAGTCAATCAGGCCGGGCATGACGAGCTGGTCGCCAAAGTCGCGCACCTCGGTATCGGGACCGATAAACGGTGCCAGGTGAGCATCGTCACCGCAGGCAACAATCTTATCACCGCGCACGGCAACGCCGCCCTTAAACGGCTCGAGCCCATCGCCGGTAAAGACGGCGTTGCTCTTGATAACTACATCAGCCTTGTCCATGTGAGCCTCCTCAGGCATCTTTGGTTGCAACGCGGACGCACCGCCCGCGTGGGCACTCGGTTGGGAGCGTAGCGCTCCCGCATCGGCGCGTGCCTACAAGCCGTGCTCGGACGTCTGTCCCACGTCCGCGGCTTCGCGCTACACCCATTGATACACAGGGGCAAATCCGTGCCAAGGCCAGGGATCGCAAACGGTCAGTTTAAGCAGGTTTACACGCTTTACCTGCAGGTTTATTGTCTGAGATTATTACCGCGTCATTACGCCCAACGGCGTGCCCGCCCACACGGCAAGACCCGCATGCAAGGAAGAATAGGACTAGGAACGCCAAAAGGCATCTATGAGGTCATCTCGGTTGGAGACACCGCTTTTAACGTAGATGCGATGCAAGTGCGCCTTGACAGTGCCAGGGCTGATGACCAACTCGCTGGCGATGTTTTGGGCGTCGTTGCCCTTCAGCACCAGCGTGAGCACCTCCTGCTCGCGCCGCGACAGCTTATGGGCATCGGCATAGATCACAACGCGTGATGCTAGATCGTCCCCAGAGCGTGCGCTCTCGGCCGCCACGTCCTCATCGGCACGCGGATGACGGGCATACACGCGCAGGATATGGCTAAACTGGCAAAAGAGTTGGACCGCGCATGCCATGAGCAGCACGTTTTCGGAGATATTGCGCTCGGACAGATACCACAAAAAGAGGCTGATGACGGGGTTTTGAGAGTCGGGGCGACAGAGCAAAATCATGTAGGTGTCCTCGGCGATTACGCAAAACGCAAGAACGAGTGCCACCTTCCAAAAGAGCTTTGAGCGGTCGAGGTCGAGTTTCTCAACACGCGTGGCCCTGTGCCGGTAATGCCAGGCGGCATAGGCAAGACATCCTACATTGCCCAGGTCACGCGTGAGCCAAAAGAGATACTGCTGCATCTCTCCGGCAGCACCGCTGCGAGGCACCAGCACCAATTGCAAGATTGAAAACGGCACGATAGCAAGTCCGAGCATGCGCGACGTCGGCCTTTTGCGCAAGCGCGCAAACATCCACAGTACCACGCAGGCATAGATGGCAATACCGAGCACGCAGCGCAGCAAGGGGTGCTGCAACGGCTCGCTAAAGGTAACAGCGTAGTCGTATTTGAGCCGATTGTACTCGTCAAAAAAAATGACCGACATATCGAGCATGTAAAGCAAAAAGCCCGCCGCGGCCACCAGGCTGTCGCGACGGCGCGTCATGAGCCAAACCACCAATGCCACGGTACTGGTCACCAGAGCCACACCCATGATAATCGTGGTGTAGATATAGAACGCGAAACTCATGCCCGCCTCCCCTGTCTAGATGCCGTGAGGATGTTGACAGATTCTTTGCCGCAAGATTAGACTCACCGATTAAACGTACTGTATCGTTTAGATAAACAAGCTGTGTCTCACCGATGAAAGGAGATGCCATGGCGCCTATCGCACCGCTCAAAATACTCGTTGCCCCTGCCGCCAAGGCCATCGTCCACCTGTGCGACTCACTTACCTACAATGACGTCCCCTGTGTCGTCGAAGAGCGTTCGGACAGCTGCCCCTATCTGGGCCACGTCCCCTTCTTTGCGCCTAAGCTCGTTTCCGATCCCGAGCACCGCGAACAGTAATCCAAGATGCACCAAGCGCTGCGCAACTCGCGGCGCTTACTGTTTTGGTGCAAAGTAACCTGACCCCCGTGCACCAACGCCGGGATTGTCGACGCTTCGGCCGCGGCGCGATATGAGGCGCGAAACCTCGCCCAATAACAGGCCAATCACTACGCCCGCGAGAATCGGCAACTTTGCCATCTCGGCAGGTGAGCTGTTGAGCGGCACAATCGTAGCAACAATCGAAAGCACGAGCTCCACCACGGGAATCGCAAGCGCCACCGCGAGCACCTTGCCCTCGAAAGGCGCACGGAACACACGCGAGCGATTATCGTGCTTGCGCAGACGCCAAAACGCTGGGAACATGGGGATATAGCTCATGAGCAGAAAGACGACGTTCATCGAGAAGAAGACCCAAAAGACGTCGGAACCCTCACCCAGCGGAATCTGGAGCAGCAGCACCAGACTGGCAAAACAGCCGTTAATGAGCGCCGAGCCGTTGGGCATGCCGGTCTTTTTGGACACCAACGCAAAGGGACGCGGCATGTTGCCATGGCGCGCGGCATAGCTCGCTACGTTGTTGACGCCAAAGCTCCAGCAGATCATATTGGCGAACAGCGTCACCAAAAAGGCCACGCCCACGACCATCGTCAGCGGGTGGGTGCGCCCCACCATAGCGGCGACTGCGTCCACAATGCCCGAATCGAGTGAAAGATGCTCGGTGGGAACCGCGGCTCCAATGCCAATGCCACAGATGATGTAGATCGCCGCAATGGCCACGCCACCGGCAATAACCGCCTTGGGGATATCACGCGACGGGTTCTTCATCGTGCTGGCAAAGGTCGCGACCACTTCGAAGCCCATAAAGTTGAACAGGATAATCGATAGGTACGTCAACGAATTGGTGTCGCCCAGATCTGGAATGAAGGTCTTAAACGACATGTCGTTGGCAAAGCCGTTATTGCAGGCAAACCAAATGCCGACGATTCCCACCACAGCGGTAATGAGCACCTTGATGACGGCGCCGCCGTCCATGACCCAATCTGCCTCGGCCACCGGCTGCATTGCCATGACCGTGACGCCCCACACAAAGACAATCTCGATGGCGATTCGGATCCCGAGTGAAAACTCGATACCCCACACCGCATTAATGACACTGGGGAACATGCAGGCGATACTTGCCACCCACAGCGGAAAGTTAACCCAGTAGCACCAAGAGCAACGGGCGCCCCAACGGTCGCCCAGGCCCAAGCGAACCCAATCGTACAGGCCGCCCTCGGAATCAAACGCCGTACCCAGCTCGGCCACCACCAGACCATAGGGAAGCAAAAACGTAATGATAAGGAAGATCCACCAGAAGAACTGCACGTTGCCCATGGCAGATGCCGGAGCCGCCGCCTCGATGGTAAACACGACGCAGATAACCGAAAGGATGACCTCGATCAGGGAGAACTTTTTACCTGCCATGGCGCGCTCCCCCTACAGCAAAAAGGATGGCATCTGTACCGAAGGCGCAGCCCAAGGTAGGGTTGCAGGCCGCGTCACCGGTGCAGGTGCCATCCCAGAGAGAGGAGAGGATGCATTTGTTGGACCAACGCTCGCGGAACAGGCGCGTGTAGATAACGATACGCTGGTACATAGATACTCCGATCAAAACGGCCGCGTTCACGACCGATAACTTTCGGCAATTGAAGACGCGTCTGACCTGGGAAATTCAAGCGAACAATTGGCCTAACCCGCAAAAAATCCCAGGCCAGACGCGTACTCAATCAAAGAAAAGGGCACTCCGAAGTGGAGGCAACGGAGTGCCCAAAGAAAACCCAACCGACCAAGACATCGGGCAAGCCGACCATCAATGCCCCAAGATGGTTCGATTCGCCGATTGTCCGATTGATCGGCTGGGTTTTCGAGGTGCCCCAGGTCGCCGCGAAAGAGGAGCGAAGCGTACTTTGGTACGCGAGCGACGGTTTGAGCGGCGAGATGGGGTGCCTCGGAAAGTCAGACGATTAAGCGGACGGCTCCTGCTGGGTAATGCAGTGGATATTGCCGCCGCCGAAGACGACCTGCTCGGACTGGACGCCGACGCACTTGTAGACGCCCTCGCCCCAGACCTCGTCGTAAATCTTCTGGAGCGTGTCAACGGCCAGCTGGTCGTTCTCGTCGCCGTACTGCGGGACGATAACGCCGTGGTTGGTGACCAGGTAGTTCATGTAAGAGGCGATCAGCGGCTCGTCGGGGACGCGCGGCTCGGCGTTCTCGTCGGCGTCGATGGTGTCGCAGGAAGCCTGGTCCATGAACAGCGGGTTCACGGGCATGCAGAGCTTGTAGACCTTCATCTTGCGGCCCTTAGCGTCAACGGCGTTGGAGAGGGTCTCGTAGGCAGCGTGGCACTGCTCGTAGAACGGATACTCGGGATCGTCGGTCCAGATGCAGGCCATGACGCCCGGAGCGATGAACGTGGCGACGTCATCGATGTGGCCGTTGGTCTCCTCGGGGTCGATGCCCTCCTTGACCCAGATGACCTTCTCGACACCCAGGTAATCCTTGAGGTGCTCGTCCATATAGGCGCGAAGCTCCTCGCTCCAGGGCTCAAACTTCTTGTGGAACTTGGGCCAGATGGACTCGGGATCCTCTTCCTCCTCCAGAACCGCAGAGCAGGTGCGGCCCGGGGAAAGCAGGCACTGGTCGGTCACGACAAGGGTGCCCTCGCCGTCGACGGTGATGGAGCCGCCCTCGAGGATCATGTCATCGGGACGATAGCGACGGCAGCCGGAGAGCTCAGCCATCTTAAGGGCGATCTGCTCGTCCTTGTCCCACGGGAAATAGAGGCCATCCACAAGGCCACCGTAAGCGTTGAAGTGCCAGTGGTTGGCGCGCTTCTCGCCCTTGCCGTTGATGACGTAGGTGGCGGCGGTGTCGCGGAACCAGGCGTCGTCGGTGGTCATCTCGATGACGGTGACGTTCTCGTCCTCCTCGAAGACGGCCTTGCAGTTGGCATAGTCGACCTGGTTGGCGCACATGGTAACCGGGGTGAACTCGGCGATGGCGCGGGCGATGGCGGCATACTGCTTCTGAGCCGGCTTGGCGCCGTGGGCCCAGGTGTCGGTGCGGTGGGGCCAACCCATCCACACGCGATCCTGCGGGGCGAACTCAGCGGGCATAAAGAAGCCGTCGGCCTTGGGGGTGGACTCGGACTCGGTGATCGTACGCATAAGATTTCCTCCAAATCGAACGATCGCTTGCCGCGGGCGGGTTGCCCGCAGCCTAAAACCAAGAGATGGTAGGCGCCCGTTCCTCGGCAAAGGTCGGGGCGCCCGACGCCGGTTTTCACGGAATCGCACCGGCAAGCGACGACGTAACCAAGTGCGCGGAGACAAAACGCACGAAGGATACGGAAGAGAGATTGGGGTGGGCGGTGGTTACCGGAGCTATCGCTCACACCCACCCCGGGGAATGGTTAGCAAACCTGTCGCTTGGGCACGTCTCCGAAGAGGCTAGAGTGCCCGGAGTCGGGAGCGACAAGCCCGACGAAGCGCACGTTGGTACGCGAGGAGGGTTGGAGCCCCAGAACCGGGTGCTCTAGTTCTCCTCGGCCTCGGCGGCCTCCTCAGCGAGACGCTGAGCTGCCAGCTCGGGAGTGAGGCCCTTGTACTCGGTCTCGCGGCCCTTGGCGCTGACGACGCGGACAACCTCGCCGATGAGCAGAAGCACGATGAAGATAACGATCATCGGGAGCTTGTCGCCAATCTCGGCGGCGGAGAGCGGCACCAGCGTTGCAACGATGGCCAGGATCAGCTCGATGCAAGGGATGGCCAGCATGACCTTCATCATGGCGCCCTTAAACGGGAACGTGAAGATACGCTCGCGGTCGGGGTCGTTCTTGCGAAGGTTGAGGAACGCCGGGAACATCGGGATGTAGGTCAGCAGCAGGAAGACGACGGAGGTGCCGAAGAGCATCCAGAAGACGCCGTTGGAGATGGCGTCGATGGGAACGAGCTGCAAACACAGCACCAGGGAGGCAACGATGGCGTTGACCAGGTTGGCTCCGTTGGGCATGTCGTCATCCGAAATCATCGAGGCGAAGACCTTGGGCATGTTGCCGTGCTCGGCAGCGTAGCGGGCGACGGAGTTGACGCCGAAGGACCAGGCGGCCATGTTGGCGAACAGGGTGATCAGGAAGGCGATGCAGATGACCTTGAAGATCATGGAGTCGCCCACCATGGTCTGGACTGCGACAATCATGCCATAGTCGGGGTCGATGGAATCGGCCGGCACAGCAGCGCCGATGCCAAAGCCAGCGAACAGGTAGATCACGGCGATGGACAGGCCACCGACGATGATAGCCTTGGGGATATCGCGAGCGGGATCGGCCATGTCGTCGGTCATGGTGCAGATAACCTCGAAGCCCATGAAGTTAAAGATGATGATCGACAGGTAGCCGAGAGCGTTGGTGTTGGTGAGCTCGGGCAGGAAGGTGGCAGCGGACATGTCGTTCGCAAAACCGTTCTCCATGGCATACCAAATGCCCAAAGCGCCAACGATAACGGCGACGGCGACCTTGATGATGGCGCCACCGTTAAGGACCCACTCGGAGTCGGCCGCCTTGGAGCGGCCCATGAGGTAGACGATCCACACAAAGGCAAGATCGATACCCATCTTGGCGATCAAGTTGAACTCGACGCCAAAGACCATGCCCAAAATGTCGGGGAACATGGTAGCCAGCGAGGCGATCCACAGCGGGTAGTTGACCCAGTAGTAATACGAGATGCGGGCGCCCCATTTGTCGCCCAGGCCATCGCGTACCCAGTCGTAAATGCCGCCCTCGCCGTCATAGGTGGTACCGAGCTCGGCGACAACCATGCCGTAGGGAAGCAGGAAGGTCAGGATCAGGAAGATCCACCAGAAGAACTGCTGGTTGCCAATGGCAGCAGCAGGAGCGGCGGCCTCGCAAACGAAGACGACGCAGATGATGGTCGAAATGACCGTCAAGAAGGAAAGCTTTTTCTTTCCGTCGCTCATGATGAGCTCCTTCGCTCAGTCTTGGACAGATCCGAGGCCCAAGGTACTAAGGCAATTGCCTGAGCCTCGGTGAGCGGACGACAGGAGACGAGCATCCGCCGCCCGCAAACGTGCGTTTAGCAGGCTTAAGGCTTAGAGCTGCTCGAGAGCCTCGAGAGCGGCGTGAAGCTCGGCCTTGGCGGAGTACTCGACACCCTCGTCGTTGAGCGGGGTGCGCTTGCCCAGGGCAGCGAGGAGAGCACGGATGGAGTGCTTGCGGTTCTCGGCCTCGACCCAGCACAGGGAGCGCTCGGGATCGTCCATAACCTCGTCGACGACTTCCTCGTTGCGAGTGGCCGGCAGGCAGTGCATGAACTTGGAGTTGGGGCCGGCGAAGTTCATCATGTCCATGGTGACCTGATACTTGGGGTAGAACACGTCCATGTAGTTCTCGCCCGAGACCTCCTCGTCGTACAGGCCATACCACACGTCGGTGTAGATGAAGTCGGCGCCCTTGATGCACTCGATGTCGTCGGAGATGACGACGGAGCCGCCGGAGACCTTGCAGTTCTCCTCGGCGATGGCCATCATCTGCTTGCCGAACTCGGCGCGCTCCTCAACGGTGCCAACGTGCAGGCCGCCGTCGGGGATCTGGTGGCCCTTGGGTCCAAACTGGACAAACTTCATGCCGACCTTGGAGGCGATGAACATGAGGGAGACGCAGACCTGGGTGGCGTCGCCGATGAAGGCCAGGGTGCAGTCCTCGATCTTCTTGCCCTCGGGGAGGTTCTCGAGCATGGTCATGAGGTCGCCCATCTCCTGCGTGGGATGGTTGAACTCGGACATGCCGTTGATGACGGGGGCAGCGGAGCCCTCGGCGAGGCCGGCGACGTCCTTGTGACGGTCGACGCGAGCCATCATGATGTCGAGCAGCGAGCCCATAACGCGAGCGGTGTCGCCCAGGGACTCGTGACCACCGAGCTGGATGGTGCCAGGGCCATAGAACTGAGCGTGGCCGCCGAGGTCGGTCATAGCGGTCTCGAAGGAAAGACGGGTGCGGGTGGAAACCTGCTGGAAGATCATGCCGAGGCTCTTGTTGCGGAGCAGGTGCGGATAATAACCGTCGACCTTGATGGCCTTCTTCATTGCCAGGCCAAGATCCTCGATAGCCATGATCTGCTCTTTGGTGAAGTCGTTGGTGTCGATGAAATCCTTAGGCAGCGCCATGTCGATTCCTTTCCGCCGGTCGTGCCGACTATTGCTATGAGGCGCTCGAACATCACGCCTCGTGTTGACAAGACCATCATTCACCCGTATGCAATTTTTACCTAGTTTATTCGGGATTAAAGACCGTTCACGGAGTTACACCCCCTCTAAACCAATATAAACCCGCAGGTAGCCAGCTTGCAGGGGGTTTACTATCTAGAACCGCGAACGGTATACGGCTATGCTGTATCTCGGCGCCTAATCCGCAATGGAACGAAGGGTTGAGACGTCTATATCCCACAAGGTATACAGGGCTCGGCCATAGATGAAATGAAATGGGGCGGTGGCAGATGAACACCCTGATGTTCTTCTATACCCTAGCGATACTCGTGATCTGTATTGTGACGGCAGTGCTTTCGCTTGCCGCCTATGCCTCGTCTCGTCGACGCTTCTTTATCTATGGCAGCGGCGTTTTTATTTGCTATGCCATCGAGATGACCGAGATCTTCTTTTTTGAATACACGTTGCAAAACCAGAGTTTTCCAGCCAGCGACTATTACTCAATTACCATGCCTGTGTTGCGGACCCTTGTGGCGACCGCTTCACAAGCTTTTATCTGGCTCATTGCCATGGACTTGCTCGACAAACATTCAAAAAAGCAGTTTGTTATTCCCGTCGCAACGTTCTTCCTGAGCGAGCTGCTGATCATTGTCGCTGTCCCCTACGGCCCCATACATCAATGGCTCTACTACACGATGCGTCAGGTATTCCTTGTATTTGTGGGACTGTATATCTTTTGGACGGCGCATAAAAGCACGCAGGTCGAGCTTAAGGCGCGCGTCAACAATCAACGAAAGCACCTCATTATCGGCGCCATTCTGGTCGGGTGCATCGTTGCCGAGGATTTCTACAACATCCTTGTTGTTCCCATGAGCCTGGCACCCTCTTGGCTGCAGCTGTACCTGTCCGAGCGCAACTTTAGCGAGAACATCTTTGCGTGCTACTTTGCGATTCTGCTGATCATCTATGCCTATCACGTGCTTTCGATTCGCATGCAGGAGGCGCCCGAGGAAAAGAACGTCAGCGATCTTGATCGACACATCGAAGAGCAGATGCCCTTCTATCGCAACGCCTACAAGCTCTCCAACCGCGAAACCGAAGTCATGCGTCTGGTTGTGTTGGGCAAATCGAACCAAGAGATCGCTGACGAGCTCTTCCTTGCCGTGGGTACCGTCAAGACCCACATCCACAACATCCTGGTCAAAACCGAGCAGCAAAACCGTACGACCCTGATCCTCCACTTTTGGAAACGATAACCTACCAAAAAGGGACAGGTTTATTTTGGCAGGTTTTATCTGGGCAAATGCCAAAACCGCCGCGAGGGAGCTACTTTCCCTCGCGGCGGTTTTCTAGCAGTAAAACCAAGTGAGTAGGCTTTTGGCGGGATGCCGAGCACGCCCCAAAACGCCACAGCCCTGACCTGCGGTTTTGTTGAGCGTTTGTCGCAATGTGCTCGGCAGATCCAAAAAAGTCTACTCACTTAGTTTTGAGATGCATCAGGCGGGCAAAAAACCGCCGCGAAGGGGGCCCGGCTTCCTTCGCGGCGTTTGTTCGCTGTGGTTATGCGGCGGTTTTGCCCGCTCGCTACTCGCTGTAGCGGGTGGCGATGGCGGCTCGCACCATGCCGGTACTCATGAGGTACGTTACCAGGAAGTAGCCACCATAGGCTGCCAGGAAAATCGCACAGGTAAGACCCACCGTGCCGCCGATGCTCATGTTGCCAAACGTGCTCACCAGCTCGATGATCACCTTGAGCGCCACAAAGGAGTGCGCCAGACCCACTGCCAGCGGGAACAGGAAGAACACCGCTTGCTGCGCCATCACCGAATGGCGAATCTGGCGGTCGTCACAGCCGATCTGCGCCAGCACGCGATAGCTGCGGCTTCCGTCGGCCACATTGGAGAGCTGCTGGATCGACAGAATTGCCGCACATGCAACGACCAGTACAAAGCCAATATAGATGGCTAGATAGCTAATCATGCCGTTCATCTGCGCCGCCTGCGTATAGATCTCGGAGCGTGTCATGAAGACTCCCCACGACCCCGGCTCCTTGCCGTCAACGAGCAGATTGTCGAGCATGGTGTATTTAATGCTCTCGTCTGCCTTGGTCACATCCATCCCCTGCTTGTAGTTAACGAGCAGATTACTGGAATACGGCTGCAGGTTAAGCTGGGACAGCAGCTCGTCGGCTACGACCACGGTACCGGGATTGCTGCCGAGTGCCGAGTTGGCGATGGCAGCCGTGTCCTCGTCCGACTTATCGGTTGCGGGCTTGAGCGTATGTCCGCCCAAGGTGAGGGTATGGCCCCCAGCCATGTACTTGGTGTACAGGTCGCCCAACTCGCCGCCCATATCGCACGTAAGCAAGTACTGGTCGCGGCCAATGCTCACCGGCTCCTCGCCCATCATCTGGCGCAGTTTGTTGTACTGGCTCGCCGGCGTCACAAACAGGCCCATATCATCGGCATTGCTACCCTCGAGCGCCTTGGGGAGCTTTTCGCCCATGGCCTTGCACATCTCGCCCGCCGTCACCGAAGGATCCGAGCCGCCAAGCGTATAGCTCAGATACGAATCAATCTGCACATGCTCGCCGGCAACATCGGCGATATTGACCTTCTTTCCGGCCTCGTTGCCATTATCTGCCGACTTGCCCTTGATACTTTCCGCAACGTTATCGGGATCGATACGGTCACCGTGCCATGCAGAGTACAAATCGACCGTTGCGTCTGCCAGCACCATGCGATCGGCCTCGGAAGGATTGACATACTCCTTGTAGTAGTCGAGCCTATCGGGCATGTAATAGATATACGTCTGCGTCATATCCGCCGGCGTATAGCGCTCGAGGTTTTCGTTCATCACGTTGGCGATCGACATACCGCAGGTCACCGAGGTAATGGCCAGAAACAGGATCATCGCGATAACGCCCATCGAAAAGCACACCGTGTTGACCTTGGCCGCAAGCTGGCGCACGGTAAACATGTTGAGGCCGCGCCAATACACGCTGCGTAGGCTCTGCAGCAGCTTGATAAGCATGCCCGAGAGTCCCCAGAACAGGGCAAAGGTACCCACCGTAACCATGGCCGTGGTGATACCAAACTGGTTCATGGCCTCCTGCAGCTTACCCTCCGTCGCGGTGAGCGGGAACCCATCACGCAGCAGACGGTAATAGGCCACGCCCACCAGCACCATGCCCACAGCAAAGATGGCAATCGCGATCCAGGGATTGCGCGTCTTGATGCTCTCGTTGCGACGCTCGGCACCCATAAGCTCGATGAGCCTGGTGCGGCGCACCGCGCGAAGGTTCAGCAGCAGCGTGAGCACAAACATCACGAGCATGCAGGCAAGGGTCAGGTTGAACGCATGCACCGAGAAAAAGAAGTGGAAATTAGCGATCTGTGTCTTAAAGAGCGAGGCCGTAAAGAATGTCATGAGCTGGGAGAGCCCCACGCCCAGCACAATGCCGGCGACAAAGGCGCCGACCGAAACGATCACGGTCTCGAGCGCCATGATCGTGGCGACGCGCCCGCGGCGCATGCCGAGCACCTGGTACAGGCCGAACTCCTTTTTGCGGCGCTTCATGATGAAGTTGTTGGCATACACCATCAAAAAGGCCATGACGCCGGCCAAAAAGTACGTCAGGTAGCCGAGCATGCTGCCCATGAGCTCGGACAGTCCCTCCTCCTTGATGCCGGCAATGTCGACCTGCATCGAGACGGTATTGAAGGCATAGAAGACCGTGACACCCAGGGTGAGCGTCAGCAAGTAGACAAGGTAATCGCGGCCGGCGCGGCGGACGTTGCCCCAAGCGAGTTTACAGAGCATCGGAGCCCTCACCGCCCATCATGGCAACGACCTCCATAATGCGGTCGAAGAACTCTCGGCGGTCGGTGTCGCCGCGGCGCAGCTCGGTGAAGATCTTGCCGTCACGAATAAACAGCACACGGCTCGTGTAGCTGGCAGCAAAGCTGTCGTGCGTGACCATGAGCACCGTGGCGCGCAGGCGGCGGTTGAGGGCCTCTAGGCTCTCGAGCAGCAGGCGGGCGCTCTTGGAATCGAGGGCGCCGGTGGGCTCGTCGGCCATGATCATGGTGGGGTCGGTGACGAGCGCGCGAGCCGCGGCAACGCGCTGTTGCTGACCGCCGGACATCTGGTAGGGATACTTGTCGAGCACCTGACTGATAGACAGACGCGCGGCTACATCCTGCACGCGGGTCGAGATCTCTGCCGAGTTTGTGCGGGCGATGGTGAGCGGCAGGGCGATGTTCTCGCGCGCCGTGAGCGTATCGAGCAAGTTGGAGTCCTGGAAGATAAAGCCCAGCTCCTCGCGGCGGAACTGCGAAAGCTTGGCCTGCTTCATGCGCGTCACATCCTGGCCGTTGATGCGAATGGTGCCGCTCGTGGCGCTATCGATGGTCGACACGCAGTTGAGCAGCGTCGACTTACCCGAGCCCGAGGCGCCCATGATGCCAACAAATTCGCCGCGGTTGACGGTAAAGCTGACGTCGTTGAGCGCGCGGGTCACGTTGCCCAGCGCTCCATATACCTTTTCGAGATGCGCGACCTCCAGTACCGGGGTCGCCATGTGCGTGGTTTGCATACCGAGTCCTTTCTTGCGATTAGTCTACGGCATCTATAGTCGCAAGAAGCCGAGTCGGCTACCATCGATATGGCTTACGCTTGCCTTACCGTTGCGTAAGGTAAGCGTAGTCTGCCATGTGTTGATGTTGAGAGAGGGCTCCTGTTGAAGACTGTTCATGTTGCCGCTGGGATCATTCGCAAGGAAGGATCTGACGAGCTGCTTGCCGTGCAGCGCGGCTACGGCAACATGCAGGGACTATGGGAGTTCCCGGGCGGCAAACTTCTGCGCGGCGAGACACCCGAAGACGCCGTGCGCCGCGAGCTTATGGAAGAGCTACAGGTAAAAGTCACCAACCTGCGTGATTTCTACACCGTTGAGTATGACTACCCCGATTTTCATCTCTCCATGGAGTGTTACTACTGCTCGCTCGCCGATGAATCCGATGAGCCCCAGAAACACGACCGCCAGCTTGATATCCGCTGGATTCCACGCACCTCGCTTGCCACGGTGGAATGGATGCCCGCCGACAAGGGGCTCATTGATGCTCTGATTGAGTTAAAGGAAGATCGGCTTGAGGCAAGCTCCGCCGATGACGCCGCGCCCAACACAACCGACAAACCCGCCACCAAACCCAAGCGCGCACCTAAACGCCGCAGCAAAAAGCGTCCCAAGCCCGGTCTGCTCGACGGCATCGATACCTCGGACCTCTCCGCTGACGAGCGCGAACTGGTCCGCCGTCGCGCCGCCATCAAAAAGTCCATGAAGGGCAACAAGCGCGCCAACACCAAGCCCGAGCTGCTCGTACGTCAGCGCCTACGGGCCGCGGGCCTTACGGGCTATCGTTTGGAATGGAAGGTACCCGGCAAGCCCGACATCGCCTTCCCCGGCCGCAAGATCGCCATCTTCGTCAACGGTTGCTTTTGGCATCGCTGCCCTAAGTGCAATCCGAGCCAGCCCAAGCGCAACGTTGAGTTTTGGGAGGCAAAGTTCCGTCGCAACGTCGAGCGCGACCGTGCTGCTGTGGCAGCGCTCACTCAAATGGGCTGGACGCCCATAACCATCTGGGAATGCGAACTCAAAAAAGACCGCATCGACGCCACGATGGAAAAGGTCATCGAGCAGGTGCGCGCCACAGAGCCGCAGCGCTAACAGCGAGCATTCACACGCTACGCACGTCCGCGCCACATCCACGTCACAAACCTTAGAAAGCCCTTAAGCTCAAAACCTTTCAAGAGTGTTACTCGATACCTCTGACCTGCAGTTTCATCGTAACACCAAACCAGGTTAAGCCTTTCTTTAGCGCTTCTTTGCGGCAGCCGCGGCATAATGTAGCCAGCGCACGGGACCTAGCAGCAAACCCCGAGCGCATCCTTTTGGTGGATATCGAGGAGGCCGCAAAAGCATGCATTCTTCCAATGACGCAGCACAGCAGCCATCCCTAAAACATGCAAACCTTTTCTCCTTCCCCCCGACACAGAGAAACGG
This sequence comes from Collinsella sp. AM44-11, assembly GCF_003467145.1. Classification (NCBI taxonomy): domain Bacteria; kingdom Bacillati; phylum Actinomycetota; class Coriobacteriia; order Coriobacteriales; family Coriobacteriaceae; genus Collinsella; species Collinsella sp. AM44-11. Next base: position 21,492 of record NZ_QSFE01000013.1, read on the forward strand.
CCTCCTCGACTCCCCCACCACAAAAACCAAGCGCTCAGCCGATCAGAGCCTCAACTTACGAGCATCCTTCGAAAAGCTCCAAGCATCCCTAGACAAAGCGTTCCCCGAACAGGCAAGAGCAATCTAAGCCCATCGCGCTTTATACTGATGCCATGCGAAACATGGATCACATAGAATTGCACCGCGGAGGACGCGAGGAAGCGTTTCCCGAGACCGCCGAAGACTGGCCCTATATTGCCGAACGCGCAGAATTCGCTCGCTATCCGGGCAATTCCGTCCCCTGGCACTGGCATTCCGAAGTTGAGCTTTTCTACATGGAGCAGGGAGCGATTGACTATCGAACGCACGCGGCTCATGAGCACGTACGCTTTGAGGAAGGGTCCGCCGGCTTTATCAACGGCGGCGTTTTGCACAGCACGCTGCAATCACCCAATTCGGCGCCAGCCATTCAAATGCTGCATATCTTTCAGCCGTCGATGCTCGGCGATCCCGCGGGACGTCTCCAAAAGCGCTACATCAACCCATTGCTTCAATGTCGAGGCGTCGATGTGCTCAAATGGTCGCCCACCAATCCCGACGATATGCCCTTTATCGATTTGCTGAAGAGCTCCTTTAGCCACGACCTTCAACGGCCGCAGAACGAGATGGCGCTTCGAAATAGTTTGTCAGAGCTCTGGATTCAGATTAACGCCAAGGCCGAACCGCTCTTTTCTTCCGACGGCGCCTCTTGGATGACCAGCCGCGACGTACAGTTCAAGGCAATCCTGGACTTTATCCGCGCAAACTATGCAGCCGCTATAGATGTGCCCCAGATGGCATCTGCAGCCGGCGTAAGCGAAAGAGAGTGTTACCGCATTATCGAAACTTGTGCAGGAACGACCCCGGCGGCATATCTACGCGCATACCGCATAAACCGTGCTTGCGAACTTTTGGCACACACCACGCGAACGGTACAGACAGTCGCGCGCCAATGCGGATTTATAACAGCAAGCCATCTTGGCCAGGTATTTAAAGAACAAATGGGGTGCACTCCTTCGAGCTATCGAGCAGCGAGGCAGAATCTCGATAGCACCAGGCAGAAATCCCGCTAACCCTTCTTCTGTCACTGCATCAAACTTGCAGGCAAACAACAGAGAGGAGCAATCATATGAAGCACTTTGACCATATCGTATTTGACGTTGATGGGACATTGGCAGATACAGAAGAAAGCGTTCTGTCATCGCTTGTCCAGATTGTCCAAGAAGAGACCAGCAAAACGCTTCCCCGACACGAGCTTGACTTTGCCCTCGGCATACCCGGCAAGGATGCCCTTGAGAAACTTGGGATCTACTCGCAGGCAACGTTGGATCGCTGGTGCCAAGTTGCCGCCAGCTTTAAAAGCACCATCAGCGTGTTTCCAGGTTTGCTTGAAGTCATCGCAACACTCGCCGATAGCGGCTGCAAACTTGGCATCGTCTCCTCACGTGCGCGCGACGAATACGCAAAAGAAATTGCACCCCTTGGTTTCGATAAGTATTTTGAGCACATCATCCTTGTCGAAGACACAACCGAACATAAACCCGCACCCGCACCCATGCTCGAATATCTCCGACGTGCGGGCGCGAATCCTGGCAACGTCGTCTACGTTGGCGACACCGTCTACGACGAACAATGCGCAACTTCAGCAGGGGTCAGTTTTGCCCGAGCAGCATGGGGATCACACCAAGATATCCCAAACGCCACCTACAACCTCAAAACCCCCAACGACCTACTAACCCTAACAACCAAATAACCCACGCGTCCCACCCTTTCAGCCCCAACACCACAAGGGCGATTGAGCAGGACGGTTTGGGCGGGTCCCCGTACTTAGTTTCCAAAATCATTCCGCAGCGCGAAGGCTTCTTATTATTTTCAGACCTAACGCCACAAGGGCGACGACCTCGAGTAGGTCAACCTGGGAGGGACGAGGGCTTAGTTCTCCAATCTTTCCGCAGGGGGCAAAAAGCCTCGCCGCACGAAGTGCGCAGCGAGGCTTTTTGCATGCCCGAGGACGATTGGGGAACTAAGCCCTCATCCCTCCCCGGGATCTATTTTGAGTCGGAGTACCCTTGCTGTTACTCTGCTTTGCCCACAGAGTTGAGGTTGGTCATACGGATCTTAACCAGCTCGGTGATCTCACGCATGCCCTCCTTGGCCGGCTTCTTAGGATCGAAGCAGGCGGGGTTCTCGGCCATGTAGGCCATGAAGCCCTTGGTGTAGGCCTGACGCAGCTCGGTGGCGTAGTTAACCTTGCAGATGCCGTTCTTCACAGCCTCGGCAACCTGCTCATCGGGCACACCGGAAGTGCCGTGCAGAACCAGCGGCACGTCGACGGCGTCGCGGATGGCCTTGACCACCGACTGCTCGATGTGCGGATCGCTCGTGTACACGCCGTGGCTGGTACCAACGCCAATGGCCAGCGAGGTGCAGCCGGTGCGCTCGACGAACTCCTTGGCCTCGGCAGGATCGGTGTAGGGGCTCTCGCCCTCAACCGCAGGGCCGTCGTCCTCCTTGCCGCCAACCTTGCCGAGCTCGGCCTCGACGGGCACGCCCATGGCACGGCCAGCATCGGCGACGGACTTGGTCAGAGCGATGTTGTCCTCGAAGGACTCGTGCGAACCGTCGATCATGACGGAGGTGTAGCCCGTGCGGAAAGCCTGCATGCATCGGTCATAGCCATCGCCGTGATCGAGGTGCAGGGCAACGGGCACGGAAGCGCGCTCGGCGGCAGCCTTGACCATGCCGTAGAAGTAGTCCAGACCAGCGGTCTTGATGGTGCCCGGGGTGGTCTGCATGATGACGGGGGACTTGGTCTCCTCGGCAGCGGCCAGAACGGCCATAACAAACTCGAGGTTCTCGACGTTGAACGCGCCGACGGCGTAGTGGCCGGCCTGAGCGTCCTTGAGCATCTTTTCGGTGGTAACAAGTGCCATGAGCGTTTGCTCCTCTCCCTCGCCCGCATCTGGACATCGGGCGTACGTGTCCGCAAGGCGTTTTACCTTGCGTTTTGCTGCGCTCATTGTATGAAAATCGCATCTGTCGCATGTACGAGATATCGCCGGCACGCAGGCCAAAACGCTCGTTTTTGAAAAGCAAACGGAAGGGATTCAGGCTAAATTCCCCTATCCGACATTACCGTTTTCAAGCGAATCATCTTTCTTTTATAGAAAAGATAAGTAATCGAAAGGCGTTTACTTGCTCAAAAAGAAAATGAACGAAAATAGACTCAACACAATTCCTGCAAATTTAGGCTGAAGATGGAGCAGCTATGGCCCACGCAACAACCCGAGCTTTCGCCGATGAGCGACGCGCCGCCATCATGGAGATGCTTGAACATAACGCCTCGGTGCAAGTAGCAGAAATCGCCCAGACCTTTGGCGTGTCCTCCGTTACCGCCCGCGCCGACCTGGACGCGCTCGCCGAGTCCGGCAAGCTGCGCCGCACGCATGGTGGCGCCGTGTCGCTCCACAAACGCCTAACCGTCTCCACGCAGGATCGCCGCATCAACGTCAACGTTGCCGCCAAGCAAGCCATTGCCCAAAGCGCTATCAGGCTTGTTAACGACGGCGACACGGTGCTTGTCGACTCCGGCACCACGGCACTCGAGTTCGTTCGGCTCCTCGACCAGCGCGATGGCATCACCGTCATCACGGCCGACATTACCATTGCCGATTACATCGACGAGAGCATGCCCTCAGTCGATGTCGTCATGCTGGGCGGGGCACTGCGCAAAGGCCATCGCTATCTGTACGGCCCACTTACCATGCAGGCGCTCCAAATGGTCCACGCCGATCTTGCCGTCATGTGCCCTGGCGCTTTCGTTCCCGGCTGCGGCTTTACCACCGACTTTCCCCAGATGGCTGAGACCAAAACGGCCATGATTGGCGCCGCCCGCCAAAGCGTGGCCCTCATGGACGCCAGCAAGGTCAACGGACGGGGCATGTACCGCTTTGCCGAGCTGACCGACGTCAACGCCATCGTGATGGACCGTGACCCCGATCACGCCGTCGCCACCTCAATCGCCGAGATCGTCGACAACGCCCGCCCAAATCTCCTCATCGCCGGCGCTTAAACAAAAACCACCACAAAGGTTCACCGTCCCCTTTGTGGTGGTTTGAGCGTTAAACGTGAACGTATCGCTACTTGGAGAGCTCGTCAGCGAGGGCCTCGATCTGAGCGCGCGAGGCGTCGTTGAGCGAACCCAGGACGGTCACCTTGTTCTGCGTCAGGGTGATGTCCTTCATACCCTCGAGCTCCTTGGTCATAATCTTGGCAGCTGCGGGCGCCCAGGAGCCGCCCTCGACGAGCGCCACCGTACGGTTCTGGTAGGCATGCTCGGCAAGCGTATGGATAAAGGTGCTCATGAATGGGAAAATCTCGCCCTGATAGGTAATGGAAGCGAGTACCAGACGGTCATAGCGGAACGCGTCCTCAACGGCCTCGGCCATGTCGTCGCGAGCCAAGTCAAAGACGGAAACCTTCTGGCCGCGAGCCTCGAGCGCAGATGCAAGCTCCTCAACGGCAGCCTTCAGATGGCCGTAGACGCTCGCGTAGGCAATGGTGATGCCCTCGTCCTCGGGCTGATAGCTCGACCAAGTGTTGTAGGTGTCGAGGTAGTAGCCCAGGTTCTCGGTAAGCACAGGACCGTGGAGCGGGCAGATGACCTGGATGTCCAGGTCGGCGGCCTTCTTGAGCACGGCCTGCACAAACTTGCCGAACTTGCCCACGATGCCAAAGTAGTAACGGCGCGCCTCGCAGGCCCACCCTTCCGGGTCCTCGATGTCGTTGGCGCCAAACTTGCCAAAGCCGTCGGCACTAAAGAGCACCTTGTCGGTAGCCTCGTAGGAGAAGAGTACCTCGGGCCAGTGAACGTTGGGGGCGCCGACAAAGGTCAGGCTGTGGCCACCCAGATCAAGCACATCGCCCTCTTTGACAACCATCTTGCGCTCGGGGAAGTCGGTGCCAAAGTAGTTGACCATCATGCGGAAGGCGCCCATGCTTGCCACAATCTGCGCCTGGGGATAGCGCTCCATAAAGGCGGCGATGCCGGCGGAGTGATCGGGCTCCATGTGATGGATGACCAGGTAGTCGGGCGTGCGGCCGTCGAGTACGGTCTCGAGGTTGCCGAGCCACTCGTCGACAAATCCGCCATCGACCGAATCGGCGACAGCGATCTTCTCGCCCAAGATAACGTAGCTGTTGTATGCCATACCGTTCTCGGACACATCGTACTGGCCCTCGAACAGGTCGATGTCATGATCGTCAACGCCAATGTAGCGGATATCCTTGGTGATCTCCATCAGGCAAAGCCTCCTAGATAGACAAATGAACCCGTCTATCATAGCACTCGCCTTCATAGTCACGGCTATCTGCCGGCATCCTTACCGATTGTTATTGATATGCAACGCCAGGCCGTTGACCTGCGAAAACTATGCGCGCGGCGCTGCCGTGGTGTGTCGAACGATGAGCTGACCGGGAATACGAATGGCGACGGTTTTGTCCGATGCCCCCGCCTTGGGAACTGCGCGCTCGAACACCTCGCGCCCGCGCTGATGCAGATCGAATCGAACGGTCGTGAGCTCGTTATGTGCGACAAAGTCGTCGAGCGAGTCATCGACGCCCACCACGCTCACGTCCTCGGGCACGCGCAAGCCGCTATCGCGCAGCGCGGCAATGGCGCCGTTTGCCATCTGGTCGTTTGCCGCGTAAATCGCCGTCATGGTGCGGTCGTGCTCAGCCAAGTACCGAGCGGCCTCGTAGCCGCTGTTGGCAGACCAGTCGCCCTCGAGTGGTGCCTGCGGCTTAATGTGTTTACGCTCGAGTGCATCCTGCCAGCCGGCGCGGCGAAACTGCTCGTCAACCGAAAAGGACGGGCCGCCGATATAACGAATCTGCTCGTGCCCCAGCTCAAACAGGTGATCCATAAACAATAGCGAGCAGCCGTAATGGTCGGAATCGACCGTGGTCACGCGCGGATGCGCGTACATGGTAACGATGACCGTTCCAATGCCCGGCAACGGATCGAACGTCTCGAAATCGGGCGCCATGCGACTCATGCCGATGATGATACCGTCCACGGGCAGCGCGGCCATACGACGCGTGGCCTCGGCAAGCGAAAACTCCTCGGTCTTGGACATCTCGACCAGCGTGATGGCGCAATTATGCTCGCGAGCTGCGCTGGCGATGCCGTCGATCATTGAGAGGTTCCCAAACTTGGTGACATCGTTGACGCACAGCCCGACCGAATGGTAACGGCCGTCGCGCAGCGAACGACCGGCATAACTCGGACGAAAGCCAAGCTCTTGCATAGCGGCTTGCACGCGCTGGCGCGTCTGTTCGTTAACGTTGGGCAAGCCGTTGGCGACGCGCGAAACCGTCTGCTGCGAAACGCCAGCAGCGCGGGCGACGTCGGCCATGGAGACCGGACGCGAACTGGTATCGTTGGACGGGCGCCTTGCCACAGGATCACCTTCACCCTTGAGAGATCTGAATAGCGTGAATGCCGGCCCGGGCAGAAATACATCCCGCGCCGAGGCCCGCTATCGTCGGACGCATGTTAACGTACTCTACTTTTTCTATCTGCATCTCTTCTGCTTTATAAGTCCATACGGCAGTACCGTTCACGGCTGAATTTCTACCGATTACCAGATTCTCAAAAAGTGATAAGTGTTGTGTTATGAGTACGTTAACATAGCCCGTAACGTGCGGCATCGTAGATGCTGAGTTTATGCCGCTTCAAATTGTTAACGTACTCACTACGACGGAAAACTCGTCAGTATGCGCCAAGGAAAGGACCCTCATGACCACCCCCGACGAAAAGACACTCGCCACGCTCACCAAGCTGTTTGAGGAGGAGTTTGGCCCCATCGGCGATCGCCAGGTGCTCTATGTGCACGCGCCCGGCCGCTCCGAGATCAGCGGCAACCACACCGACCACGAGGGTGGCCACGTTATCGCCGGCTCGCTCGATGTCGCCGTTGACGGCATCGCCGTGGCAACCGATTCCAACAAGGTTCGCGTAGCCGACGAGGGCTATCCTACGTTTGAGATCACGCTCGACACGCTGGATGTCCAGGAGTCCGAGAAGGGCACGTCCGCAAGCCTCGTGCGCGGTATGGCCCACGAAATCGCTGCTCTGGGCGTTGAGCCCCAGGGCTTCGACTTTGCCTTTACCTGCTCCGTCCCCTCGGGCGGCGGCCTTTCCAGCTCTGCCGCCGTCGAGGCCGCGTACGGCCGTGCCATGGAGACGCTCTGGGGCGCGCCCGCCATTGAGCCCGTCACGCTCGCTCAGATGAGCCAGCGAACCGAGAACAACTACTACGGCAAGCCCTGCGGTCTTATGGACCAAGCCGCCGTGTGCCTGGGCGGCCTCGCCTACATGGACTTTGAGGACCAGGCTCAGCCTAAAACCCAGAAGCTCGAGCTCAACTTTGAGGATCACGGTTATGCGCTTGTGCTCGTTAAGGTTGGCGCCGACCATGTGGCAGCTACCGACGACTACGCCGCCGTTCCGCGCGAGATGCAGGACGTCGCCGCCGAGTTTGGCAAGGCACGCCTGTGCGAGGTCGACGTTGCCGACTTTGACGCTAAACTCCCCGAGCTGCGCGCCAAGCTGGGCGACCGCGCCTGCCTGCGCGCCGTTCACTACTGGTACGAGAACGGCCTGGCCGACAAGCGCTGGGCAGCGCTCAACGCCGGCGACATTAACCAGTTCCTGGTCCTGACGCGCGAGTCCGGCGCCAGCTCTGCCATGTACCTGCAGAATGTCGTTGCCAAGCTGGGATCTGAACAGCCTTCCATGTATGCCTTGGCGCTGGCCGAGCACGTGCTCGACGGCCGCGGCGCCGTTCGCATTCACGGTGGCGGCTTTGGTGGCACCATCCAGGCCTTCGTGCCGCTCGATCTGGTCGACACCTTCATTGCCAAGATGAACGGCTGGCTGGGCGAGGGCTCTGCCCGTCACTACGCCATCTCTGACAAGGGGGCTTACGCGGCATGGCTGTAATGACTGACGTGCGAGAGGCCGCGCAGAACCTGATCGAGTACGCCATCCACCGATCGATGATCGGCCAGGACGACCGGATCTGGGCATACAACACCATTTTGGAGTGCATCGGCGCCACGGGCCCCGCACTCGACATGGCTTGGGCACTCAAGACCGAGAAGATTTCGCTCTTGCACCCCGATACACTCCCCGACTTTGACCTGGAGGGCACGCTTGCCGCGCTTTCCGAGGCCGCCGTTACCAACGGTGCCGCCGAGGACACGGCGTCAGGCCGCGACCGCATCGCCATGCGCATCATGGGTGCGCTCATGCCGAGGCCTTCGGTTGTAAACGAGGAGTTCAACGGACGTATGGGCGTCAACGAGCCCCGCGCCGCAACCGACTGGTTCTACGGCCTGTGCTGCGACGCCGGCTACGTGCGCCGTGCCGCCATCGCGCGCAACATCAAATGGAGCACCCCCACCAACTGGGGCGATCTTGAGATCACCATCAACCTCTCCAAGCCTGAGAAGGACCCACGCGATATCGCCGCGGCTGGTGCCGCAAAGAACACGGGCGAGAAGTATCCCGCCTGCCAGCTCTGCATCGAAAACGAGGGCTATCCCGGACGCTCCGCCGCAGCCGACGGCGGCGCTCACCCCGCTCGCCAGAACCTGCGCATTATCCCCATCCAGCTCAACGGCGAGCGCTGGGGTTTCCAGTACAGCCCGTACGCGTACTTTAACGAGCATTGCATTGCCATGAGCTCCGAGCATCGTCCGATGCACGTCGACCGCAAGGGCCTGACCTGCCTGCTCGACTTTGTGGACCTGTTCCCGCATTACTTCATCGGCTCCAACGCCGACCTGCCTATCGTGGGCGGCTCGATTCTGTCGCACGACCACTTCCAGGGCGGCGCGCACGAGTTCCCCATGATGCATGCCGCCGAGGTCTCGCAGTTTAGCGTGCCCGGTTTTGACCAGGTCACCGGCACTGTGCTGCAGTGGCCGCTCTCGGTGCTGCGCCTGCGCTCGCATGACCGCGCTCAGCTGCTCGACGCTGCCGAGAAGATTATCCTCGCCTGGCGCGAGTGGACCGATGAGTCGGCGGGTGTCATCGCGCACACAGCCGACGGCGTAGCGCACAACACCGTGACGCCCGTTATTCGTCGCGTCGACTCCCGCGGCAATGCAGGCGGCGAGATCTACGAGGCCTACCTGGCGCTTCGCTGCAACATCACGACCGACGAGCATCCGCTGGGCGTGTTCCATCCGCATGCTGAGTATCACCATATTAAGAAGGAGAACATCGGCCTGATCGAGGTCATGGGCCTGGCCATTTTGCCGCCGCGCTTGGTTTCCGAGCTCGGCGCCGTCCGCGAGCACCTGCTGGCGGCCAAGGCCGATGCCAACTACGACCTTGTCGGCGCGCTCGAGGGCGACGATCTTTGCCGTAGCCACGCCGCATGGGCCGAAGATATCTACGCCCGCCGCGCCGACGAGCTTGCGGCAGATAACGCCATCGATATCCTGCACGAGGAGGTTGGCGTGGTGTTTGGTCACGTGCTCGACAACGCCGGCGTCTTTAAGTGGAACGAAGCCGGCCGCGCCGCCCAGCAGCGCTTTATCGACTCACTGTAATGATCCCCTGGGGACGAAGGAAAACGGATCATTTCGTCTTCAAGACAACGGCGCCCGCCGGCAACATCGCCGACGGGCGCCGTTTTTGAGTGTAGTCATTAGGGACGCTCTTTAGTCATTGGGGACGCTCTTAAACGACCAGTCATTAAAGAGCGTCCCCAATAATTACGTCGATGTTTTGGCAACGACAGCGAAAACCCGCCAGAGCGAGCAAGGTGCCTTGAAACGAGGCGGCATTGATCTTTTGATCATGCCGTCGAAGTTGAAAGGCAGATTGCCGCTCTGGCGGGTTTGCAGCGTCGGCTGGTTACGGTGTTTGGTAAAACGCCGTAACTCTACAGTTCAGTCACGACAACGTTGTTGTAGATCTCGTCCCAGCGGTCCATGACCAGGTGGCCGGTCTTGGGATCCATGGCGTTAAGCTTGCCGCAGGTATTGGCGGTCTTGAGCACCGTGACATCGTCGGCACCAGCAGCAATGGCATGCGCAAAGCCGGCGATGGTCGAGTCGCCGGAACCCGTCGCGTTCACAGCCGCAATCGCGGGCGTCTTGGCGCGGAACGCGCGGTCCTCATGGAAGCCCACCGAACCGGCAGCCCCCATCGAAACGACAACCCAGGGGATACCGGCAAAGCGGTCATCGGCGGCAAGCGCCTCGCGCAGGGCATCGACATCATCAGTCGTAAAGGACGTACCCAGCAGGCCGTTAATCTCGGTCAGGTTGGGCTTTACGAGCTCAGGCTTAGCGTCAGACTCCAGCGCGGCCTCCAGCGATGCACCCGAGGTGTCGAGCAGCACCTTGGCGCCCGCCTCCTCGGCGATCTTGACGAGCTCGGCATAGTAGCCGGCATCGACGCCACGCGGCAGCGAGCCCGAAAGCGTCACAACGTCCGCCTTCGCTGCAAGCTCGGCGAACTTGGCCGTAAAGGCATCGAGCTCGGCGGGAGCAATCTGCGGGCCGCTCTCCAGCAGCTCGGTCTGATTGCCCTCGTGCAGGATATTCAGGCAAATGCGCGTCTCACCGGCGATGGGCACAAAGTCGTTCTTGACGCCGTCGGCATCCATAAGCTCGGCCATATAGGCACCCATGTGGCCGCCGAGCAGACCGGTCGCGAGCACATCGTCGCCCAACTGCAGCAGCACGCGGCTCACGTTGAGGCCCTTGCCGCCAGCGGTCTTTTCGGGCGTCACGCGGTTCACGTCGTCGATAATCAGCTTGTCGAGTTGATAGCGCGTATCGATCGACGGGTTCATGGTAACGGTCAGAATCATGTTGAACTCCTGTTTCCGGGGCACGACACGCGCAGCCCCAAACATACGATAGCTCGTTAAAGGATCTCGATCTCAAAACCGCGAGTGACGGTCTCCCCCGGCTTGGCAACCAGGCAGCCACGCTTGTGCTCCAGAATATCGTCCTCGTCGGAGCAGGTGGACAGGCCGCCCCACGGTTCCACGGCCACAAAGTCGCCCTCGGGCTTGCTCCACACAATCAGGTATGGCATATCAGGGAACGTCAGGCGCACGCCCTTGTCCTCGGTTTTCTTGGTCAGCGTAACCACGCGACTGTCGAGCACGTCAAAGATGGTCTCCGCGAAGTCGAAGAGTTCGTGGGTCAGCGGCAGGTTCTGACCGATCATGGGGTTCTTGCTGCGATGCTCGACATCAATCAGGCCCGTCGAGGGAACGGCAGTACAGAGCTCGGCGGCCTCACGCTGATCAAAACGAAGCTCATAGTCGTCATAGGACTCGTCCTCGTCGAGCGGGCACTTAAAGCCGGGGTGGCCACCCACAAAAAACGGCATGTCCTCGGTGCCCTCATTGGTCACCTCGTACGACACGGCCACCTTTTCCGAATCGATCGTGTAACGAGCAACAATCTTAAACGGATACGGATACTGCTCGAGCAGCTCGGCGTGGTCGGCAGAGCTTAGGCTCAGCGCAACCATGTTGTCACCCTGCTCCTCGAGCTTCCACTCCTGCTTGCGGGCAAAGCCGTGGCGGGCAAGCTTGACCTCGCGGCCGCCCATGGTCATCGCGCGACCGTTACGAAGGCCGCCGCAAATCGGAAAGCAAATGGGCGCCTGGCCCGACCAGACCGAAGGATCGCCCTGCCACAGGTACTCGCGACCGTTGGCTTTAATCGAAGTGAACGATCCGCCAGCCGTGCTCAGTGTCACACGAACAGAACCGTTATCAAGAACAAACTCCATAGGAGCCTTCCCTTTCGTACGCCAGCCCGCCGAGTCAATAGGGCTGATAGAAAACCGGCCCGCGCCCCCTCACAGAAACGCGAGCCGTCAATTGAAAAGCTACAGAATGCCGGGTACCGCCAAAACGAAGCACTCAAGCCAAGCAAGCAAACGTGTTATCGGAGCAGCTTGCTGAACCAAAAGGCTTCGCAACAACAGCGGTAACCCCACAGGCCACTCAGACATCAGCGAGAAGCCAGCTGGCGAGGCAAGGTGCCGTGAAGCGAGACGGCATTGACCTTCTGGTCATGCCGTCGAAGCTGAGCGGCAGATTGCCCGCCAGATGGCTTCGCAGCGTCGGCCGGTCCGGCGTTTGTTAAAACGCCGGAACCCCCTTAGTCGTGGTATTCGCCGCGGTCCCACTTCTCGAGGAACTCGTCAAAGAAATGCGGGTCAGACTGAGCCTCGGCGTCGGCCTTATTGCAGGCATCGATCTTGGCGATCAGGGCATCGTGCTCGGGGGTCTTCTCGTAGGGCTCCTCCAGGAAGGCAAGCATGATATCGGCCATCAGGAACTCGCCGGTGATCTTGCCGCCAAAGCCCACGATGTTGGCGTTGAGCTCGCGACGGGCATACAGGGCAGAGGTCATGTCGCGAACCAGCGCGCAGCGGGCGCCGGGAACCTTGTTGACGGCGTTGGTGATGCCGATGCCGGTGCCGCACAGGGCCACGCCAAAGTCGGCCTTGCCGCTGGCAACAGCCTCGCCCACGGCCTTACCGTAGATGGGATAGTGCGTACGGGTGTGGCTGTAGGTGCCGCAGTCGAGCACCTTGTAGCCAGCCTGCTCCAGGCGGTCGGCCAGATAGATCTTCTCGTCCGTAACGATATGGTCGCAACCGATTGCGATGGTCTTCTTCATCAGAACGTCCTTTCGTCTGAATTCACAAGTTGAGGTAGAAGTTCGAGTTCTCGGTGGTTCTCGTTAGGCCATCTTGTTGAGCATGTCGACACGGATCTGGTGACGGCCGCCGGCGTACTGTGCGCGCAGGAACTCGCGGGCGATCTTCTTGGCGACCTCGGTGCCCACAACGCCCGGGCCCATGGTGACCATGCGCGAGCCGTTGTGCTCGCGGGTCATGTAAGCGGAACGTTCGTCGGAAATGTTGGCGACGACCATGCCCTTGATCTTGACGGCGGCCATATAGGAGCCGACGCCATACTTATCGAATGCGAAGCCCTGGGAATCCTTGTGCTCCAGCAGGTCCTTGGCAACGGCGGTCGCGGAATCGACAAAGTCCGCGGCAGGGGTCTCGGAATAGTCGACGACCTCGTGACCGTCGGCGATGAGCATCTCCTTGATGGACTCCTTCATCGACATACCGTCGGCATCGGAAGCGATTACAACCCTCATGACATCCTCCTTGAGAGATACGCAGGTGCGTAGTTTCTGTTTGGAAGTGTTGAATCGCGTTCAGATCCGGGCATCTGAATGTGCGGTTCTTCACTGTTCATGTTTATTTGAACACATTCGAACATAGGTTGCAACCATTATTTGTTTAACTTTGTTCTTTTTTGAACAAATACCGTTTACGGTTGATTGCCGACCGTTTGAGCCCGGCGCAGACGTAGCGACCATGTGTTCAACAAACAAAAGGGCGGCCGAGAACGTGTCTCGGCCGCCCCTTCGGCGGTATTCCCCGGTATATACAGCTGTTTTAGCTACTCAGACTGCCTGTTCTTCTTGGCATGTTTGGACGGAGCGCTCAAGAAACGACCCGTCAGATAGTTCGCGGGACCGGAGATATCAATCCCCAGCAGGGTGTGGCCCAGCCACAGAAACGCCACAAGCACCAGCAGCGGGATAACGCACGAGGTCACGATCATCACGATGACGCCTTCGATCAAATCGGTCACCTGCTGCACGATCTCATCGGTCATTTGCTTGGCACCACTGGTTACCGACGTGACCAGGCTCGAGGCACCGTCGGCAAGCTGTTCAAGCACGTTCTTGGACTCTGTGGACTCGGTCTTTTTCTTGCTTGCTTTGGAGCTGTCGCTATCTGCCGCACTCGCAGCGTCGGCCGCCTTTTGCTCGGCTGCCTCGATGCTCACTCGATACGTTTCGTCGACCTTTTGCGACACCCATACGCTTGCAGGCACCAACGCCATGCCGATCATGGCAACCACCAGCACGCGAGTCGCCACGCGGCGCAGGACGGCGCTCGTGCTCCAGCGCCCATGAATGCCAAGCGACACCGCAAAGAGCACCAACGCAAACGGGATTAAGATGCCTAGGCCAACCGACCACAAAATAGTCAGCAGATATTTCTCGAGATAGAGCACGGCAAGCACGATGCCCAAGTTGCCTGAAAGCTGCGCGAGCTGCTCGGCAACCGGCGTTCCCGTATCACCCGGCAGCGCGGTAATGCCCGCAGATAGCGCCACGCACGAGGTCGTGAGCGCCAGTACGTTACCTTTCTTTTGATCGATGACCTCGATGGTGGAGTCCCAAGTCTTGGTATCGGCAAAATGCGGACGAGCTACAAAGCCCGACAGCAGCGCCAGCACCACGAGCGCAACGATAAAGCCAATCTGCAGCTTTTTGTTTGCGCACACGACATCGGACAGGCTGGGCTGCAGCTCGGTTACCGTCGTATGCTCGGTTATCTGGACAGGACGCCCATGAGCCATCTCATACGCGTCTCTTTTTTGAATTGATCCGTTGTCCGGCATTTGGATACCTCCTCATTCCGGCCTGTATTGCGGTGGAAAGTATACCCACCCATCGAAAAACCGAACGGCAGGAGGCGCAACAAGCTGCTGCATGATCCGCCCGCCATGAAATGGGCCCATCTACTACGTTTAACCGCCCATCCCCGACCATGCCACAAAGCGAAAAAACAAAACCGCAGGTAGAAGTCCTGCGATTTTTCATGAAACGCGGGTGTGTTCGAGGGTGTCGGGTTAAACGTAGTAGATGAGCCAGTTTCGTGGCGAGCGCTGCCAACCGATCCTCCGGGGACGGGAAAAGCGGGTCATTTGGGGCTGTCGGCCCCTATTTCGCCGCAACCTAGATAGGTGGGATACAAAAAACCCTGCCGCGGATAGCGGCAGGGTTTTTGGAAGGGGACGAGGTTGTGAGGGTTCGTTAGGCGAGCTTGGCCTCGAGCTCAGCGATGCGCTTGTAGGCATCGATGGTAAAGCGGGTCTGCTTCTCCAAGATCATGGTGGTCATGAGGGTGTCCTGAGCGTGGGCCATGATGAAGGTCATCTCCATCTCGCCGCCGCCGGCCTCCTGCGAAAGCAGCTTGGTCTGCGTGTCGTGGGCGCCAATGAGTGCATCGCTCGCATCCTTGTGCAGCTGTTCGGCCTTCTCAAAATCACCCTCGCGAGCAGCATCGAGCGCTGCAAGCAGATCAGTCTGGGCGTCACCCGCGTATGCGACGATCTCGAATCCAACCATCGAGATTTCTTCTTTGGTTGCCATATTGCGTTCCTTTCACATATGAACCAATGGAGAGCATCGCGTCCGGGCATACGCGCTGCGTTGTGTATGACAGAAACATTAACATTCAAACAAAACAGAACAATGCAAAACGCAATTTCGAGCTATGAACGGTCGATTTTCGCCCGTGAACGGTTTTTAAACCAATGCGAACAATATCGAACACAATTAGTGGCAACCCAAACAGGTCCACACCCTAGCGTACATCGCGCACCGTATCACCCTCTACGAGCATGCCGGGGATCAGCATGTGCTCCACGCCAGACGCACCCCCCTCGGCGCCGGCAATCTTGTCGACAGCCCACATGCCGACGCGCTTGTTGTCAAAGCGCACCGTGGTCAGGCGACGGTCGGGCACGATGTCGCCCAGACTATCGTCAACACCCACTACGCTCACGTCCTGGGGCACGCGCTTCCCGCGCGACTCGAGCCCGCGAATGCAGCCGTAGGCCATGGCATCGTTGGAAGCATAGATGGCGGTACAGGTCGGATCGTCCGCTAGAGCCTGACCGGCAGCATATCCGCTCTGTGCCGTCCAATCGCCACGGACGAGTCGCGGCGGCTCAATACCATGTGCGCGCAGTGTCTCACGCCAGCCTTCCTCGCGCTGCATGCCCGAAAGCGAGCGCTCGGGGCATGAGATAAAGTGCACGGTCTTGTGCCCCTGCACCAGCAAGTACTCGACCACCTGGCGCGAGCAATCGAACTGGTCGTTATCGACCGTTGAACAGAGCGGGTGCTCCAGCATGGTAACGAGCACCGTCTGCATACCGGGCAGCGGCTCGAAGGTGCCAAAGTCCGCCGGCATGCGATTCATGATCACAACCATGCCATCCACCGGAAGTGCGCTCATGCGCGACGATGCACTCTCGAGGGTATACGGATGCCCGTCTACTTTAGTTAGGGTGATGGCATAGCCGTGTTTGTCGGCCGCAGCGGTAAAGCCCTCCATACGGTCGAGGTTGCCGGTGCCGGTAATGTTGAACATGGCGACACCGACGGTCTTAAACTTGCCGCGGCGCAGCGATCGACCGGCAAAATTGGGACGATACCCCAGCTCGCGCATGGCGGCACGCACGCGCTCCTTGGTCTCGGGGCGCACGCTGGGCGAATCGTGCACGGTGCGCGAGACCGTCTGCTCCGAGACGCCCGCGAGACGCGCCACGTCCTTAACGGAAACCGATTTTTTAACAGCGGCCATAGGTCGATCTTTCTATGTCAACGATGCCATTGGCGGCACCCTACGCAGTCAAATGAACGCCTTCAAGTATATCCAACACCTCCCCCACAATACGTTTACCACCTAAAACCTACCGTTCACCGACAATCTTGCTTCCCCGAACGGCTTTTGTCGCCCAAATGTTAACGTTGCCATTGCGCAAATACAGAGCCACCGGGCGGCTCAAACGTTTACGCGTAAGGAATCGATGGTTCGCAGGCATAGGAACCACTGGTTCGCGTCTTTTTTTGTGTCGCAAAATGGCAACGTCAACATTTTGGCAACCGAACGCCAAAAGCTACCATCGTTGCTAACCCACCGACTCTTAGGAGCATTGCATGGAGCAACTCATCGCCATCATCGAAAAGGGCCAGCCCTTTTTCAACGCGATCGCCCGCAACAAGTACCTCAAGGCGATCCGCGACGGCTTTATCTCCGTCATCCCCATCATCATCTTCTCGTCCATCTTCTGCCTGGTAGCCTCGGTCCCCAACATCTGGGGTTTCTATTGGCCCGATGACATCAACAACGCCCTGTGGAAGTGCTACAACTACTCCATGGGCATCCTGGCCATCGCCTGTGCCGCCACCACGGCCAAGCACTTCGCCGACGCCCAGAACCGCGACCTGCCCAAGAACAACCAGATCAACTTTATCTCGTGCATGTGCGCGGCCATCATCGGCTTCTTGCTCCTTTCGAGCGACACCATCGCCACGGACGCTGCCAGCGGCTTCAACACCACCTACCTTGGTTCCAAGGGCCTGTTGACCGCCTTTATCGCTGCGTTTGTGACCGGCATCATCTACAAGTTCTTCATTAAGCGCAACATCACCGTCAAGATGCCCGAGCAGGTTCCGCCCAACATCTCGCAGACCTTTAAGGACATCATCCCCTTCTCCGTCTGCATCACCGTCTTTTGGGTCTTTGACATCGTCTTCCGCGCTGCCTTTGGCTTCTGCTTTGCCCAGGGCGTCATCCAAGTGTTCCAGCCCCTGTTCACCGCTGCCGACGGCTACATCGGCCTCGCCGTCATCTACGGCGCTATGAGCCTCTTCTGGTTCGTGGGCGTCCACGGCCCCTCAATCGTCGAGCCCGCCATCGCCGCCGCCCTCGTTGCCAACATGACCGACAACCTGGCTGCATTCCAGGCTGGTCAGCACGCTTCCGCTGTCCTGACCCAGGGTGCCCAGTACTTCGTCGTCTGCATGGGCGGCACCGGCGCCACGCTCGTCCTGGTCTTTATGTTCTGCTTCCTGGCCAAATCCCAGGAGATGCGTGCCGTCGGTAAGGCAGCCATCGTCCCCGTGTGCTTTGCCGTCAACGAGCCGCTGCTGTTCGCCGCACCCATCGTGCTCAACCCCGTCTTCTTTGTCCCGTTTGTCTTTGCTCCGATCGCCAACATCTGGATCCTCAAGATCTTTATCGACTTCTTGGGCATGAACGGCTTTATGTACACCCTGCCTTGGACCGTCCCCGGCCCCATCGGCACCATCATGGGCTTGGGCTTCCAGCCGCTCGCCTTTGTGATGCTCGCCATCATCCTGATCGTCGACTTTGCCCTGTACTACCCGTTCTTCCGTGCCTATGACGCCCAGAAGTGCGCCGAGGAGGCCGAGATCTCCCAGGAGGAGCTCGCCGCCAAGAACGCCGAGAAGGCCGCCAAGCTCAACGACGCCTTCCAGGGCAAGGCCGATGCCAAGAGCGTTGCCGCCGGTGCCGCAGCCGAGGCCGTGAAGGCCGACGCCCCCACCGCTTCCACAGCACCCGCTGCCGAGGCAACGACCGCCAGCGACCTCAACGGCAAGCGCGTGCTCGTGCTCTGCCAGGGTGGCGGAACCTCGGGCCTGCTCGCCAACGCGCTGGCCAAGGCTGCCAAGGAGCGCGGCATCGATCTGGAGACCGCTGCCGAGGCCTATGGCAACCACGTCGACATGCTCCCCGACTTTGACCTGGTCGTCCTGGCCCCGCAGGCCGCCAGCTACCTGGCCGACCTGCAGAAAGACTGCGAGCGTGTGGGCAACAAGTGCGTCGCCTGCCGCGGTAAGCAGTACATCGAGCTCTCCCAGAACGGCGACAAGTCTCTCGCCTTCGTAAGCGAGCAACTCTCGAAGTAAGTAACGCTCAGGGCCAGCCGACCATCCAAGACCGGCTGGCCCTTCGATTTAGACGATTGGATCATCATGTCCGTTAACCCTGCTAGCGTCACCAACCCGCCTGCGCAGTTTCCCGAGAACTTTGTCTTTGGCGGCGCCACCGCTGCCTACCAGGTAGAGGGCGAGACCCGCACTCACGGTAAGGGCAAGGTTGCCTGGGACGACTTCCTGGAGGCCCAGGGCCGTTTCTCTCCCGATCCCGCTTCCGACTTCTACAACCAGTACCCCGTCGACCTGGAGCTGTGCGAGGAGTTCGGCATCAACGGCATTCGCCTCTCCATCGCCTGGAGCCGCATCTTCCCCAACGGAACCGGCGAAATCAACCCCGAGGGTGTCCAGTTCTACCATGACCTTTTCGCCGAGTGCCACAAGCACCACGTTGAGCCGTTTGTCACGCTGCATCACTTTGACACGCCGCTGCCCCTCTTTGAGAAGGGCGACTTCCTCAACCGCGAGACCATCGACGCCTTTGTGGACTTTGCCACCTTTTGCTTTAAGGAGTACGCCGACCAGGTGACCTACTGGTTCACCTTTAACGAGATCTGGGCCGACGCCTCCAACACCTACATCGAGGGCACCTTCCCCGGCGGCGTCAAGGCGCATCTGGCCGAGGCTTTCCAGTGCGAGCACAACATGATGCTCGCCCACGCCAAGGCAGTACTGGCCTTCCACAACGGTGGTTTTAAGGGCAAGATCGGCGTCATTCAGTCGCTGGAGTTTAAGTACCCGCTTAACGAGAACGACCCCGCCGACATCAAGGCCGCCAACAACGAGCACGTGCTGCAGAACCAGTTCTTGCTCGACGCCACCTTCCGCGGCGACTACGCGCCCGACACCCTCGAGTGCGCCAACCGCCTGGCGGCTATCTCGGGCGGCACCATCGAGATCCTGGACGAGGACCTCGAGATTATGCGCGAGGCAGCGCTCTACAACGACTACTTGGGCGTTAACAACTACCAGTGCCGCTTCCTCAAGGCTTACGATGGCGAGAACGACCTGCACCACAACGGTACGGGCGAGAAGGGCACCGGCCGCTGGCGCGTCAAGGGCATTGGCGAGCATGTGAACAAGCCCGGCATCCCCACCACCGACTGGGACTGGATCATCTATCCCGAGGGTCTGTTCGATCTGCTCGTCTACATTAAGCAGCGCTACCCCAACTACAAGCAGATCTTCATCACCGAGAACGGCATGGGCTACAAGGACCCCTACAAGGACGGTTTTGTGGATGACCAGCCGCGCATCGACTACATCGAGCAGCACCTGTGCTGGTTGCTCAAGGCCATGGAGGTGGGCGTCAACGTGGGCGGCTACTTCCTGTGGAGCCTGCAGGATCAGTTCTCTTGGACCAACGGCTACAACAAGCGCTATGGCTTCTTCTACGTAGACTTTGAAACCCAGAAGCGCACGCCCAAGGCAAGCGCCTACTGGTACAAGCACGTGGCGCAGACCCGTCGTCTGGACTAGCGGCTTGCGGCGAGCAAAATTGCTCCGCTCACATATCCTGTCCCCCATTTCTCAGCCGGGGGCGACACGTCACACGGCGCGCCGCCCCCGGTCTTTTTGTTTTTGGGCTGGTCAGGAGCCGTTTGTCTCGATCTGTAACATCCAGCCGAGTTTTTTGGTCCTACCTGTTACAGATCGAGATGAACCGGGGTGTCCGAGCTGGATTGTCTCGATCTGTAACACTAAACCCGGTTTTGGACGTCCAGTTGTTACAGATTGAGATGAACGTACCGGCCAATCCTCTCAATCTTAATCTGTAACATCTAGCCGAGTTTTTGGGTCCCAACTGTTACAGATCGAGACAAACGGAATAGGCCGGATCGAAAAATCTCAACCTGTAACATCTATCCTGCTAATTCGCCCTCAACTGTTACAGATCGAGACAAACAGGCCGAGCAAGCTACACCCGTAGGTCTTTCACGCTGGAGCGCTCGACCAGCACGCCCGAAACAAGTGTGCGGCTTCTGGAGCTCGGTGCCTCCAGGCCCGCAACGACCTCGTTAAGCGCACGGATGCCCAGCTCGCGGTGACGGAACTTCACCGATGTCAAAATCGAATTGGGTATCGTCTTGTAGAGCTCGTCATCAAAGCCGATCACGGACACATCATCGGGCACACTCAGCCCCTTATCGCGCAGGGCCACCATCACGCCGTTCGCCATGCAGTCGTTGGCCGCTAAGACAGCCGTGCAGTCGGGGTTATTGACAAGCGCGAGTCCCGCAGCATACCCGCTATCCGCGCCCCAATCGCCCTGCAAAGGCTCGGGGGGCTCGATGCCGCGCGCCTCGAGCGCCGCACGCCAGCCTTTCATACGACATTGACTCGAAAGCGACTCTTTCTTACCCGAAACGAAATACACGTTCTTGTGCCCGCGATCCAATAAGTACTCGCAAGCCATACGCGCGCCACCCTCTTGATCGTCACTGACAGTAGAGCAGCTAGGATGCTCCATCGGCGTGATAATCACCGTCTTGAGATCTTTGGGCGCCTCGAAGGAATCGAAGTCGTCGACCATCTGGCGCAGGTTGAAGATCATGCCGTCGACGGGAAGCTGCGACATTCTGCGCGCCGCATCGGCAAGGCCCATCTCCTCCTCTGCCCGCTTTTTAATCATCGTGAGCGCGAAGCCGCGCTCTGCAGCAGCGTCGGCGATGCCGTCGATCATGTCTACAGCACCACCAGACAGGTGGAACATCACCACGCCGATGCACCCGTAGCGGCCCAGTTTGAGTGAACGCGCGGCAAAGTTGGTCCTAAACCCAAGCGCCTCCATAGCCGCATGGACCTTATCGCGCGTCGACTCGCGCACGCTGCCAGGCTCATTGATCACACGCGATACCGTCTTGAGGGAAACGCCCGCGGCAACCGCCACATCGTTCATTGAGACGTTTTTCTTGTCCATCGTTGCCACTGCTTCTCCAGTCGGTTCCCTATCGATTGTTCTCTGCGTTCTAGCATACACTACCTGCTCAGCTTTCAAATTTACCGTTTACCGGACAATACCGACCGTTCACCCGCAAATCCTTGTTGCCCTTTCAATAATGTCTTACGTTGTCATTGACGAAATGACAACGTTGTCATTTCGCAACGCCTTCCCTAGCTGGAAGGTTTCCGGGCAGTCCTGACCATCCATCGACGACAAGTTCCATCCGTACGCATAGCGCGCCAAGCAGCAAAGGAGCTCCATGGACGCCATCGTAAAGATGCTCGAAAAGCATCAACCGTTCTTTGAGAAGATCTCGAGGAACATCTATCTCCAGGCCATCAAGGACGGATTTCTTGGGTGCATGCCCATCGTCCTCACCTCTTCGATCTTTCTGTTGATCGCCACCCTTCCCGGCGTAGTTGGTATCACGCTTCCCCAGCCGCTCATCGACTGGTGCAACAAGCTGTACAACTTCACCATGGGCGTCATGGGCATCATGGTCGCCGGTACCACCGCCAAGAACTTCACGGCATCCATGAACCGCCGCATGCCCGCCGGCAAGGTGCTCAACGACGGCTCCACCATGGTGGCTGCCCAGTGCGGTATGTTGCTGCTCGCAGTTACGCAGTTCACCACCAAGTTTGACGGCTCCGAGCTTTCGGTCTTCGATTGCACCAGCATGGGCACGCGCGGTCTGTTCTCCGCTTATATCGCGGCGTTCATTACCGTTTGGGTCTATAAGTTCTGCGTCTCGCGCGATCTGACCATTAAGCTGCCCAAGGAGGTCCCGGGCGCCATCGCTCAGAACTTCCGTGACATCATCCCCTTTGGCGGCGCTGTCATCATCTGCGGTATCATCGATGTGGTCGTGCGCAACCTCATGGGTGTTCCGTTCTCCGAGCTGCTCATCAAGCTGCTCTCCCCGCTCTTCACTGCGGCAGAGACCTACCCCGGACTCATCCTTATTCAGGCAGCCACCGCGTTCTTCTGGTTCATCGGTGTCCACGGCCCCTCGATTGTCCAGCCGGGTATTGATCCCATCCGTCTTGCCAACCAGGCCGAGAACCTGCAGGTTCTGCTGGCCGGTGGTCACCCTGCCCACTCCCTCACCTTTAACATGTCGCTCGTGGGTGAGTTCGGCGGCACCGGCGCTACGTTCATCGTACCGCTTCTGCTGATTCTCTTTATGAAGTCCAAGCAGCTCAAGGCCGTCGGTAAGGCCTCGATCGTACCGGTAGCCTTTGCTGTCAACGAGCCGCTCCTCTTTGGCGCACCGATGATTCTGAACCCCTACATGCTCATCCCCTTTGTGGCCGCCGGCTGCGTCAACGTGAGCGTCGCCAAATTCTTTATCGATAACGTGGGCATGAACGGCTTCTCCTTCGTGGTGCCTTGGGCCACCCCTGCTCCCATTGGCATCTTCATCACCACGAACTTCCAGCTCATCGCCCTGGTATTTGTCGCGATCATCATCTTGCTGGACGCCCTCATCTACCTGCCGTTCTTAAAGGCATACGATAAGCTGCTATGCGACCAGGAAGCCGAGCGCGCCGCCGAGCTGGGTCTCGAGTCCGATGGCGCCGCTGCCATCGCCGCTAACACCCCTGCGCCCGCCATTGAGCAGACCGCCTCTGTCGCCGACCAGCCCGAGCCCGCCGCCCCAGCACCTGCCAAGAAGGGTGTTGATGGCTTGAAGGTCCTCGTCCTGTGCGCCGGCGCTGGCACCTCCGCCATGCTCGCCAACGCCATTAAGGAAGGCGCTGCGCAGACCGGAGAGAACATCGTCTCCTCCGCAGGCGCCTATGGCCAGCACACTGCCATCATGAATCAGTACGACGTTATCGTGCTCGCCCCGCAGGTCCGTAGCTACTACAACGACATGAAGGCCGACACCGATCGCCTGGGCATTAAGCTGCTCGCTCCCCGCGGTAAGGAATATATCGACCTTACTCGCGACCCCGCTGGCGCCATCAAGTGGCTCCGCGAGAACCTCGACTAGTTTTCTCCCTCTGTTGGTGCCCGGACCCCCAGTTCGGGCACCTCTCCCTATTCGTATCCCACAGAAAGGATGACTCATGACCAATCCCATGCAGTTCCCCGACGGCTTTGTGTTTGGCGGCGCCACCGCCGCTTACCAGGTTGAAGGCGAGACCCGTACGCACGGCAAGGGCAAAGTGCCCTGGGACGATTTCCTGGCTGCTCAGGGTCGCTTCTCCCCCGATCCCGCAAGCGACTTCTACAACAAATATCCGGTCGATATCGACCTGTGCCAGCGCTTCGGCATCAACGGTATTCGCGTCTCCATCGCTTGGAGCCGTATCTTCCCCAGTGGCACCGGCGAGATTAACCCCGAGGGCGTCGCCTTCTATCACGAGCTTTTCGCCACCTGCAACAAAGCCGGCGTTATCCCCTATGTCACGCTCGATCACTTCGATACGCCCGAGGCCTTCTACCAGGACGGCGGCGAGGGCTTCTTGACGCGCACGACAATCGACGCCTTCGTCGAGTACGCCAAGTTCTGCTTTGCCGAGTTCACCGAGGTCAAGCACTGGTTTACCTTTAACGAGATTCCCGCGACCGCCGAGGGCAGCTTTATCGTCGGCAACTGGCCGCACGGCGAGAAGTACCGCCTGGACAAGGCCTTCCAGCTCATGCACAACATGATGGTGGCCCACGCCAAGGCTGTCGTCGCCTTCCATGAGGGCGGCTTTGAGGGCGAGATCGGCATTGTCCAGAACCTTGAGCCCAAGTATCCCCTCGACCCCAACAACGCCGCCGACTGCGAGGCAGCCCGCATGGCCGACGTCATCAACAACCGCTGGGTACTCGACGCCACCTTCCGCGGCCACTATGCAGCCGACACCATGGAGGCTGCGACCAAGCTGGCCCATATCGCCGGCGGCGAGCTCGACGTCCGCGACGAGGACATCGCCGCGCTGACCGCCGCGCTCCCCTACAACGATTGCCTGGGTGTCAACACCTACAAGTGTCAGTTCCTGCGTGCCGCCGAGGGCGAAAACGACATCAACCACAATGGCACCGGCGACAAGGGCTCCTCGCGCTGGTTCCTCAAGGGCGTGGGTGAGTCATGCGTGCGCGAAGGCGTGCGCACCACCGATTGGGACTGGATTATCTATCCCGAGGGTCTCTACGACCTGCTGCTGCGCATTAAGAACGATTACCCCAACTACAAGAAGATCTACATCACCGAGAACGGCATGGGCTATAAGGACGACTTTGAGGACGGCTTTATCGACGACGCCCCTCGCATCGATTACATGCGCCAGCATCTCGCGTGGATCCTCAAGGCGATCGACGGCGGCGTGAACGTCGACGGCTACTTTGTGTGGTCGCTGCAGGACCAGTTCTCCTGGACCAACGGCTATAACAAGCGCTACGGCCTGTTCTACATCGACTTTGAGACCCAGAAGCGCTATCCCAAGGCCAGCGCGTACTGGTACAAGAACGTCGCGGAGACCGGCCTGCTCATGGCCTAATTCAAGCCGCGTACCCCCTGTCGGCCGCATGTGAACCCCTCCACGGGGCCGCATGCGGCCTTTTTTGTTTTGCCCGGGCCTGAGCCTGTCGTTTGTCTCGATCTGTAACATCTGGCAGGGATTTTCAGCCCCAGCTGTTACGAATCAAGATGAACGAAATGACTGGGCCGATAGATCTCAATCTGTAACATCTAGCCGAGATTTTCACCCCCAACTGTTACGGATCGAGACAATTAGATGGTCAAATCCACCCTTGCATGTCATATTGCGTCACCTTGACGCGCAAAATGATGCGCAATTTTTTCGTGTCATACTTTTGACGTGCAAAATGACGTGTAAAATTTTACATGTCATTTTTCGTGTCAAGTTGAAGCAAAACGGAGCAAAATGATGCAAGAGTCTAAAGATCTTGAGTTCAAGGAGAGCGTCACCAATTCGTTCCTTAAAACCGTCTCCGCTTATGCAAACAGCACGGGCGGGCGCGTCCTATTCGGAATCGATGACGACGGAAAAACCGTTGGCCTCGATAACCCCAAGCAAACCTGCCTAGATATCGAAAACAAGATTAACGATTCGATTATCCCCCAGCCCGATTACTCCCTAAAAATCAACGAGTTCGATGCAACCGTAGAGCTTACGGTCTTTCCCGGCAGATCGAAGCCTTACCTGTACCGATCGAAGGCATACAAGCGCAATGACACCGCGACCATACCAGTTGATACCCTAGGCCTTTCGCGCCTTGTGCTCGAGGGTCAAAACCTCTCCTTTGAACAGCTCGCGGCAAGTAAGCAAGATTTATCTTTCACCGTTTTAGAGAATCGCCTAACAGCAAAGCTTTCGCTTGAGTCGTTCACAACCGACACTCTCAAAACCCTCGGCCTGCTCGATGAGACCGGGACCTACAATAACGCAGCAGAGCTACTCGCGGACGAGAACGGCTTCCCAGGCATCGACATTGCAGTGTTTGGTGACACCATCAATCTCATTAAACAGCGCAAAACTCTTGAGCATGCATCAGTCTTAGCAGAAATTGACAGCGCGCTTGAACTATTTGAAACTCAGTACTGCTACGAAGAGATCAAGGGAATGGAGCGAATTCGCAAGGAGCTCATTCCACTTGAGGCGTTCCGTGAGGCAATAACCAATGCAATCGTTCATAGGACTTGGGATGTTCCCGCGCACATCCGCATCTCGATGTTCGACGACCGCGTGGAGGTCGCCTCGCCAGGCGGCTTGCCAGCAAGCATGACTGTCGATGAGTACCTGTCCGACATGCTGTCCGTTAGACGTAACGGCATTCTTGCCGAAGTCTTTTTGCGCCTAGGCCTTATCGAGGCATTCGGAACGGGCATTATGCGAATCCGAGACACCTACAAAGGCAGCATCAAAAAGCCCCGTTTTCAAGTTTCGGACAACGCCATTGTGGTCACACTTCCCCTTCTCATGGATAACCCCGGGCTCGAAGGCGACGAACTTACCGTATTCGGACTGCTAAGTGGAGTACGCCCTCAATCGACAAGTGAGCTTGCCGCCAAAGTGACCTTTAGCCGCTCGAAGCTACTTCGCATCCTCAAAAAACTCGTTGAAACAGGCCTGGTTACAGCTGAGGGCACCGGCAGGGGACAGAAGTACCGCCTGCAGCGTTAGTTAGCAGATGACCTGCGTGTGTTCCTCGATGGCGGCGCGATCCTCAACAGTAATATCCGGCTCGCACACCACGGCATCCAAATTGTCCAGGCGGCAGAACGTGTAGAAGTCGCGCTTGCCGATCTTGCTGGAATCAGCAATCAGATAACGCGAGTCTGCCTTGCTAAAGGCGAGCTGCTGGATACGGCCCTCGTCCATGTTGGACGTAGATACGTCGCCGTCCAAGATACCGTTGGCTCCAATAAACGCCGCATCGATGCCCAGCGCACGCAGGGTATCTTCGGCCGTCGGCCCCACAAACGCGGCAGTGCGGCGACGGTACATACCGCCCACAAGGCACAGCTCGCAGTCCTCGCGCGCCTCGAGCAGGTTAAACACCGAAAGCGAATTGGTCACGATACGCAGGCGAAACGCCGGCAGCATCGAGGCCATCTGCTCAACCGTGGTGCCCGTACCCAAAAAGATGGTCGAGCCCTCCTCGATAAGCTCCACAGCACGGCGTGCGATCTGCAGCTTTTCCTCGGCATGCTTGGTGCGCTTTTCGCTGTGCGAATACTCATGGCGCAGCATAGCGTGCGGACGGCCCTGTGCACTGCGGGCTCCGCCGTGCACGCGCTCGATCTCGCCTAGGCTCGCAAGTTCTTCGAGGTCGCGGCGAATCGTCATGTCCGAAACGCCCAACGCATCCGAAATCTCTTTGACCGAGACCGTGCCCTGCTCCTCGAGCAGCTGACGAACCTTATCCTGTCGCTCTGCCTTAATCACGATGAATCCTCGCCGTTCTTTGCGCGCATTTCATTCAAACAGTAACGAACAAATTGTATCAGACTCGTACGCGTCAAAAATGAACGCCCGCACAGCTCCAATCATCACTTTTTTGAGAAAAATACCCCCAGCTTTAGTGGGGTGTAGTGATAATCTCGCCTGTTCGCGCTACAGTTTGTCGGAAATACCTCGATGTTAGGAACCAAATGATCACTTCCGAGCTTTTCGGCACCGCGCCGTGCGGTACCCCCGTTCATCGTTACACCCTCGACGGGCCCGAGATCTGCGTTCGCATTATGGACTATGGCGCCACGGTGCTTGGTATCGATGTGCCCGACATTCCCGGCAACGTGCGCGATGTGGTGCTGGGCTTCGATAAGCTCGAGGATTACTTTGACAACCCCGCCTGCTTTGGCGCGACCATCGGCCCTGTGGCAAACCGCACCGCTGGCGCCACGATCGCCATCGACGGCACGGACTGGCATATGCCCGCCAACGAGGGCGCCAACAACCTGCACAGCGACCTTAAGCACGGCCTGCACAAACGTGTGTGGGATGTTGAGCTCGACGAGGTCCATAACGCCGTGCGCATGACCACCTCGCTTAAGGATGGCGAGCTGGGCCTGCCCGGCAACCGAACCTTTACGGCCGTGTTTACCGTTACGCGCACCGGCGTCTTCCGCATCGATTATGGCTGCGAGAGCGACCGCGCCACCTACGTGTCCATGACCAACCACACGTACTTTAACCTTGCAGGCCATAACGCCGGCATGGACTGCGAACATTTCTTTGTCGCCAACGCCGCCCACTACCTGCCCATTAACGAGCAGAACATCCCCACCGGCGAGATTGCTCCGGTCGAGGGAACACCGTTTGACTTTCGCGAGCTGCGCCCCGTCGCCCCCGGCATGGAAGCCGACGACCCGCAGATTAAGCAGGCCCGTGGCTACGATCACTGTCTGTGCATCGATGGCTATCAGTACGGCCGTAATCTGCGCCGCGCCATGCACGTCGAGGAGATGTGGACCGGTCGCGAGCTGGACTACTACACCACCGCTCCGGGCGTACAGCTCTACACCGGTAACTGGCTGGGCGACGAGCATGCCAAGGACGACGCCAACTATGGCTGGGGCGCCGGCTTTGCCCTCGAGGCCGAGATGTACCCCGACACGCCGCACCAGCCGCTGTTCCCGCAGGGCATTGTGGGCCCGGGTCACCCCTACAGCAATGTGATCGAATATCACTTTATGAGACACTAAGCCCATAACACAACATATCGCACAGCAGCGCCCGCCGGCACCACCGCCGACGGGCGTTTTTTCATCTTTTGGGCTCATTTTCGCTGTGACTGTATGGGTGACATATCAAAACTATGTCCATTTACTACGTTTAGCCCGGGATGCTCGACCATGCACCAGTTTTTGTTTAATTCACGAGCCGTCTACCTGCGGTTTTGTTTTTCTCAAATTCGACATGCTCGGCGATAGCCGATCAAACGTAGTAAATGGGCATAGTTTTTGACAGGCGACATCGCACGCGTCCCTCGCAAGGGCAAAATGATCCGTTTTCCTCCGTCCCCAAGGATTAGTTGAACAGATTGCCGATGGGGTCGGGGGCGGAACTGGGGAGGTAGCGGATTTCTAGCTCTATGCCGAGCGCTTGCAGCTCTTTGAAGGCGGCGATGTCCGTATTGTCTACGGCAACGGTAGGCGTCACAGAACGCTTGCCCTCCCCCGCCTGCATATGGCCGATGCTGATCTTGGTTATTGGCACGCCGCCCTTAACCAGCGCGAGCGCATCGGCGGGTGAGGCCACCATAATCAGGATCCATTGACGCGGCGTTGCGGTATGAATGATATCGACGGTCCTTTGCACCGAGAAAAACCGCGTCCAAACGCCTTCTGGCGCCGCGACCCTCATGGGTGCCCATTGGCGCGAATCCGCCGCGATTTCATCGTTGACGATTAGGACAAGGTTGGAACCCACGGCTTCGTTCCACAGCTCAACGTCATGCCCGTAAATGAAACGGTCATCGATACGTGTAAGAAGGATCCTGGGTTGAGCCATGGCAGCCCCATTCTGTTTGAGACCCGTAAGAGCAAGACATCGCGTCTCCAATATTAGTGCATTTAAAGTGAGAAAAGCCGTCAGAACACTTGCGCGGATGTGCGATGTCCCGTATCATAGACAGCCGTTGACGCCTCACTTGCGTCACCACATGGCCGCCAGCGTAGCTCAGTTGGTAGAGCACCGCTCTCGTAAAGCGGGGGTCACCGGTTCGAGCCCGGTCGCTGGCTCCATTGCACAAGATAGCCGCCTTCGGGCGGCTTTTTTGTTTTCGATTTTGAGTGCGCGTCCGCCAATCCGATCGCTGCACCGCAAGGCATCCCCCTACTCAACAATAAAGCCCCGCCAACCGCGGCCTCCCAAGCGGAAACCACAATCAACGGGGCTCAAGCGCGACCCCTCGCGAGGATTACGACAGCTTTTATACTATGAGCAGGGATTAAAGAGTGCTCAAATCAATTGTCTGCGGATTGGTCAGGCCGTAGAAAGCATTTTCATCACCAGAGGATGTGATTTGGCCGCCAGCTTCACATTCAACCGGCGTCGTTTCGTCAATCAGCTCGTAAGCAAGCCAACCCTCAAGCACGGCACCTGGTTGTATTTGGCGCGATTCAGGAAGATCAAGGCCTTCCACAAGCACGCCCGAATTAAGCCCCTTTCCATCTTGGAATGCTAGAATTTCATTACCTGCAAAATGTGCATCTTGCAGATCGTCCGACACATTTTTAGCAGTTACATTCAAAATCAAAAGCGACTTACTGTGATCAAGCTGCTCTACTCCGCGCTGTGCCCCCGTGATGGTGTACTCAATACCCGATACGGGGATATCGCCGTCCCCGCCGCTGCCATCTTTCTCTTTTCCGGCAGCGTCTGCCTGAGCAGCAGCATAGCCCGCAGCGTAGCCATCATCATAGCTCCCCTTACCGGAGCAAGCGGTGAGGCAAGCAGAACCAGCTGCGAGCCCCAACACTAAGAAAGCGCGCCTAGGAATTAAAGCGGTTGTGCTGAGTCCCATAAAGAGCTCCCATCAATTAGCTATTTCTCGTATCCACAGCTATTTTAATTATTCTTCAATCCATTTAGCATCAATTGTGTCTCAATAACTGCGTCGTTCAGCCTAATTTGGCCGCTCCAATGAATCCAGCTCAAACAACAAAAAGCCCCGCCGACCGCAATCCCCAAAGGAACCGCAATCAGCGGGGCCCAAGCGCGCTCCTCCAAGGGAATCACGCCAGCATACGACCAGCTCAGCCGAGCAGCTCGCTACTCCTCCCAGTAGGCGTCTGCAAGCAGCTTAAAGCAGATCTTCTTGACCGGCTGCGCGCCATCGCCCGGGAACTCGAGCGTGGGCATGTGAGGCTCGCCGGCAACGAACAGTGCAAACTTATCGTCGGCAAGATCGCCGGCGATCGAGGCGTCGGAATCGACCAGATCGTAGTCGTCCTTCTCGTCAAACTCCTGGACCAGCGTCAGGCTGCCCGTAGCGACCTTAAAGGCCTCGCGACCCTCGACATCAATCTGCAGGTCGTGATAGCGCTGATGCGTCTCGTAGTGAGCCTCGGCCTCGGGACGCGTCGTGGGAGCCATGACGTTCGCAAAGACCTTGTCGCCCAGAATCGGATGGCTGCCAACCTCGAGCTCTGCCGGGTCATTCTCCTCGAGCCAGTCGATCAGCACGTCGAGGCCCTTGAGCATTCCGCGGTATTCCTCGATATCGCCCAGTGCACCGTAAATCATCTAAATCCCCTCTCGGATCGTTTCTTTGGCGGCTACTCGGCAAACGCGTTACCGACGCTGTTGCCACCCACATACGTCTCGACCAGGGTAAGGTCGGGACTGAACACGACAAAGTCGGCGTCGCGCCCCGGCATAATGTTACTGCACTCGTCGTCGACATGAGCTAGCAAGCGATGCCGGGGCCGACGCCCATGCTCTTACAGCTCGGTCACGACAACGCCGTTGTAGACCTCGTCCCAACGATCCATGACCAGATGGCCGGTCATGGGATCCATGGCGTTGAGCTTGCCGCAGGTGTTGGCGGTACGCAGTACCGTCTCGTCATCCGCGCCAGCAGCAATCGCATGTGCGAAGCCGGCGATAGTGGAGTCGCCAGAGCCCGTAGCGTTAACGGCGGGGATATCGGGAGTCTTGGCGCGGAACGCACGGCCGTTATGGAAGCCCACGGAACCGGCGGCACCCATGGAAACGACGACCCAGGGGATATCGGAGAAGCGGGCATCAGAGGCGAGCGCGGCGCGGAGCTCGTCCACATCGTCGGTGGTAAAGCTCGTGCCCAGAAGGCCGTTGATCTCGGTCAGGTTAGGCTTAACCAGCTCGGGCTTAATTTCGGACTTGAGCGCCGCCTCGAGCGAAGCACCCGAGGTATCGAGCAGCACCTTGGCGCCGGCGTTCTCGGCAATGCCCGTGATCTTGGCATAGTAGTCCGCCTCGACGCCGCGGGGCAGCGAACCCGAGATGGTGACGACATCGGCCTTGCCCGCAAGCTCGGTAAACTTGGCGGTAAAGGCATCGAGCTCCTCGGGGGCAATTGTCGGGCCGCTCTCGAGCAGCTCGGTCTGGTTGCCGGCGTGGAGGATGTTCAGGCAAATGCGAGTCTCGCCCTTGATGGGCACAAAGTCATTGTTAATACCGTTAGCATCCATGAGCTCGGCCATATAGGCGCCCATATGACCACCAAGTAGGCCGGTTGCCACAACGTCGTCGCCCAGCTGGCCCAGCACACGGGCCACGTTGAGGCCCTTGCCGCCGGCGGTCTTTTCGGGCGTCACACGGTTGACGTCGTCGATAACGAGCTCATCGAGCTGATAGCGCGTATCGACAGACGGGTTCATCGTAACGGTGAGGATCATTTTAGCTCCTTATCTCGCAGGCTCCTTGTGCCTCGCGATACGAGTCGACAAAACGTAATTACAGAATCTCAATCGCGAACGAGCGAACGACGGTCTCCCTGGGCTTGGCGACAAGGCAGCCACGCTTATGCTCAAGCACGTCGTCCTCATCGGAGCAGGTCGAAAGACCGCCCCAGGGCTCAACTGCCACAAAATCGCCCTCGGGCTTGCTCCACACAATGAGATATGGGAAGCCCTCAAAGCTCAGGCGAACGCCCTTGTCCTCGCCCTTCTTGGAAAGCGTAACCTGACGGCTCTCGAGCACGTCAAAGATGGTCTCCGCAAAATCGAAGAGCTCGTGCGACAGGGGCAGCGTCTTTCCCACCATGGGGCTCTTGGAGCGGTTGGTCACGTCAATCAAGCCAGTCGAGGGGACGGCAGTGCAAAGCTCAGCAGCTTCGTCCTTCTCAAAGCGCAGCTCGTAGTCCGTATAGGCCTCGCCCTCATCGAGCGGGCACCTAAAGCCGGGATGACCGCCGATAAAGAACGGCATGTCCTCGGTTCCCTCGTTGGTCACCTCATAAGAGACGCGCACGGCATCCCCCTCGAGCGTATAACGAGCGACAAGCTTAAACGGGTACGGATAATCGCTCAGCAGCGCGGCGTTATCCTCGGAAGCCAGGCACATCGTCAGCTCGTTCTCGCTTTGGCTCAGCAGCTTCCACTCCTGTTTGCGCGCAAATCCGTGGCGAGCGAGCTTTACATGATGCCCGGCGAACGTCATGGCGCTGTTATCGCGCAAGCCTCCGCAAATCGGGAAGCAAATCGGTGCCTGGCCGGACCACACGGCGGGATCGCCCTGCCACAAGTACTCTCGACCTCCAGCCTCAATCGAGGTAAACGAACCACCAGCCGTGGACACCTTAATAGAAATCGAATCGTTGGAGAGAGCGTATTCCATTGCCCATCCTTTCGAACAACTGCTTTTTGCTCGCAAGTACCCGTCTCGGCCCTAACCAAAGGACAAACCCGCACGTTCATCGATGCGTCCGGTATCCCAGCCGTGCAACGGGGTACCATACAGACATTGATGCAATTACAGCTGAAAGGCCTTCTTATGCGAACCATCATCCTCTACGCCTCGCGCCATCACGGCAATACGAAAAAGCTCGTGGACGCCATCGTTGAGGCACACCCCGAGATCGATACCCTCGACGTCAAAGCGCTCGGCAAAAACGAGTATCCCAACCTGCACGAATATCATCTGATCGGTGTCGCCACGGGCATCTATTACTCCGAGATCGACAAAGATATGGCACGCGTGCTCACTAACGTGCTGCAACCGCAGGACAAAGTGTTTGGCCTTATGACCTACGGTGGCAAAAACAAGTGGTACGGCAAGGATATCGATGGCATCTGCCGCATGAGGCAGGCCATCTTTATGGGTGTCTACGGCTGCCCCGGCTTTGATACGTGGGGACCGTTCAAGCTCGCCGGCGGTGTCCAAAAGGGACACCCGACCGCTGAGGAAATTAAGGGCGCCGTCGACTTCTTCGACAAGATCGAAGACGAGTATGGCGACATCATCGTCGAAGAGTACGCCAAGCGCGAGAAGCGTCTAGCATACGAGAAGGAGCATCCTGCGGGAGGTCTTGTGGCCGGCGTTAAGCGCACGGCAAAGAAGATTGCTAACAAGCTGTAACTGTTAAGGTGCTTTTGAGCGTTTAACCCATACGGCGGGTCCGAGCAATTTCGGGCCCGCCGTCTTTTTCTATCGTTACTCGGTAAAGGCGTTGCCGACGCTCTGGCCGCCAACATACGTCTCGACGAGGGTGAGCTCATGGTCGAACACGACAAAGTCGGCGTCGCGACCCGGCATGATGCTGCCGCACTTATCCTCGATGTGTGCAGAGCGAGCCGGCACCTCGGTTGCCATGCGAATGGCGATATCGGCGCTGGCGATGCCCCAATCGACAATGTTCTTGACGCCCTGGGCAAGCGTGAGCACCGAGCCGGCAATGCTCTTGCCGTCAGCGAGCCAGCACAGGTTGTCCTTCATGATGACGTCCATGCCACCACTGGTGTAGCTGCCCTCGGGCATGCCGCCGCAACCCAGGCAGTCGGTGATGAGCACCGTGTGCTGCCAGCCCTTTGCCTGCAGCAGTGCCTTGATGGCGGCAGGGTTTACGTGCTTGCCGTCACAGATGATCTCGGCGTAGGTATCGGGCGTGGACATGGCTGCACCCACGACACCGGGCTCGCGGTGATGCAGCCCGCGCTGGCCGTTATAGGTATGCGTAAAGCAGCTGGCACCGGCGTTGATGGCGGCGATGCACTCATCGTAGGTGGCGTCGGAGTGACCAATGCTGGTCACCACACCCTTGGCGTTCAGAGCAGCCGCATAAGCAGCGGCACCGTCGCGCTCGGCCGCCATGGCGCTCTTAACGATGCGACCACCCGCAGCCTCCTGCCACTGATCGAAGACCTCCTCGGAGGGGTCGATAAGATAAGCGGGGTTCTGCGCGCCCACGTGCTTCATGGTAAAGAAGGGGCCCTCCAGGTAGATGCCCTGAATGCGAGCACCGCAGAAGTCGGGGCCGCGACCCTCGTCCGCCTGGGCGATGGCAGCGCAAGCGTCCTTGATCTGCTCGACGCCATCGGTGAACGTCGTGGGCAGCCAGCTGGTGGTACCGCGACGGGCGAGCTCGGTCGAGCTGATATCGATGCCCTCGGGATCGTTATCGGTAGTTGAGTGGTTGTAGAAGCCATGGATGTGAGTATCGACCATACCCGGTGCGATCCACGATCCCGTGTAGTCCTTAATCTCGCAAGAGGGCTCGTCGGCCTGCCAGGCGCCAAAGACGCCATCCTCGACCATAAGATAGCCGCCCAGTTGCGGGCCTGCCGGCAAGAAGAACTTGTCAGCCTTAATTGCGTACGTGCTCATATGCACTCCTTGCTTCTAAAGCAGTTGACTGTGGTGATGCTTATACCCAGCCCACGTAATAACAAAAAGCGCCCGCCCGCCGTTATGAGCGGACGGGCGCCCTTACAGGGGGACGCGATTAAGCGGTGAAGGGGTGAATCGTCACGCCCTTAACCACGCGGTTGACCGTACCGGTGGGGCTCGGCGTGTCGGGCGTGTTGCCCACGCGCACGGAGTTGAGCAGGCTGATAGCCTGAGCAAACATCACGAACGGCAGAGCAAGGTAGCCCTCGGGAAGCGCCTCGTAGCCCTTAAAGGTGAAGGACTCGCCCTCGTAGACGGTAGCGCCATCCTGCTGAACGGCAACGGTGTGCTGAGCGATCTTGTCGCCACCGATCTCGTTGAGGATGTCGATGTCGTACTGACGGGTGTAGGCGTCGTTGTTGACGAACACGAACACGAGGGTCTTGTCGTCGACGAAGGATTTGGGTCCGTGACGATAGCCCATGGAGGTGTCGTAGGAAGTAGCGACCAGACCGTGAGCAAGCTCGAGGATCTTGAGCTGGCTCTCCTGGGCAAGGCCACCGAAGGAGCCGGAACCCAAGTACGTCACGCGGTTGAAGTCGCCAGCGAGGTAGTCGGCAACCTCGGACTCGCGAGCGATGACCTCCTCGCCCATCTTGGCGATGGTCTCGACCCACTCGGCCTTCTGCTCGTCGGAAGCCTCGTCAAAGATGAGGGTAGAGAGCAGGGTCATGCAGGTGTAGGAGCCGGTCATGGCGAAGCCCTTGTCGTTGGCGCGCGGAATGAGCAGCGTCAGCGCATTGGGATCATCGGCGGACTCGACGGCAAGCTTGCCCTCGGGCGCGCAGGTGATGTTGAGGAACTTGACGTTGTGGACGAGCTCCTTGGCAACGGCAACGGCGGCAAGGCTCTCGGGGCTGTTGCCAGAGCGGGCAAAGGAAACCACGAGCGTGGGATCCTCAGCGCGCAGGAAGTCGCGCGGGGCGCTCACGATGTCGGTCGTGGCGATGGGCTTAAAGTCGTAGAGATCAGTGTTGCCGGCGTGACGCAGATACGGGGCGCAGGTATCGCCAACATAGTCGGACGTACCGGCACCGGTGAAGACAACGGACAGACGGCCCTCGCCCATAGCACGAGCCTCGGTAAGGAAGGCCTCGATGGCCTCCTTGTTCTCGCGATAGATGTTGAGCGTATCACGCCAAAGCTCGGGCTGCTGAGCAATCTCGGCCGTGGTGATCTGGGCGCCGAGCTCGGTGAGCTCCTCGACACTCTTCTCGAACATTTCTAATACCTCTCTCTAGAAGTAATCCTCTGACGTGCAATTATACACTTCGGTTGGTTATCTGGTAGTAACCAGTTAAATGCAAAGAATCACCATATGGAAACGATGCGGACACTAGTTGCTACGCTGGTGGTAAACCTTGTATTTAAACTGATCGGCACGAGCAACCGAGAGTGTATACTCCACAACCTCGTTTGACTCGTTATACGTAGTCCTGACCAAATCGAGCACAGGCGAGCCCTCGACAATTCCCAAAAGGTGGGCGTCGGTGGGACGGGCTATGCTCGCATAGAACTCCTCTTCAGCCACGCGTATCTTTTGC
Organism: Collinsella sp. AM44-11; assembly: GCF_003467145.1. NCBI lineage: Bacteria > Bacillati > Actinomycetota > Coriobacteriia > Coriobacteriales > Coriobacteriaceae > Collinsella > Collinsella sp. AM44-11. The sequence goes on from NZ_QSFE01000013.1 coordinate 58,511, forward strand.
TGAAAGTCTTGCTCAATCACATCGTAAAGCGGCTTGCGCTCCAGCAGCGGTCGCTTTAGGGACAGAAATTGACGAACCGGTAGATAGCTGCGTTCGACCATCATGGGCATGTTGTCGGCAGAACGAAGGCGCTTAAGCTTAAAAATGCGATCACCGATACGCAATCCCATATGCTCGGCCAGATTCTTATCGGCCTCCATCTCGCAAAACTCGAGAATCGTGGTCTCGGGTTCTCGACCCATCGCGCGCATCTGCTCGGTAAAGCTGTAGGACTGCATAAGATTGGTTGCTTTTGCCGAACGGTCAGTCACAAAGGTACCGCGACCGTGCTGCCGAACCACCAGTCCTAAACGCTCCAGTTCCTGCAGAGCCAAGCGTACCGTAGTGCGCGAGAGACCATAGCGCTCCGAAAGTTCGCGCTCGGAAGGAATCATGTCACCAGCGCGATATTCATGGTCAATCTTTTCGGTCAGAATATCGACCAGCTGATCGTACAGCGGTTGCTTACGCGCTCCGATCGCCATCCTATCCTCCCTTTTGCTCGAATTCGGCTAACTACCTAGGGTGTTAAGCATTATCAGTCCGCAACACCCGACTCATCAAGAAAACAAAAGCCGCGCGCTCTTACGAGCACGCGGCTTTTAACATACACATGGCTTAAGGGGTCGGGGTGTGAGCCGCGTAGGGACACACCCCTCAAGCTAGAGCCTTACCAGATGCTCGGCCAGAGACCAAGCGGGCCAGCGCCCAGGATGCCCAGGACGAAGAGCAGCAGAATGCCCTTGGTCGGGGTCCAGCTGTGCTTAGCGAACATGTAGTAAAGCAGCAGCGTAAGCATAAGCGGGACGAGCTTCGGGACGATGGTGTTGAGGGTGTCGGCAACAGAGAAGTTGACCGGATCCTCGGTGACGGTGCCGTAGGTAACGGACTCCATGCCGTTGCCCAGATCGGTGACGCCGCACTCGACAGCGTTGCCGTCGGCATCGGAAGCGGTGAGGGCGTTGCCGTCCTCATCGGTCATGGCAATGGTACCGGCCTCAGCGGTCTCGGTATCGATGCCCTCCATACCGGTGAAGTTCTCGGCCTCCTTCTCGGAGACGATCACGGTAGTAGCGGAGAGGCCACGGGTGGTGCCGTTGGGGATCTGGAGGTTGATCTGGGTGCCACCCATGGTGACGACCAGGCAACCGACGACGAAGACGCCCATGATGGAAGCGGCACGCGTGAAGGCCTGCATGTTGGCAGTCAGAGCGTCAATAGCGCTGGTGCCAAGCTTGTAGGACCAGTTCATGAGCCAGAAGCGCAGAGCGAACTGGACGACGTTGAAGATCACCAGGAAGATGATCGGCGCAGCGGCGTTGCCGTTGATGGCCATGTTGGAGGTGATGCCGGCCGTGATAGGCACGAGCGTCAGCCAGAACAGGGCGTCACCGATACCACCGAGCGGGCCCATTGCGGCGACGCGGACGGCGCGGATCGTGGGGATGTCAACCTTGTTCTGCTCGAGCGAAAGCACGATACCCATAACAAAGGTGACGAGGAACGGGTGGGTGTTGAAGAACTCCAGGTTGTGGCTCATGGAAGCCGCGAGGTCGTTCTTGTTGGTGTGGATCTTCTCCAGACCGGGGATGATGGAGTAGAGCCAGCCAGCGGCCTGCATGCGCTCGTAGTTGAACGATGCCTGCAGGAAGCAGGAGCGCCAAGCCATCTTGTTGAGGGTCTTCTGGTCGAGCTGCGGAGCAGGAGTGAGATCCTCGTAGTGCTCCGGGATCACATACTCATTAGATGCCATCTTCGAAGTCACCTCCGTCAGAAACAGCTGCACCCTTCAGCTCGGTCTGCTGCTGGAAGTCCCAGAAAGCGATGCCGAAGCCGATGAGAGCGAGGATGAGCAGGGCAGGGGTTGCCAGCGAATCGTTGGCAACGGTGATGAGCGCGAGGCCAAAGCCCATGAGGAAGAAGCCCCACATATCGCGGTTCATCATAACCTTGAGCAGGACGGCGAAGCCGACGAAGCGCATCATGCCGCCTGCAGCGGAGAGACCGGTCTGCAGCCAAGTCGGGATGGCGGAAGCGATGGTCTGACCGATGGTAGCGCCAGCGATGAAGAACAGGGTGACGACGACAGCGAAGATCAGGCCGAGCAGAGCCATGGCGAAGTAGTTCAGACGCTCGATACCCTTGGTGTCAGCGTTGTGGGCCATGTTGTCCGCGGAGGACATGAGCGGCGACATAAGCGTGAAGACCAGGGTAACGCCGAGCTGACCAAGCAGAGCGAACGGAATGGCAAGGCCGACTGCCGCGTTGGGCTCGAGGCCCGTAGCGATAGCGAGAATGGCTGCCATGATGCCGCCGATGACGGCGTTAGGCGGCTGAGCGCCTCCGATCGGCATGTTGCCGATCGTCATGAGCTGATAGGTACCACCCACGAGAAGACCGGTGTTGAGGTCGCCAAGGATAAGACCGATGACGGCGCCGGTGACGATGGGCTGATAGAGAGACTCGAGGAAGTTGAACTGGTCGATTGCCGCGACGAACGTGACGATGAAGACCAGAGCGACCTGGATGATCGAGTATTCCATCTTGCTCCTCCTTTCAAAATGTATGTACGCACTTTGGATATCACGTACAGAACGTCAGGGTTTCAATCCTGACAACGTGGATCACGAGGATTACGAGAAGAGCTTGCTCGTGTCCTCAACAGGCGTGCTCGGAACGCGCCTGATCTCCAACTCCACCCCCAATTCCTGCAGCTCTTTAAACGCAGCGACATCCTCGTCGTTAACTGCGACGGAGGTGGCGACTTGGCGCTTTCCTTCCGACATGTGCATGTTGCCGATGTTTACCTTCTTTATAGGCACACCGCCCTTGACGAGCGTAAGCACGTCTTCCGGTGTTTCGGCCACGATGAAGATCTTCTGGCGCGGGCTCGCCTTGCCAATGACGTCGATGGTCTTCTGCAGAGAGAAGAAACGAGTAGCGACGCCGGCGGGAGCGGCCATCTTCATGAGGTTCTGGCGCATGGTGTTGGTCGACACATCGTCGTTGGCAACGAGAATGAGGTTGGAGCCCAGGGTGGAGTTCCACTGGGTAGCGACCTGACCATGGACCAGTCGGTTATCGATGCGGGTAAGAAGAATGTTGGGTTCTGCCATGTTGATCAGCTTCCTTTCGTTATTTGCTGACGACAGTTACTTGATCTCCTGAATCGCGTAACGCGAAACATCTACAACGGCGCCGGATCGGACTTTGATCTGGACCTTCTCGCCTTCGATGCCTTTGACGGTTCCGTAGATACCGCCGGCGAAAAGAACTTCCTGACCCGGCTTGAGCTCCGTGTGCAGCTCCTTGAAGTACTTCTGCTTCTTCTTCATGTTGATTTGCGACCAGATGGTGTAAATCAAGCCCATAATGACAAGCAGGCCTAAAAGGGCGACCGAGGAGCTCAGGACGTTGGCTCCGAAATCGGCCATTAGATGCCGTCCTCGTCGCCGAAGATATCCTCTTCGTCGGAGCCGGCAACGGATGCGACCGTCTGGGCGGTGATGCCCGTCTGGCCAACGGTCACGGCCTGCTCGCCAAGCTCGGCGAGCGTGGCGTTACCGCGGAGGAACAGAAGCTCAATAACCATGGGAAGGTTGGTGCCGGTCAGGACCTCGACATTGTCGACATCCTGGGCGATCATCATCGACTGGTTGAACGGGGTACCGCCAAGCAGGTCGGTAAAGACGAGCACGCCATCGCACTCCTCGCGCATGGCGGTAATAGCGGCGCGGAGGTCCTCACCGTAGGAAGCAGCCTGGTCGCCCTCGAAAGGAACGACGGTAAAAGCGGGCTGATCACCGGCGACCATAGCGATAGCGCTTGCGAGGCCGGGTGCGAACTGTCCATGACCGGTAAGAATAAAGCCAACCATTCAAATTTCCCTTCCGAAGGTGTGTACGATCTGAGTCCGATGTTTTCGGAAGCCAGCGGGCGGACGCCCTTAAAGCTTCTTGGAAAGCGTTCTTTGAAGACCAGTGGTCTCTCAACTGGTAGTAACCACGTGACGTGTTGTTGTCACTATATCATCACAGAAGAGGTCGCTTTCGCTGATTCACGCAGTAAAACGTTTTTGCACCGCTCACGGCGATAAATCGACCGTTTACCGCTCATTAACACTTCTACCTGCGGTTTTGAAACCGTTTCGAAATACTTTGACGAAAGATCGGAACCTTTTCTGTGTCTAAACAACGCAGGGTGGCCAAAAAAGGCATGTAGAAAAAATGCAGGTCATTGTGAAGATTTGTGAATTGGTCTTTTTGACTTAATACCAGTTAGAACCAGTTTAGAAATTATCGGTGAACGGTAGTTTTCGACCGCTCAGCGGTTATTTCCAATCGTTTGCAGCTCCTTTTCCATATGAATTAGGGAGACCCGATGAAGCACTTGCGCGGTTGCGGGAAATTTCGATACTCGTCCATCCCCCACGTGCCAAACTCTCACTCCCTAAATATGCCATAAGCTCTCGCTATTCGTCTTACAAACATAACTTACTCAAATCTGTAATTGTTTATCGTTTATCATTAAGTATATTATAAGATTTAAATATCATCCTAGACATTGGTTGGAGGAGCTATGATCCGCTGGAACGTATCCAAATCGAATGAACCCATCAACCGCGAACAGGCAATAGCCGATCTGAGGAAGCTCGCTCACATCTGCAAATGGGCCACAATCTGCACCGCCGTAGCGCTCGCTCTGGGACTTCTCGCAGTCATTGCAATCGAGCTTCTACTCATATTGCCTAGCCTCTCCCAAGGGTTCTGCCTCCAATCCGTAGAGCTTAATGCCGGCGAAGGGCCATCTCTCGCTCTCGTCGGCGCCAATGAACAGACCCCTCTTATGCTTGTCGCGCACGACGGTCATACTGCCATAGGGAGCGCCATGATGACATGCCTTGCGCTTGCCATTGTGCTAAGCGCATACAGGTTTTTCTCCGCCATTGAAAAGGCGGGCAGGCCCTTTGACCTCGAATGCATCCGCATACTACGTCAAGTAGGACATTTGTTCCTTATTGGCGGCGTTGCTGTGAAGCTTCTTGGTGCCATAGTCACGGGGCTGATACTCTCAGGATTTGGCGGCAACTTTACGGATGCGCTTGGCGGCCAGCACCTCGACCTCTCTATGGTCTTTGCAGGCCTGATTATTAGCCTGATTGCCAGCGTCTTCCAGTACGGGTGTATCCTGCAAATACAAGATGACGAGTTGCTCTAGGGGGAATCCATGATTATTCTGCGGCTCGACCGCATGCTCGCCGAACGCAAGATCTCATCCAAAGAGCTTGCGGAACGCGTGGGCATCTCCCAGGTCAATATGTCGCGCATCAAGACGGGCAAGGTTTCTGCCGTGCGCTTTTCAACTCTTGACGCGATATGCCGGGCACTCGACTGCCAACCGGGCGATGTACTGGAATATATGCCTGACGATGAAGCCGATAACCTCTTTGGACTTAAAGATTAATTGAGATTATTTAACTACCGGTACCTCCGACGTAATAAGCCCGCTAGAACGGATATTGAACTGCGTCCCAAATCTTGGACGCCCTAAATAGCGAC